>JANXYV010000169.1 GCA_025355875.1 Prolixibacteraceae bacterium | reverse complement strand
TGTCCGCGATCAACATTCAGGAGAATCAGTGCATGAATAACCTTTCTTGCAGCATGGGTTCCGGTTCGGGTAATTTCAGTCAATTGATTTCGTTCTTCTTGTGTGAGAGTGACTTTGTAAGTGTTCATAGCCTTTTTTTTTGCTAAGATACACTTTTTTTAATTACGTCATACTATCTGTGACGTGACACTAGACTATTGTTCACAGCTCCGGGTACAATAGTGTTTACACCGTCTTTTACCTTTCGCCATTTGTATTCATTGTGGGGCGCATTATCTTTTACGGAAAGGATAACCAGTGTTCCGCTCTGAGACTGGTAGGTCTCAATCCTCTGTTGGCCTGTATAATTGAAGATTTTAATATCCATATTGGGTTCAATATCCTCAAATTTCAGGTTGCAGCCCGAAACATCCGCATCATCCAACTTCGGTGAGTTAGCCTTCAAAACAGGAATTTTGGTTATCATATTTTTCTCAATATATAGACCTAGCAGTTCAGGTAATCCAGAGTTGTCAAATTCTCCCTCCAGCTTGTTTTCTTTAAGATTGAGAAGGATCAGGTTAGCCATATTGAATTTGGGAATAGTTCCGGTCAGTTGGTTCTGCCCCAAAGCAAGGTTTGATAGAAACGGCATATTAAAAATGGGTATAAGGCCAGTCAGTTGGTTTGCCGTCAACCTGATATTCCAGGCTTTTGGGAAATTAAACACAGGAATTGTTCCTGTTAATTGGTTATCCTCAATATCCAGATCCTGTAGTTCAGGTAAATTGAAGTTTGGAATGTTGCCGGTAAGTTTGTTGTTGGTCAGATAAAGGAACTTCAAGACAGGTAAATTGAAATTCGGGATTTCTCCTTCAAATTGGTTATCACCAAGTTGGAGTGCAACCAATTTGGGCAGGTTCAGGTTGGGAATTGTTCCGCTTAATTTATTGCTGATAAATCCGAGGTCGGTTAGTTCAGGAAGGTCGAAATTGGGAAGTGGACCGGTCAACTGGTTTCGGTGCAGAATGATCTTTTTGCATTTCGGAAAATACAAAACCGGGATGCTTCCAGAGATATTGTTAAAACTGAGGTCGAATTCTTCCAGATCGCTGAAGGAGAGATCGGGTAAGATCCCTGACAAACTTAAACCTGCCAGGTTAATCTGTTTCACTTTGTATCGAAAGGTCCAGACTTCATCCTTCCCTTCCGTTTTTTTTAAGGTGTCTTTTACAAGGAAATATACCCCAGATACATAATTATTGCCCCTAAAGTTAAATTGATCCGCAGATACTGGCCATCCATTTATCCCTGGTTTACCTGCAACCCCTAGAGCATTGCCCAGTGCATTCAGTTCAGTGACATCTTCTTGCATAATAAGGTGCCTGAAAATGATCGCAGCATGTGCATTCGAAAAAAGGAGGGAGTTAAACAATAGAAGTGAAGTAAGCAGAATTAGTGTTTTCATATTATCTGGAATTTAGATTGTTATGCAATAAAAACCCAAGACCCTATTAAATTTACGACATTTTAATGTCTTTAAAAAATATAGGGGGATATATTTTCTGAAAATCACGAATGGGAAAGAAAAATTGGCTTGTTGAATTGGCAACGATGTATCCCCACGTTCCCTGCCTACTAAAAAGCTTGTCAAGCAGGTAGTCTCGTTTCTCGCTCATAAAAAAGCACTTCAGGAAACCAGCGTGCTTTTTTGTATTTTATTTTGAGAGGTTCGTCAAGATTTTGATTTGTAGATAAATGCTTTGTATTATATTTATCCTCTCGAAAAATAGAATTTATTCCAACTAAAAAATAAACGATTAAAACTATGCAAAACAGAAGAGAGTTTTTTAAAATTTCGGCCGCAGGCGCCCTTGGTGCGATCGTTCTTGGATCCCAGGGTTTTAAATCAGCGGCTATTAACCGGAAAAGCTTCGGTGTTGGCCTTCAGTTGTACACCATTCGCGATGCAATGACATCGGACACTTTAGGCACATTAAAGAAAGTGTCTGATCTGGGTTACAAAAACCTTGAACTCGCCAGTTATTCCAATGGTAAGTTTTATGGATTTGCCCCGAAAGAATTCAAGAAGATCATCAAGGATTTGGGCATGGAGGCTATCAGCAGCCATTCAGCAGTTGAATCAAAAGGCATCACCATCGAAACTGCAAAAATTATGGCCGATGCTCATGCTCAACTTGGTGTAAAATATTGTATCCAGCCATGGATTGAACCCGTTGACCGAACGATCGAAAAATACAAAAAGATGATTGGCGACTGGAACAAGGTGGGAAAAATCATGAAGGAGGTCGGAATACAATTTGGTTACCACAATCACAATTTTGAGTTTGCAAACATCAATGGGGTGGTTCCTTACTTTGATGTATTTTTGCCTGAAATGGACAAAGACCTCATTACGATGGAATTAGATCTTTTCTGGGCATCAAAAGCCGGTCAGGATCCGGTAGCGATGTTCAATAAATATCCAGGCAGATTCCAGCTTCTGCATTTCAAAGATATGAAGACCAAACAGGCCCCGTTCTATGAGGTGATTAAAGATGATATTACTTGTGTAGGCTGTGGGGTTATTGATTTCAAAACGATTCTGAAGTCTAAACAAGTTGCCGGCGTAAAATACACCTTTGTTGAAGATGACAACCAGGGAAATGGCAAACCATTCGAAGCATTGGAAAGCAGCATTAATAACCTTACAACTAAGATTTTGTAATAGTCCAGATCCGAATTTAATATCAAAACCCGGTGTCGTTCTGATACCGGGTTTTTTATTGGTACGAAGCTGTCGTCCGGACTATAAAAAAGCCTTCAGGAAAAGCCAGAATCCATCCATGAAAAAGATCAGGCCGACGAAACCAATCCCCAAACTGAGATACCAAACCGGTTTCTTTTTCAGAAGTCCGGCGATGGAAGACAAAAGAATGGTTACCTGAAGAAAAATGACGGCCAGGCCAAACTGGCCACCGTGCTCCTGACAAACATTCCGGTCTTTCTCAAATGCTTCGGCCTTTGCTTTGATGGCTGTTTTTTCTTCGTCGTAGCGTTTAATATCCTGCTCATACTTGGCTATCCGGGCATCGTATTTCGATCCGTTGTCTTTGGAATGCGAATCAATGCTCAGGATTTCTTTCTGAAGTTCAAGATTTTCCTTTTGGTTGCTGGCCAGTGAACTTTTGATGCTTTTCGCCTGAAAAAAGGCCCACTGATCGGAGGCATTCGACTGGTTCAACAATGCCTTGCTTCCATAACCTCCACCTTTAAAGGTCGACAAGGTTGCGCAAACTGCAAATATTACCGTACTCAATGCCAGGTAATTCATCCATTTTTCTTTTTTTTCTTCAGCCATACATCAAAACTTTAAGTTGAAATAAATTTATCTAATTCTTAACAAGTTTCACGATCGTTTGTTTTTGCCCGTCTTCCACCTGAACGAAATAAACTCCTGAAGAAACGGTGCTGATATCAATCAATTCAATTGAAGTACAGTCCTTTCGTGACAAAATGACCCTTCCTTCCAGATCGACCAATTTCATTGACAAGGAACCGGGAGAAACGAGTGTAAATTTATCACCGGCAGGATTTGGATACACAGAAACCGGAAATGCCGGTGAGCCAAGTTCTATGACAGGAGTCGGATCTTTGGGTGTGAGATAAACCACTTCGTTTGAGGGAGCCGACTTGGTAAATTTGTTGAAGGAGCATACTCGGTATGTGTAGGTAGTATTGTAGTCCCTGAGATTTTCGACAAAAAGAGTGACATTCGGCCCAACTTTGTAATACTCTTCCCAGGCGCCATCGTTGGTTTTTCGCTCAATTACAAATCCATCTTCATTGCTGCTTTTGTCGAGCCAGCTCAGTCTGACGTTCAGCTCATTGGTTACCTTGGTAAGGTTCATCGGGTTGATTGGTGACATACTCCTTAAGAAGCTTGCTTCTTCAACCGCTGTGTCGTAAAGTTTTAATTCATCAATTACTCCGGCAAAAGCCGAGCTGCCATCGCTTTCTGATCCGACAAAAAGCTGGTCATAGGTTTTTGTGGTTCCTTTGCCTGATGCGACCGGATTTTGAGCATCGACATATAAATAATAGCTGAGACTGTCGCGGCGGACAGCGATAAAATGCCAGGAATTGTCGTTTACTGCTGACGTACTAATCAAATCAGTAGCCATGCCGGTTTCAGCGGCACCAAGATAAACTTTCCCTTCGGCGCTGATACCGATTTTCAGTCCTGAAGTTCCTCCGCTGGCCAGATCAGCAATGACCGATGCCTTACTGGTTGCAGTTTTTATATAGCAACAAAAGCTTAGGTTTCCTGAAAGTGAACTCGTGAGTTTCCCACTCGAAACGTTGTTTTGAATTCCATCGAACTGAAGCGCCTTATTTTTAAACCCGGTAACCAGAACAGGAGTTCCGAAATGATTCAATGTTCCGAAGTTGTTGTATTTCATCACATCGGGCAAGATGTCATTTTCCGGAGCATCCATTTCCCAAAATAGCATGGAACTCATATCAATCAGTGCTTCCTTCATTCCATAGTAGGCTGGTTTTGCTTCGAAATGATTGTCATAAGGAAAAGCGCTTTGGCCTTTTCTCCAATCTTCGTTATCGTCGATAAAGCCCCAGGTTTGAATCTGACTGGCACCTCCCCGAATCGCTGCGGTAACCAGATTGTAATATTGCATTTTTTGCAGTTCAGCTTTATATTCCGACCAACTTTTATTGGCATCGCCTATATCTACCTCCGGAATATTTACTTCATACCCAAGCTGCACATACCGCTTGATATTATTGGCATATCCTTCCCAGTCGTAGGTTCGTTCGAGATCGATGTGAGTCTGAAATGCAACGGCATCGACAGGCGCATTCATTTTTTTCAGGTGAGCGGCTAACTGATAAAATGCGTTGTATTTGGCATCGGTTGGAAATTCCATTCCTGAATCCCGGAGTTCAAGTTTCTTTTTGGTTAAAGTCCTTGCATATTCAAACGATTTCCGAATATAAACCGGGTGTTTGGCATTCACATATTGCTTTCCGGTTAAGCCCGATACATCAGGTTCATATCCCATGCGCTGCATTTCGCAGGCACTGTTTTGATCGGCAGCATTTTCGGGCCAGTATCCACCTTTCCCGTCCCAACTGATCGCTTCATTGACCACATTCCATGTGTCGATCAGGGTATCATTTCCTTGGTATGTTATGATGCTTTTCAACCAGCTCTTCATGATGGCATCCAGTGTATCAGCCGGAAAATCGTTTTTTTTGTACCAGTCCGGAAAATAGGAATCCCATCCCAGCAGCATGTGCGCTGTAACATTGAGATGTTGCTTTTTCATTTCCAGAACTTTACTGTTGAAATCTTCGATATGGTAAACATGATGCTTGACTTCGTCCCAGCGGCCCCAGGCCGGATAACAGGTGATTGTTACCACATTGCAGTCCTTTAAAACCTGAGCCTTGGCAGCCTCATTGTTGAAATAATTTTTGGTTCCGCCAATGCAACCGCCCATTAACATTGAACTTTTAAGGTCTTTGAGTCCTGGTCCTTTCTGAACAACATCAGGAATGGGTGTGAATTTTACCAGCTGGACATCATCCACCAGGTAATCCGAGTATACACCTGCAACACTTTCCAGTTCAAAGTAAAGATTGGCGCTTTGCAAATTTCCGGTCCATTTGACTGGAAAAGTTTCGGTATAGAAGGTGTATGAACCAATTTTTGGACTCCCGGTTCGGCAAAGTCCAAGATAGGACGATTGCCCATCAACCGTCGTTCCCAAAGTGATTCTGAAATTCTGACCGGGTTTTGGAATTTTTACCCAGGCGCTGACCGTGTAGCTATCGCCATTTACGAGTACACTTTTCACATCCTGCACCAGGGCATCCCATGGATTTTTTCGGTTGCTGATCAGAACGGCTGATTTTCCGCTATGAGCATCCGTGGAACTTGCCATTGATGCGCCCCAAACCATCCATCCGGTGGTTTTATTCTCAAAATCGCCATTGATAATGAGGTTAGTTTGGGCAAAGCATGAGCCAGTGGTAAGTAAAAGTAACGTTATGAAGCACATGAATAATTTGCTTTTTGTAACGATAAATTCAGACATTTTGTTTTTCATTGAGTCGGTTATAAGTTAATTCTGGACAAACTTAGCAATTAATTTGTTCCCGATTTGCCGGAATGAAAGTAGTTGAACGGAATTATTTCCAGGGTAAAAGCCTTAAAACAGATCGAATGTTTTTATTCGGTCAGCAGCCTCCTGGTTGATCCTTGCCGCAATGTCCGTCTTTGCGCCAGTCAATAAATAGATAGGAGTTCCTTTTTCGCGGGAATACTCATTTTCAACCATCCCGATGAGTTTAACTGAATTGAACAAGTCAACGATTTCCTGTTTTGGCTTCTCGCCAATCAGAACAACATTTTTGATCTCAGTCAAACGAGGCATCCAATAAATATAATCCGTATTGAAGGCGTATGCCGGGGGCATTTTTCCACGGTTGTAGAAGTTAACCGCCCCGGTTTGTCCGTAATTATTACAAAAAATCAGGGTTTGACTGAGTTCTTCTGCCGGAATTTGCTGATAGGCAAGTAAAGCCTTTTCGGCCATTTCCTTCCATCCGGTCATATCGGCAAAATCCTGCGGAATGGAATGGTTTTTCCCGTCCTCCCACCGAAGCAACCCAATCTTTTCGTACGTTTCATGATTGGCAATAATTTCAGCAGGGCTTTGTACAGGCATCAGATATTTGGCAATCAGGATAAAAATAACAATCCGGGAAATGACCAAAACCGGAATAAAGATAGTCTTCCACTTTTTTAACACGGCTTCCAGATACACGCTTCCAAACGCAAAAAAGACAGGATATAAACCGACGGCATAATAGGTTTTTGCCCGTGCAAGGGTGAAAAGCGCGACGGTGGACAGAAAAGTCCACGCGACAAACCGCCATTGTTTGAAAGGTTTGTAAAGAAAAAGCGCTAAAATTCCTGAGCAACTGACAATTCCCAGCAAACCATACTTAACCTGATCTATCAGGAAATCCATCCGGTTGACGTGGATCAGTTGTCTGTCATTCAGTGCTTTCATGTGATGAAATACCGGAAACCCAAACTTGATTTGCCAAATGATGTTCGGAAGGAAAAGAATCAGGCAGAAAGCCATGGCCAGGTAAAACGTCTTTTTGGAGAATAGTTCGCGCTGGGGTGTGAGCCAAAGTCCTGCAAAAATCCCTGCCAACAGGAAGACGATATTGTATTTATTGTAGAGTCCAAAAGCAATTACTACTGAAAGCAAGAAGAGCCATTTTTGCTGTTTGCTGTTGATGTATTTGGTCAAAAGATAAAAAACGGCGGTCCAGGCAAGGATGTCGAACGAATTGGGTTGAAAAAGTACGTTGATCCGTAAAAGTACCGAAAAAATAATAAGCATCGAAGCCAGTAATTTTGCGGGAAGCTTACCGCCAATCTCCTCAACAGTCAGCCAGACAATAACCAGTGTGAGGGCTCCGAACATTGCCGGAAAGAAACGGATCCAAAACAAACTTCCTCCCAGCAAATAGATGAGGACGGCAATCCACGACGAAAATGGCGGAACAGAGATGTATCCGGCTGCCGGGTGAAAAGCCTGCTCCAGGTGCATAAATTCGTCGCGCTGCAGCTCGTATACCGGATTGACGAGAAAATACTGCAAGCTCATTTTGAGGGTTACCAGCAGAATTAGAATCCAATACTGCCGGAAAAAATTATTCAGCCTGATGAAATTCATATGGTTACAAAAAAATGAGTTAGATGATAAACGGAATAAATCGCCAGGTTCGCTTCATGTAATCGCGATAGGATTCCCCAAAGTAAGCCAGGCATTCCTTTTCGTCGAAAAGTGCGGTTAGAAAAATGAATACGGTTGACAACAAACCGACCAGCAGAAGCAAGTCCTTCGGATTTTTCAGGAAAATTCCCCAAGCGAGGAAAAGCAGGGAAGAATACATCGGGTGCCTGATCCAATGAAAGATTCCGGATTCAATGAGTTCTGAAGTTTTTTCAAATTCAAAAAGCGGTTCCTCATTCCGGTCCGAATCCGGTCTTTTTGCTTTTCGAAGTTGAATCACACCCGCAATAACCAAATAAGTAGCGAGAACCAAAAAAAAACCATGAAAAAAGTTGGTTAAGGCTGAAAGGATTGACAAACCAAAACCTCACATTCGATGCAAACAGCCATAAAATGCATTCCCAGTTGAAAAAACGGTAGAATCCATGGGTATTGATCCGGAAGATGGATTGCCTTGAGAGGAAAATAACCGGCACACTTAGAATCACAAAGAGAAGATTAGTTTCCATTGAAATAGTTTGATTTAAGAAATCCTGAATCTGGTTATTCTTCATCAAAGCTATGTATTTCAGCTAAATAAAAAAAGCGTCTGAAATCTCTTTTCAAACGCTTTTCTCTTAACATATTTCGATTTCCTTTATTCTTCCGCCACGACTACTGCCTGCCTGACTTTACTTCCCGGGTATACTTTCAAAGCTTCTTCCAGGATTTTCAATGAAGTCGCCAAATCTTCTTTTTTCAGGACATAGGCAATGCGGACTTCGTCTTTTCCGTAGCCCGGAGTGGTATAGAATCCGGAGGCAGGAGCCATAAAGATGGTCTGGTTTTCGTATTCAAAATCGCTGAGCAACCAGGCGCAAAATACATCAGCATCATCGATCGGAAGGCGGGCAACGGTATAAAAAGCTCCCATCGGGATCGGCGAATATACTCCGTTGATGCGGTTCAGTCCGTCGACCAGGAACTTCCGGCGCTCGACATATTCGTCGTACACGTCGTGCATGTATTCCTTGTTGTTATCGAGCGAAGCTTCGGCAGCGATTTGTCCGATCAAAGGCGGGCTCAGCCGGGCCTGGCAAAACTTCATTACGTTTTTCTTCAACGCTTTATTTTTGGTAATCAACGCACCAATCCGGATGCCACATTCGCTGTACCGTTTCGAAACCGAGTCGATCAAGACCACATTCTGCTCAATTCCGTCGAGATGGAAAGCTGAAATGTAGGGAGCGCCGGTATAGCAGAATTCACGGTAAACTTCGTCGGAGAACAAATACAAGTCGTATTTCTTGATCAGATCCCGAATCTGGTTCATTTCGCTGCGGTTGTACAAATATCCGGTCGGATTATTCGGGTTGCAGATCATGATTCCTTTGGTTCGCGGTGTAATCAGTTTTTCGAATTCGGCAACTGGAGGCAATGCAAATCCTTCGTCAATTTTCGACGGGATTGATTTAATGACAGCACCAGCCAAAATGGCAAATGCAGTATAGTTGGCATAGGCCGGTTCGGGAACGATAATTTCATCGCCCGGATCGAGACAGGCCAGAAAAGCAAAGGTTACCGCTTCTGAACCACCGGTGGTGATGATAATATCGTCGGCAGTTACATCGATTTTGAACGTGTGATAGTACGCCGCAAGTTTTTCACGAAATGATTTGATTCCTTCACTGGGAGAATACTCCAAAATTTTCCGGTCGATATTCCGGATGGCGTCCAGGGCGTTTTGAGGTGTTGGCAAATCCGGCTGTCCGATGTTCAAATGATACACCTTTCGGCCTTTTTCCTTGGCTGCGTCAGCCAGAGGTACCAGTTTCCGGATGGGTGAATCCGGCATCAAATTACCACGTTTCGATGTATTTGGCATGTTGTTGAAAATAATGTCAGTAAAGCCGGCAAATATACGATTATCAATCTTAAATTAAAATTTTCGGTTTTGGATTAATGTGAAATCTTAACAGCACAATAACTTTCAATTTTTCAAATCAGGATGGTATCTGGTATGATATTGATTCTGATTGAGCATCTGCGATTTGGAAGGAACATGTACACGGTGTTTTTTATCATGTTTTCGACCATTCAGAACGTCTAATTTCGACCCGTAAAACATTAAAATCACACGACTATGATAATTGGAGTTCCAAAAGAAATTAAAAACAACGAAAACCGCGTTGCTTTAACCCCGGCCGGTGTGGCTGAAATGGTTAAAAATGGCCATACTGTTTATGTACAGGCAACCGCCGGTATGGGAAGTGGATTTGAAGATCAGGATTACGTTTTCGCACATGCAACCATTCTTCCGACCATTGAAGAGGTGTATGCTATTGCTGACATGATCATCAAAGTAAAAGAACCCATCGAATCAGAATATAAACTGATTAAAAAAGGCCAGATTTTATTTACGTATTTCCATTTCGCATCAGGAGAGCCATTAACCATGGCCATGATCGAAAATGGTTCGGTTTGCCTGGCCTACGAAACGGTTGAAATGGCCGATCGTTCATTGCCATTGCTAATTCCAATGTCGGAAGTGGCTGGTCGTATGTCGGTTCAGGAAGGTGCCAAATACCTGGAAAAAACTTTTGGCGGATACGGAGTACTTCTGGGAGGAGTTCCCGGAGTTCCACCTGCAAAAGTGCTGATTATTGGTGGCGGAATTGTAGGAACTGAAGCCGCTAAAATGGCCGGCGGTCTGGGCGCCGATGTAACTATCATTGATGTGAGCCTGAAACGACTTCGCTACCTCGACGACATTATGCCTGCAAACGTAAAAACCATGATGAGCAACGAATACAACATTCGCGAAATGGTTCGCTATGCTGATGTAATTATCGGTGCGGTACTAATTCCAGGTGCTGTCGCTCCTAAGCTGATTACCCGCGATATGATTCCGACCATGAAACATGGTACCGTTATGGTTGATGTAGCCGTTGATCAGGGTGGTTGTTTCGAAACCACGGTAGCCACTACACATGATCATCCGACTTTTGTTATTGACCATGTGATCCATTATTGCGTTGCCAATATGCCTGGTGCAGTGCCACGCACATCAACCCTGGCGTTGACCAATGCGACTTTACCTTATGCAATTCAAATAGCAAATAAGGGCTGGAAGAAAGCCTGTAATGAAAATGATGCTTTGCGTAAAGGTCTGAATGTGGTCAATGGAAAAGTGGTTTATCAAGGAGTTGCTGAAGCTTTTGGACTTCCCTATCAGGATGTTCAGACGGTGTTGTAATCCGCAGAAAATATTCTTTTCAGAAGGCTGGGAAATTCACTCCCGGCCTTTTTTCATTATCCACTGAAGGTTTTATTCGGCCACCAAACTAATTTTCCTATTTTTGCAGCTTCGTTTTAAAGCTTATTGAAAGATCATGGAAATCCCCAGCAAATACAACCCGGCCGAAGTTGAAGATAAATGGTATCAATACTGGATGGGAAACAAGTTTTTCCATTCCGAACCCGACGAGCGTGAACCTTATACCATTGTCATTCCGCCGCCAAACGTGACCGGAGTGTTGCACATGGGCCACATGCTCAACAATACCATTCAGGATATTTTAACCCGCCGCGCCAGGATGCTGGGCAAGAATGCCTGCTGGGTTCCGGGAACCGATCATGCTTCAATTGCCACCGAGGCACGCGTGGTAAACAAACTGAAGAATGAAGGAATTTCGAAATTTGATCTGAGCCGGGAAGAATTCCTGAATCATGCCTGGGAATGGACCCACAAACATGGCGGAATTATCCTGGAACAGTTAAAAAAACTGGGCGCATCCTGCGACTGGGATCGTACCGCATTCACGATGGACGCGGTTCGCAGCGAATCGGTCATCAAGACATTTGTCGATTTGTATGACAAAGGCCTGATCTATCGCGGAGTTCGTATGGTGAACTGGGATCCGGCTGCAAAAACTGCCCTTTCCGATGAGGAAGTAATTTTCAGGGAAATGCAATCGAAATTGTACTATCTGAAATACAGAATCGAAGAAGCCCCCCTTAGTCCCCCCGGAGGTGGGAAAGAAGATCCCCTTTACAAGACTGCCAGGAAATCGGAATATGAACTGTTAAAGAAGAATGCAAAAGAATTACGTCAGTTCTCAACTGAAGCTGAAAGTGTACTGTGGGAAATGCTGCGTGCGAATAAATTAGGGCAGAAATTTAGAAGACAACACATCATTAATGATATTATAGTTGATTTTATTTGCCTTTCAAAAAATCTTGTTATTGAAGTTGACGGAGGATATCACAATGACCCGAAAATTCAGGAATTGGATAGAATTAAAGCCGAAATTCTGAAAGACCTTGGTTATGAAGTGATTCGGTTTACAAATGAAGAAGTATTAGGGAACACTGATCCAGTTATACAATCTATTGAGGAAGCGCTTAAAAGCTCCCCCTCCGGGGGAGTTGAGGGGGCTGTGACTTCTTTTGTAACAATCGCAACCACCCGTCCTGAAACCATTTTGGGCGATACCGCAGTTTGCGTGAACCCGAACGATCCGCGTTTCACTCATTTGAGAGGAAAACGGGTCCTGGTTCCACTGATCAACCGTTCCATTCCGATTATTGAAGATGAATATGTAGATATGGAATTTGGTACCGGTTGTCTGAAAATCACCCCGGCTCACGACGTGAACGATTATCAAATCGGATTGCGTTTCAATCTGCCGAGCATCGATATTTTCAACGAAGACGGAACCTTGAGTGAAGCTGCCGGAATGTACATTGGCGAAGATCGTTTTGCTGTTCGCGAAAAAATCATGATCGATCTGGAAGCTACCGGAAATGTGGCTAAGGTTGAAGATTACAACAACAAAGTTGGATACTCGGAGCGCACACACGTTCCGATTGAGCCAAAATTGTCGGCTCAGTGGTTCCTGAAGATGGAAGACCTGGTTAAACCGGCATTGGCGAATGTGATGGACGATACCATTGTGTTTTATCCGCCAAAATTCAAAAATACATACCGTCATTGGATGGAGAACATCAAAGACTGGTGCATCAGCCGCCAGTTGTGGTGGGGACACCGGATTCCGGTTTGGTATATAGAGAGCACAGCCCCCCTAAATCCCCCCGAAGGGGGGACTTGGGGCTTCGTAGTTGCCGAGAATGAAGAGAAAGCCCGCGAACTTGCAATTGCAAAGTTCCCCTCCTTGGGAGGGGATAGGGGAGGCTCCTTTTCTCTTTCCCAGGATGAAGATGTGCTCGATACCTGGTTCTCCAGTTGGTTATGGCCAATCTCGGTTTTCGACGGAATAAGTAATCCGGATAACGCCGAAATCAACTACTATTACCCTACCAACGATCTGGTTACGGCTCCGGATATTATTTTCTTCTGGGTAGCCCGGATGATCATTACCGGATACGAATATCGCCAACAGTTCCCTTTTAAAAATGTCTATTTCACCGGAATGGTTCGCGACAAACAGCGACGCAAAATGTCGAAATCGCTTGGTAATTCGCCCGATCCGCTTGATCTGATTGCCACATACGGCGCTGATGGCGTACGTGTGGGAATGTTGCTTTGCTCTCCTGCCGGTGGCGATTTGCTGTTCGACGAAAGCCTTCCGCAACAAGGCGCCGGTTTCGTGACCAAAATCTGGAACTCCTTCCGTTTAGTGAATGGATGGGAAGTGAGCAACAAAATTCCGCAGCCCGAACATTCGAAATTGGCTATTAGCTGGTTCCGGGAAAAATTCAGCCAGATTGTAGAGCAGACCGACGATCACTTCGATAAATTCCGCATTTCGGATGCCTTGATGAGTGTGTACACCACCATCCGCGACGAGTTTTCGGGATGGTTGCTCGAAATGGTGAAACCCGCCTACCAGCAGCCCATCGATGGAAAAACTTACGACGAACTGATTGATATTTTTGACGAAGTATTGCGCTTTTCGCATCCGTTTATGCCGTTTGTGAGCGAAGAAATATGGCAGTTGCTGAAAGAACGCAAGCAAGGCGACAGCATCATGATCAGTTCATGGCCAAAATCAACCGGTTACGACGAAACTATGATCGCTCAATTTGAAGAAGTTAAAGAAGCCATCGCTGGAATCCGAACCATCCGGACCAAAAACAATATTCCACAAAAAGATCAGCTCGAACTGTCTGTAATGGTTGGAGACAAAGGTTTTGCTCCTGAATTTAATTCTGTATTGTTAAAAATGGGTAACCTTTCAGCCTTGAATCAGGTTTCTGAAGAAGTAAAACTGGCTGCATCATTTTTGGTTAAATCGACAACTTTTTTTGTGCCGATGGGCGGAACCATTGACGTGAAGGAAGAACTGAAAAAACTTCAGGCAGAACTGGATTATACCACTGGCTTCCTTAATTCGGTGATCAAGAAACTGAGCAACGAACGTTTTGTTAGCAGCGCTCCCGAAGCCGTAGTTGCTATTGAACGCGCCAAACAAGCTGATGCCGAAGCCAAAATCAAAGTGTTGGAAGAACAGATTTCAGGATTGAAATAATAAGAAAATAGGAAAAAGGAAAGAGGAAAATGATCATGATTTTTCCTCTTTCCTTTTTCCTTAATTGTTCAGTCATCATCATCTTCTTTCTGATTGGTGAAGAATGCTGCATGAACCGGTGCCGGGCATTTGCTATTCATTCCGTGTATCGCAGCCCAGACCACTTCATTAAATTGCGCATCCGGAATCCGGTCTTCCTGCCTGAAATCAAATCCTTCACTTAGTCTGGACATTTTATTTTCATCCATATTTTTCAGGTTTAAATCAACCAGATTTGGAGTTGATTTAAATGATGGATGGGTAGCTGCCTTGTCAAAACACCGCCACATCGGTTCGGCAGCGGCATCATACTGGCTCATCGGTGGCAGTCCAAGGATCAATTCAATGGTTCGTAGAGCAGAAGAGGTCGAATACATGGTATGGTCTACAAAACCTTGCTTCACAAAGCCACCGGCAACATAAGTTGTTGATCGGTGGGCATCCACATGGTCAGGACCATTTTGCGCGTCATCTTCTACGATAATGACCACACTTTCCTTCCATATGGAAGATTTGCTCAGGTACTCAACAAAAAGACCGCAGGCCAGATCGTTATCGGCTGCAAATGCAAGTGGAGTGGGGCTGCCAACCCTCAATCCTTCGGTATGATCATTCCCGAAACGCAGGGTATTCAACTGAGGAACATTTCCGGCAGCAAGCAAAGATTCAAAATCGCGTTTCCACTGGTAGAAGCGAATGGTATCGCGAACCGACAAATCCCATCCGATATAAGAGGAGCAGAAATGATCTTTCAACACCGGAATATTTGGCTTCGAATCAGAAATAAACTCTCCGTAACTTCGGTAACTCACGCCGTAACGTTTACAAAAATCCCACAAAAATCCATTCTTGTTATTCGATATTTCACGCGATCCTTCTCCCGGATAAAATCCGCCACGTACCCCGTAACTCGTTGGCCAGTTCTTTTCCAGATAATCGGTGGCGTAGGCACCCATCGTCCAATTATGGCCATCAGCACTTACTTCTCCATCGACATAAAAATTATCGAGCAGTACAAATTGCTTTGCCAAGGCGTGAAGATTTGGAGTGACATTTTTCCCGAAAAGCACCAGTGTTGAATCACCGTTTCCCTCCGGAATATCGCCCAGAACCTGATCGTAGGTTCGGTTTTCCTTGATGATGTAAAAGACATATTTAATGGGCGAGGGTTCGCCAACCCGCGATGGAATAGGATTACCGTCTTCGCCTTTCGAAAGCATTTCTTCTCCCTTGTTGTATGGAGTATTGTTGTACACTGCCTGCGAAAAGAGGCCAAGCTGATTGTCGTTCGGTTGTTGAATGGATTGCAAAGTTCCTCTGAAAAGTCCGCCAATGTATTGCACTTTCCCCTTGTTAGCTTCAGCATGATGAGCTGAAGTTACTTTTTTGCTTACCGGGCTGGGGCCATTCGGATTGGCTTTGGAAGTCAGTCCCTTTCCATTGGCCACAAAAATGGTGTTTTTGACAACACGCACACAGGTTGGGTACCATCCAGTCGGGATAAAACCTTTGCTGAAACTTTTTCCTGGATGGCTCACATCGAAAACAGCCAGGCAATTGTTGTCGGCATTGGCGATGTACAAGGTTTTGTCATCTTCACTCAGAGCGACACTGTTTGTGGTCGATCCTGAAGGAGAATTGGGATAGAGAGCGGAATTCAAGATTTCGACGACTCCTTTTTGTTCCAGCGAAATAACCGAAACCGAATTGTCGTTCGCGTTGGCTACAAAAAGGTATTTTCCGTTTCGAGTCTGGCATAGGTCGTTGGGATTATCCCCAACCGGGATACTGCCTGTGATCTGCTGTTTTTGCGTGTCGAACAATATCACTTTATCGCAGCCCCAGCAGGTGATGTAGAGAAACTTACCATCGTCCGACAGTAAACAGGTATATCCTTCGCCGCCCAGTTCAAATTTATTTGTAACTTTTTTCGCTTTCAGGTCGAAGGTATACAACGAATTATTTTCTTTGGTAACCGCATACAACCTATGCTGATTGTCGTCAACAGCTATGCCGGCAATTGAAATTTTTTCAGGCCAGGGTTTACCAATAACCAAAGTGTCGTAAGAACCCAGTTTCTTGTTTTTTATCTGATACCTCATGATCCAGTTGTCATTTCCTCCGGAAGCATAAAGGTATTTGCCATCTTTTGAGAATGTCAGGCCCAGCCAGCTTTTTGCCGTGACTACAGAATCGAGTACCTGCATTTTCTCCGGATCGATCAGATGAATGCTTTGATCGCTTTGTCCGTTATTGGTTACTGCCAGCATTTTACCTGAAGGCGCTACTGCAATATTCAAAGGCAGATCGCCAACTGGCAGCATTTTACCAACAGGCGAAAGTTTCCATCCGTTTGGCAACGAAACCCGACTGGCCTCAATTTCTTTCAAATTTTGACCGTTTGCCTGCAAAATAACCAATGAGAAATCGAGAAAAATCGTGATAAATATTATTGTTAGTCTTTTAAAATTCATGATGTTATATCTTTTTATTTGGTTTATGGATCGGGTTTGAATTTCGACAATAGCTGAAGCAAATCAAAGTTTTAATAAATACTTTTGAATTAAATTTTACAGGTCTGCAAAGATTTTGAAAAATGGCTCCTGTTTATTTCTATCATATGTGGCCAATATTTTCATTTCAGGATAATTTTCGATACCGAACTCCTTATCTTTGCCAGAACATTCATCTGAAGTTAATCAATCCAGAAACGAAAATAGTATGACTTTAATTAAATCAATATCAGGTATTCGCGGAACAATTGGCGGAAAGCCAGGTGAAGGATTAAGTCCACTTGATGTGGTAAAATATACAGCTGCCTATGCTGAATGGGTGAAACAGCAACATCCGGGACAAACCATCACGATTGTGGTTGGCCGCGATGCCCGTATTTCAGGTCCAATGGTTCAATCGCTTGTGGTGGCAACGCTTTCAGGAATGGGTTGCATGGTGGTCGATTTAGGTATGGCAACCACCCCGACAACTGAAATTGCGGTGAAAGAAGAATCTGCTCAGGGAGGAATTATCCTGACGGCAAGTCACAATCCAAAACAGTGGAATGCACTGAAACTGCTCAATCAGGACGGTGAATTCCTGAATGCAGCCGAAGGTGCTTTGGTTCTTGAAATTGCCGAAAACGAATCATACAGTTTTGCCGACGTGGATGATCTGGGCGAAGTTTTCGAAAAAGATTATGCCGATATTCATATTCAGCAGGTACTTGATCTGGATTTGGTTGATGTGAATGCCATCCGGAGCGCCGGATTCAGAGTTGCTATCGACGCTGTAAATTCAGTAGGCGGAGTTGTTATTCCTGCCTTGCTGAAAGCCTTGGGCGTTGATGAGATTGTTGAAATCAACTGCGAAGCGACCGGCCAATTTGCACACGTTCCGGAGCCACTTCCGGAGAACCTTATCGATACCGCTGAAATCATCCGCGAAAATTCGGTCGACGTTGGCTTTGTGGTCGATCCGGATGTCGACAGGCTGGCCATTATCAGTGAAGACGGATCCATGTTTAACGAAGAATATTCGCTGGTGTCGATTGCCGATTATGTGCTGAGCCAAGCTCCGGGAAATACGGTTTCCAACCTTTCATCATCACGGGCTTTGCGCGATATTACTGAAAAACATGGTGGAACATACTCTGCTGCTGCTGTTGGAGAGGTAAATGTGGTGGCCAAAATGAAAGCAACCCATGCAGTAATTGGCGGCGAAGGAAACGGTGGAATCATATATCCGGCCTCTCATTACGGTCGCGATTCGCTGGTTGGAATCGCACTTTTCCTCACTTTGCTGGCCAAATCGGGGATGAAATGTTCGGAACTCCGGAAAACGTATCCCAATTATTTCATTTCCAAAAATAAAATTGAACTGACCACTGAAATTGATGTGGATGGCATTTTGAACAAAATGAAGGAAAAATACCTGCACGAACAGGTGACTGACATTGACGGAGTTAAAATTGACTTTGCCGATCGATGGGTTCATCTCCGGAAATCGAACACCGAAGCGATTATCCGGATTTATGCCGAAGCTCCGTCGTTGATTGAAGCGGAGCAACTGGCCCAAGCCATTATTCAGGATATTCGTTCATTGATCGCCTGAAAACAAAAAAAACTGGTCAGTATAAAAGAATGCTGACCAGTTTTCCTATTTCCTTTTTACTTTTTGGATTCGACCAAATGATAATGCGAAGTCATTTCCTTTCGCTGGCGCCTTTCTTCGCGCTTTAAAACATTTTCCAGGCTTTTCCCAAACGGAATTCCAAAACTTGGTCCGAAATAGGGGCTGAATCCCTTGTTGTGTGAGCCATTCTGGTCGACGAAATAATCCAGCTGCGATTTCTCATCGTATCCGGTAAGCTTTTTCTTTTGTGCGAGCTGACTGGCAGAAATCATCATACTATCCAGATTTTTATTTCCTGACTTACCTTTATCAGTTACATTAACTTGCTTTAATTCATGAACTTCAGGCTCCATTACGAATTTTTTCCGGGGATCAGTGCTGTTAATAAATTGCTTCTTGTAAGCGATATGATAAATCAACAGAGAATCTTTTTCTGAGAATTCGGCCATAAAGTGACCGTCTTTATCCGTATGGATTAATTTTCCGGTTTTCACATTGATAATGGCAGCTCCTTGTACCGGGAACGAGTCAACATCCACCACAGTTCCTGAAACCTGGATCTTTCCGGAAGGTTGCGCAATACTCAGAAACACAGCAAACACAAACACTATGGTTAGTAAAAATCGCATACCCTTCGTTTTATTCTGTTAAAGCTACGCTTTTTTTGACTCATTCTACCAAAACGGATGGTAAGAATTGTTAAAGAGAAAATTTCTGACAGGGCAATAAGTAACGAAACATATAGTTATAAACTAATTACGTGGGAATTTCGAATAATCTAGCCTCTCAAAATCATCAACCAGATGAAATGATGATGAAAAATGATGCTAGAGTTATCAGAAAGACCTATTTTTGAGCGAAATTAACCAAGTGGAAATACCATTAGCCAACAACCATGAACAACAAAAGAATCCTTTTGGCAGCAGTTGCTGTCATTCTTATGATTATCCTGTATTTTTCTTTCCGGAAAAAAGAAATCGATTATAGCCAGATTACCTTAGTAGTAAAGCGGGGCACCTTTAACGCCTTTGTATTTTCTTCCGGTCAGCTTGAGTCGGAAAAATCGGAAAACATTGAAATTCCTGAAAAACTGAAAGATCGCGAACTGCGCATCTGGGAACTTGCCATCACACACATGATTGACGAAGGAACCCGTATAGATTCGGGCGATTATGTGGCTACACTCGACCATAGTGCAGTAGAAGAACAGATTAAGCTGGCTAAGGACGAGATGGAACGAACCATGTCGGAATTTGAAGACAGTAAAATTGATTCGAACCTGAATTTAAGTAATCAGCGCGATATGATTGTCAATTCACGGCTCGACCTGGCCGAACGAAAGATCATCATGGAAGAATCGGCTTACGAATCGCCTTCTATCCAGAAAAA
Organism: Prolixibacteraceae bacterium; assembly: GCA_025355875.1. Taxonomy (GTDB): domain Bacteria; phylum Bacteroidota; class Bacteroidia; order Bacteroidales; family Prolixibacteraceae; genus Aquipluma. The sequence goes on along the minus strand of JANXYV010000169.1, from coordinate 15,984 downwards.
AGCCAGCATGGATCTGGATAAAGCCAAACGCAAACTTGAGCAGGACCAGCAGGCCTATATCCTGAAAAAGAAACAGGAGGAGAACAAGGTCGACCGGAAATACATCAACTATCGGCAAATCCTTGATCGTTCGCAGGGACTTCATGAACTGTTTAATTCACTCGAAATCAAATCGCCCAAAGCCGGAATTCTAACCTATTATAAATATCCCTGGGGCGAAATTGTTAAAACTGGTTTCAAAGTAGGTCCATACAGTTCGATCATTGCCACCATTCCTGAAATGTCGAACCTCATTTCGAGGACCTTCATCAACGAAATTGACATTTCGAAGGTGAAAATCGGCCAAAAAGTAAAGCTGGGGATCGATGCCTTTCCTGAAAAGCAATTGTCGGGGCAAGTGATTTCGGTGGCCAATATCGGACAGGCCATGCCAAACAGCGATGCCAAAGTCTTCGAGGTTAAAATCAAGATTTTTGAAAAAGACAGGGAACTGAAACCCGCCATGACCACAAGCAATGCCATTGAGGCCGGTATATTTACTGATACCCTGATGGTTGCCACCGATGCCATTTTTGAAAACGACAGCATGAAGTTTGTGTACGTCGGCAAGGAAAAACCGGTCAAACAGATTGTATGGCTGGGCGACGAAAACGAAAACAATGTTCTGGTGAAGAAAGGCTTAAAAAAAGGAGATGTGGTTTGGCTCACCGAACCAGCCAATGCTGCTGAACTGAAACTCACAGGCCTCGAAATTTATGCTGAAATCAAAAAGGAAAAGGAGAATGCCAAAATCCTGGCCGATAAAGAACGGGAAGAATTGCTCAGAAAACAGCCTGTTCCGGTACCGCCTTCCGCGCCTGCCATGATGAAGCAGGGAGTGATCCAATCCAAATAAACGGTACAAAACCTAAAATACAACTCATGATTTTTAAAAAATATTTTCACGATATAGTGATTGGTTTTGAGGCCATTATCGACAATAAGCTCAAGTCGATTTTAACTGCACTGGGCATTATTTTCGGGGTGGCTGCCGTTATCAGCATGATGGCCATCGGGAACGGTGCCGAGCAGGAAATTCTGGAACAAATCAAGATGGTCGGTGTCAACAACATTATCATTACCCCGATAGAATCTGCCGGAAGTGAAAGCACATCTACCGGTCAGGAGGAAAAGGCAGGCGCTAAAAAGTTTTCCCGGGGACTGACTTTGCTCGATTTGCAGGCCATCGAGGAGGTGGTACCAACTGTGAATATGCTCAGTCCAGTGATTTCGTACAATTATTCAGCCATTATCGACGGTAAAAGCAAGCCGGTGGTACTCGAGGGAGTGAACACCAATTATTTCACCCTGTTCAACATTGGACTGCAATCGGGCGAGGTGTTTAACCGGATGCAGTCGGAAGCAGGTTTGCCCGTTTGTGTGATTGGCGACAATATCAAAACAGTGTTTTTTAACCAGGAAAACCCGATCGGGAAACACATCAAATGTGGCCAGATCTGGCTGAAAATTGTGGGAGTGGTCGAGCGGCGCGATTTTACTGCATCGGCCTCCGACGAGATGGGGATCAGCAGTTCGGACAACAAAATATTTATTCCGGCACAAACCATCCTGATGCGATTTAAAAACCGGGCATTGATCCGTGCCGATGAGGTTGAAAAATCGAGCGCCCGCCGACGAATGGTTACCGAAACGACCTCGAAAACTTCAGCCGATGATAAAAACCCAAACCAGCTCGATAAAATCATCCTTCAGGTCAAGGAAACCGAGCAACTGGGCTCTACAGCAAATATTGTCAAGAGAATCTTGCTGCGCCGTCATTCGGGTTTGTATGATTTTGAAGTCACGATTCCTGAACTGTTGCTAAAACAGCAGCAGCGGACCAAGAAGATTTTCAACATTGTTTTGGGTGCCATTGCCGGCATTTCGCTAATCGTCGGAGGGATTGGAATCATGAACATCATGCTGGCCTCGGTGATGGAGCGGATCCGTGAAATTGGAACACGTCAGGCCATCGGGGCATCGCGAAAAGACATTGTAGCCCAGTTCCTGGCCGAATCGACCCTGATCAGCATCTCAGGCGGAATCATTGGCATCGTCCTCGGTGTGGTACTGTCAAAAATTATCACAGCAGTTTTCGATATCAAGACCATTGTTTCATTCTTCAGTATTTTTATTGCTTTCGGAGTTTCGGCACTGGTCGGGATCACGTTTGGGTACATGCCGGCCAAAAGGGCTTCCGATAAAGATCCTGTTGAATCATTGCGCGCCTAAATCCAGTTAGTATCCAATTAAATCAATCGAAATGAACAAAATAGCAATCTTCCTGATCCTCATCTTTTCAGGAGTTTTTTTGAAAGTACAAGCACAAAAAGAAACGATCAGCCTGAGTCTGGAAGAGGCCGTAAAAATTGCGGCTCAGAAGTCGCTCGATGCTTTCAGGTATAAAAATATGTACCTCTCCAGTTACTGGGAATTCAGGTATTATAAAGCAGATAAGTTGCCCAGCCTGAGTTTGACGACCACTCCGCTCGATTACAACCATTACCGGAAACGTGAATACAATTTCCAGACCAACCAGGATGAATATGTTTTGCGCGATTATTTTAATTCGGATGTGGCGCTTCAGGTTGATCAGAAAATTGGGTTGACCGGGGGAGATTTGTACGTTACTTCAGGAATGGGAATGGTTAAAAACCTGGGTGGCGATGTGAGCACTTCTTACCAGTCAGTCCCTATCAACATTGGCTATTCGCAAAAACTGAACGGTTACAACGACCTGAGATGGCAATCGAAAATCGAACCGATCAAATTTGAAAAGGCAAAGAAATCATTTATTCAGTCACAGGAAAACCTGGCTATGAAAAGCACCACCATGTTTTTCGATTTGGTAGAAGCACAAATACAGTTGAAAATTGCCCAGAACAACATGTCGAATGCCGACACGCTATATAAAATCGGGAAAGGACGTTTCCAGGTGGGAACAGTGACCCAGGACGAACTTCTCAACCTCGAATTGGGACAACTGAATTCGCAGCAAGCGCTGAACAAGGCCAGACTTGAAGTCCAGCGTGCCCAGTCGGGACTGAATTCGTACCTGACTATGGACAAGGGAACGCAGTTGAATTGTAAGGTTCCTTCCGAAATTCCGACCCTTCAGATTCTGGCCGATGAAGCCCTGAGTCGGGCACTAAAAAATAATCCTGACATTTTGGACCAGGAACAGCAAATGATGGAACAGGACCGTGTTGTAGCCCAGGTAAAATCGGAAACCGGAATGAATACCAGCCTATTTGCCGCATTTGGTTTGAACCAATCTACCAACGATATTTCACAGGTTTACCAAAACCCGGATCAGAGCCAGCGTTTAACAATTGGCCTGAATGTACCGATTGTAGATTGGGGCCGGCGGAGAGGCCGTCTGATGATGGCTGAATCGACCCGTGAAGTAGCTAACGCACGCGTTAAACAGTCGCGGATCGACTTCGAGCAAAATATTTTTCAATCGGTCATGGAATTCAACCTTCAGGCTGAACAGGTAAAGAATGCCGCCAAAGCCGACACAGTGGCGGCCAAAGGGTACGAAGTTACTTTTCAGCGGTTTCTGATAGGGAAAGTCGATGTGATTAAGTTGAATCAGGCACGCAACGACCGCGAATCGGCCCGGAAAGCCTTTATCAGCTCGGTCAATACCTACTGGAGCTACTTTTATCGCTTGCGGATGCTAACCCTCTACGATTTTGTGAAGAAGGAAGACCTGACGGCCGAATACGATAAAATCATAAAAAATTAGGACATGACGCTATCGAAAAATAAGTATCTGATTTTAGGAGCTGCGGTGGTGATCATCGGACTGGCGGTTTTTTTGGTGTTTCGGATCAAACCGGGTGTGCTGAAAACGCAAAAGATAAAACGGGGCAACCTGGAGGTGCTGGTCAATTGCAAGGGCGAAGTGAAGGGTGAAAAATATACCGAAATAAATTTGCCGGATGTGATTTGTGACGAGGAATTGCATGTCTACCAGTTCAAAATTGCGGATGTGGTTTTGGAAGGAAAGGCAGTAAAAAAGGGCGATTACATTGCCAAACTCGACGATAGCCAGATACAGAACAACATGCGTGAAATTATGCTAGAAAAGGAAAAAATGGACGCCGACCTGAAAAATGTGATCCTCGACAGTACCGTTAATCTTTCGCAGCGAAGGGAAGCCATCAACAATGCCAAACTCGACCTGGAATATGTTAAAATTGATCTCGAACAGTCTAAATACGAATCGGAAGCCTATCAGCGCAAAACTCAGATGAATTATCAGAAAGCCGAAATCGAAGTGGAAAAAATTCGCAGGAATTATCTGCTCGATAAGAACCGGGCAAAACTTCAGGTTACCCGTTACCAGGATCGGGTTGCCGACCGCCAGAAACGAATTGATAAATACCAGGCAGCTTTGGCGGCAACGACGATAACCACTCCGGAAGATGGCATCGTAATGTTTACCAAAGACTGGACCGGAAAAGCATACGGAAAAGATTCGCAGATCAACATCTGGAGGCCACTGATCGCCACTTTGCCCGATATGTCGGTGGCGATTACCGAAACTTTTGTCCGGGAAATTGATATTTCGAAGATCGAAATGGGCGACAGTGTTCGAATAAAGATCGATGCACTGCCCTCCAAATCATTCATCGGAAAAGTGGTGAAAATTGCCAATATTGGCGAAGATCACCAGGATTTTGATATGAAGGTTTTCAGGGTGGTTATCCGGTTCGAGCGTTCTGACAAGGACATGAAACCGGGGATGAACGCCAACAGCGATATCATTGTCGCTTCGTTTCGCGACCAGATTCTGGTGCCGAAAAAAGCCATCTTTGCCAAAAAAGGAAAACCGGTAGTTTACCTGAAAAAGGGCGGCAACATTACTGAAGAGGAAATTCAGGTGGTGGCCGAAAACGATCAGTTCAGCGTGGTTAAAAATGACATCCAGGAAGGCGATGTGGTTTTACTTTACCAGCCCAAAGAATTTCAGGTTGAAATAATTAAAGTTGCCAGTAATTAACTGTAACTTTAGAGGAATTCAATCTTTATGTTATGAAACTTCCTCGGATCGTTATAGCAATTCTGTTTTTTCAATTTTGCATTGAGGCAAAAGCTCAATGGTCGGTCAAGCATTTGGATGAAACCCAATATACCTGGAACAATCTCGTAAAGTTCAAAAACGATTCGCTGGGATTGTTTATGGGCGACAATTCAAACATACTAAAAACTACCGATGTTGGAGAAAACTGGAGTAAGGTGCTTTTTAAAAGAAAAATTAACCTGAATGATTTTCAATTTGTCGGTGATTCCGTAGTATATGCTATTGGTGATTCCGATTTTGAAAATGGTGAAAGTAGGATAAGTATACTTTTAAAGTCGCAGGATAACGGTGATACATGGGATTCGGTTGCCAGTTTCCCCAGACAAATTCTCTTTTCATTGTCTTTTCAGGATGCCACAACTGGAATTGTCGCTGGTTATAGCGGAATTTACCGGACTACCGATTCAGGAAAGACCTGGAGTTCCGTTTGGAACTATACACTACTGGATTATTTAAATGTCGAGCTTAAGAAAACATGCTTTATAAATTCGAAAATTGGATTTGCGGTAGGCATTGGTAATCCAAAGTATGGTATGTATGATAATATTCTTCTAAAAACGGTTGATTCAGGAATGTCATGGGATACGTTATGTACTTTTAAACATGAGTTAACTTCCATCTGTTTCCTTAATGAAGATATTGGTTTTATTGGGACAGAACCTGGCATTCTCTATAAAACAGTTGATGGAGGCCTGACCTGGACCGAAAAGAACATTACTGAATTTTGGAACGGTATTTCGTTCATTCATTTTATTTCGAATAAGATTGGATTTGTTCTCGGAGTCCAGAGAGCAATAACTACCGGAGGAGCTTCTTCAACGTCATTTTCTGTATCCAAGACTAAAGATTGTGGCGAAACCTGGGAAACCTTTTCTTCTCCCGGAATCCCTTTAAATTCAATTTATTTTATCAACGACAGCACAGGTTTTGTTTCCGGCCAATATAGTCTGATCATGAAAACATCCGGGAAAATCAATGAATTACCTTCCGATTATCCATGGCATCTCGTTCAGTATGGTTCCGCAGGCAAAGGCCTGAGCGACCCGAATTCGCTGGTTAAGGCTTTTCCAAATCCAACCAACGGAATGGTGACGCTTCAATTAGAAAATTCAGCTCCTTCTCCTGAATCCATACGATTATTAAGTTCTTCCGGGCAAACGATTGATATTGGAGATCTGAAGCTGAACGGCAATTCTTTTCAACTGGATTTGTCGGGTTTGGTTTCAGGAATGTATTTCCTTAAGGTTACTTTTCCAAAGAAAACGGAGCTGGTCAAAATCCTGAAGAATTAGGAACTTCTTTTTCCAGTCGTCATCAACAGTTTTGTACCGTCCGTTTTGTGGAATGGTTGGTTTTTGTATTTTTGACAATCTAAACACAACCAAACCGAGATTACTGTATGAAGCTCCCGCTGTTGTTCCTATGTCTGTTAATGAACCTTTTTGCCTTTTCCGATGAATTTCGATCTCCTGGTAAACGCACAAAGCAAAACGATTCGATCGCACATACAAAGAACGAAAACTACATCCTGCATATCAAAAAAGCCACCGGACCTATTAAAATTGACGGGCTGATCAGCGAACCCGACTGGGAATCGGCCGAAAAAGCAAAAGATTTTCATTTGGTTCTTCCGATTGACACCGGATTCGCTAAATCACCTTCCGAAGTGGTCATGACATACGACGACAAGGCTTTCTACCTGGGAATCACCTTTTTTGATACCATTCCGGGGAAACGGATCATGGAATCGTTCCGGCGGGATTTCATTTTCGGGAATAACGACAATGTTCTGATATTTTTCGATACATTTCTGGACCAGACCAATGGTTTTTCGTTTGGCGCTTCAGCTTCCGGAGCAAAATGGGACGGAACCATGTCGGGTGGCGGAATCAACCTGAACTGGGATTGCAAGTGGGACTCGAAAACTACTCATTACAAAGATCGCTGGGTGACAGAGATGAAGATTCCGTTCCGTTCCATCCGTTTTAAATCAGGAACCGACCGGTGGTATGTCAATTTCAGCCGCCTTGATCTTAAAACGAACGAAAAATCTTCGTGGGCGCCGGTTCCCCGTCAGTTCACCACGTCAAATCTGGCCTACACGGGTGTTCTGCAATGGGACAGGCCTCTCCCGAAATCAAAAATGATGTTTTCGGTGATTCCGTATATTTTCGGAGGTTTGGCCAAAGATTTTGAGTCAGGCGGAAATACCAGCTACCGAAAAGATGTTGGTTTTGATGCCAAGTTGGGGATCAGCACTTCCATGAATCTTGACCTGACGTATAATCCGAATTATTCGCAGGCGGAAGTGGATCAGCAGGTGACGAACCTCGACCGGTACGAATTGTTCTATCCTGAAAAAAGACAGTTTTTTCTGGAAAACAGTGACCTCTTTTCGAATTTTGGATTTAGTTCGGTCAATCCTTTCTTTTCAAGAAGGATTGGGCTCGATGCCCCGGTTTTGGGAGGTGCGCGGTTGAGCGGGAAGCTGGATAATAACTGGCGTCTTGGATTTCTGGATATGCAGACCGAGAAGACTGATGATCAGTTATCACGCAATTTTATGGTAGCTTCATTGCAGCGAAAAATATTTTCCCGTTCAAATATCGGGTTGATCCTGGTGAACAAGGAATACATGGACGAACCGTTGGCACAGAATTTCAACCGGATTGCCGGGTTGGATTATAACCTGGCGAGCAGCAACAATGAATGGACCGGTAAACTGTTTTACCACCACTCGTTTAGTCCCGTAAATCCCGGGAAACAATTTGCTGAGGGTTCCAGTCTGACATATAATTCAAAACGGGTTCATGCTTCCATGGCTCAGGCCAGTGTCGGTACCAATTATATAGCTGAATCAGGGTACGTCCCGCGAACCGGATTTAACGAGTTTAGCCAGGAATTTAGCTATTTGTGGATTCCAAACAAAAATGTGGTTAGCCACGGGATTGTTTTACTTGCAAATTCTTTTTTTGACCCGGCTTTCAAACAGACAGACCATGAATACACGGCGATGTATAAATTTGAATTCAGCAATCGTTCTATTTTTGATGCCGGAATGAAAGATTTTTATGTGTTGCTCGACAAGGATTTTGACCCGACTCACATCAGCGATACTACCTTGCTAAAAGGAACGGAATACAATACCAAATTGGGTTTCATTGATTACTATTCGGATACCCGGAAATTTTTCAATTATTCGGTGACCGCTGCCAAAGGTGGATTTTACAGCGGCGAGATTGGCCTGATCAATGGCCAGATGACCTATCGTTTTCAGCCCTACCTGAATATGACGCTCAATCTTTCCTATACCGATATCAATCTTCCTGAACCTTTTCAGCGGGCAAAATTCTGGCTGATCGGTCCGAAAATAGATCTGACACTGAGCGACAAAGTGTTCTTTTCGACTTTTGTACAATACAACGAGCAAATCGACAATATGAATATTAATATGCGTTTTCAATGGCGATACCAACCGGTTTCCGATCTGTTTATTGTTTATACCGACAACTATTACACCGGAAATTTTGGTCCTCGTAACCGTGCACTGGTGGTAAAACTGAGTTATTGGTTTAATTAATTTCAAGGCAAAAGTTAAAAGTAGAAAGGCAAAAAAGTGATCAGCGGTCAGTTGCAGTTGTAAAAAATCTTCCCAATGTTGATTTTCGAACACTGAGCACAGAGACTGAACACTTTTTCAGAATTTTTCAAAAACTCCCAGACCAAACAAGGCAAAGTCGTATTTGATGGGGTCTTGCGGATCGAATTCCCGAAGTTTTGCACTGATTTCTTCCACGGCTCGCCAGTCGTTTTGGGTGCGAAGGAGCAAGCCCAGTTTGCGCGAAACATTTCCCGTATGAACATCCAGCGGAAGCATCAGTGCCGAAGCCGGAATCTGCTTCCAGAGACCAAAATCGACACCAGTATGGTCGTTCCTGACAAGCCACCTTAAAAACATGTTTAACCTTTTCGCTGAAGCGCCTTTTTCAACATCCGAAATATGCTTTTCGGTCCGGCTTTTATGCTCCAGTTCAAAAAAGACTCTCCGAAAGTGCACCAGTGCACTGAAAATCGTCTCATCCTTCTTGAATCCTTGTGTAAAAACCTCTTCCAGACCACCGTGGTTCAGGTAAATATTCCGAAGCGACTTCAGAAAGAAGAGGCAATCTGTTCCATTGAACGTCCGGTGTTTGAATTCTGAAAACCCATCCCAATTCCCTTCGGGAGTATTCATCAGAAATTCGAATGGGTGGTTGTCCATCAGCTCCATTAGTTTAAGAGCATTGCGGATGATGGTTGGTCGTTGTCCCCAGGAAATGGTAGCGGTAAGAAAACCTGAAATTTCGATGTTTTCTTTGGTGGAAAAAAGCCGGGGAACCAGGATTGGATCGGTTTCTATAAATGAAGTATGATTGAATGAAATGACCTTTTGATCAAGAAACGACTGGATATTTTCAGGATTATCAACCATTAAATCGAATTGGGTTTTGAATACTGAATACTGAACACTGAAACTGATCACTTTTTTTTAAACTTCGATCAAGCCGTCTTTCATCCGGATGATGCAGTCACTTTGGGCGGCAAAACTCTCGTCGTGGGTCACAATCACCAGGGTTTGTTTGAATTGGTCGCGCAGGGTAAAAAATAGTTCGTGAAGGTCTTCCCGGTTTTTGGTATCGAGGTTTCCTGAAGGTTCGTCGGCCAGAATAATGGAAGGATTGTTGATCAGGGCACGTGCCACTGCCACCCGCTGCCTTTCTCCGCCCGAAAGTTCACCCGGTTTGTGATTCAGCCGATTAGATAATCCCAGGAAATCGAGGTATTCACGTGCTTTTTGTTCGGCTTCTTTTTTCGGCGTTTTGGCGATGAAGGCCGGAATGCACACATTTTCGAGGGCCGAGAATTCGGGCAATAAATAGTGGAACTGGAAAACAAAGCCTATCCGGCGGTTCCTGAAATCGGCCAGCTGGCGTTCGTTCATGACTGAAATGTTTTTTCCGTCGATGAAGATGTTGCCCGAGGCAGGTTGGCTCAAGGTGCCGATAATCTGTAAAAGGGTTGTTTTTCCGGCTCCGCTGGGACCCACAATCGAATAGAGTTTTCCGGAAGGCACTTCCAGATCAATTCCCTTCAGTACCTGAAGTTCACCAAACGATTTTTTTATTTTCTCGACTTTGATCAAACAGGAATGATTTTAAGTAAGCGATATTTTTGTCTCTGGAACGAGATTCTTTAGTGATTTTGAAACTCTAAATGCTGAAATCCGATTTGGGTTCCTCGTGAACGGTTTTGGTAACGTTTTCAGCCTCCTTCGTAACATCCGTTTTCATGTCGTTGATCCCTTTTTCGACCTCGGAGGTATGTTCTTTCACCACTTCGGTGATATCGCTGGTATGAGTCCGGATGCCTTCCGAAATATCGCTTTTCATGTTTTGGAAAGTTGACCGGATATTGCTGATGTCATCACCCAGACCGCCTCCGCTTTCATTGAGTTCACGCTTAATTTCATTGGTTGCTTTCTGAAATTCGCGCATGGCTTTGCCAAGCGTTCTGGCAATATCTGGAATTGCTTTTGCTCCAAAAAGCAATAGAAAAACAAAAATGATTAATACAATCTCTCCTCCACCCATAGCTTAAACATATTATATAGTTGGTCAATTTTATAAAACTCAGCAAATATACAAACTTGTTTACAACTAAGGCAGTGAACAATGAAAAAGTACTTTGCCTATCTGTCTGGATGGGTATAAAAAAGAAGCAGGGACTCCATTTGTCCGAAGACAAATGAAGCCCCTGCTTCAGGGTAGATCTAATTAAACCAGTTGCTTGGCTTTTTTGAATTTTTTCGACTGAGTGATGGTGTCATAAACAATCGGAGCAGCGTTAAACACTGATGAATAAGTTCCTACACCAATACCAATCAAGAGCGCAAAAGTAAACCCTTTGATAGAGGTTCCGCCAAACAGGAAGATGGCAAACAGAACAATCAATACGGTTAACGATGTACTGAAAGTACGGCGCAAAGTGGAGTTCATGGCATGATCCATTGTTTGGGCTAATCCACGTTTTGGAAACAAATGACGGAATTCCCGGATACGGTCATAGATAATTACAGTGTCATTCACTGAATACCCGATCACGGTTAGAATGGCCGCAATAAACGCCTGGTCAATTTCGAGCGAGAATGGTAAAAAGCCATATAACAGGGAGAAGGCCCCCATTGTAATAGTTGCATCGTGAGCCAGTGAGGTAACACAACCCAGACTAAATTGCCAGCTATCGAAGCGGAGCAAGATATAAATGAAAATTAATACCAGGGAGAATAACACCGCCATAACAGCATCCCGGGTAAGTTTATCCGAAATAGTCGGACCCACTTTCTGCGTGCTTTGTAAATTTACTTTACTAAAAGTTGCCAAAGAAGTTTCCCCGATAAATCCGCCTTTTTTAAGTCCTCCATAAAGCAACTCTTCTACTTTGTTGTCAACATCAGTGGTGCTCTCTTCAATTTTATAACCGGTTGTGATACGCACCTGGTTGTTGTTTCCGTAAGTTTTAACGTCAGGAGTTGAATTGAAAACCGGAGACAACGCATTTTTGATGTCGTCCACTTTTACGTCTTTGTCGAAACGTACAACATAGGTGCGTCCTCCTTTAAAGTCGATCCCTTTATCGAAACCGCGAACCGCGAAAGAAATTAATGAAATGGTGATCATAATTCCTGAAAGCGTATAGAAAATTTTCCTTTTTTCGATGAATGGGATGTTTACGTGACGCAGCCAGTTTTTTGAATAACTTGTTGTAAAGGTAATATCCTTGTTCTTGTCCAGTTGACGTTCAAAGATTAACCGGGAAATAAAGATTGCTGTAAACAAAGAGAATAAATCACCAATAATCAAGGTGGTGGCAAAACCTCTGATCGGACCAGATCCAAAAATATAAAGAACGATACCAGTCAGCAAGAGCGTAACGTGTCCGTCAATAATGGCGGAGTAGGCAGCTTTATACCCGTCACGGACCGCCATTCGAACCGTTTTGCCGGCCATTATCTCCTCCTCGACACGCTCATAAATAAGCACATTCGCATCAACGGCCATACCCATGGTTAACACAATACCTGCGATACCCGGCAAAGTTAAAACAGCTCCGATGGAAGCTAAAACCCCTATCTGGAAGAACACGTTCACAATCAGGGCTATGTTGGCAGCCAGACCTGCTTTCCGGCTGTAGAAGAATAACATATAGCTCAACACCAATATGAAGGCGATCACAAATGACCACATACCACTGCTGATGGCTTCCTGTCCCAGTGTAGGTCCTACCACGTTTTCTGCAATAATTGTGGCTGGAGCTGGCATTTTTCCGGATTTTAAGATGTTCGCCAAATCCTTTGCTTCTTCAATACTTCCCATTCCGGTAATGGAAGAACGACCTCCGGTTATTTCCTGATTTACGTTTGGAAATGAACGAACATAACCGTCCAAAACAATGGCAATCGATTTTCCAATATTGTCTTTGGTCAGGCGGGCCCATGTTTTGGAACCTTCGCTGTTCATACTCATGCTCACTTCAGGTTTGCTGCCGCCATCAGAATAATCCTGACGGGCGTCGGTAATTACATCTCCTTCGAGCGGGGCACGGCCATCGCGGCTGGTCACTTTTATAGCAATCAACTGAAAGAATTTTTCATCCTTGTCCATCGCTTTTGCAGTCCATCTGAAAGAAAGGTTGCGTGGAAGCAAGGCTTTGATCTGATCCATTTTCAGATACCTGTTCACGGTGGCGGTATCTTTAAAATGTGAAGTACCCACAGCGGCGCCCGGGAACAGGCCTTGTTGCGATGCCCTTGGCTGCAAAATCATAAATAAAGGATTCTGCTTCTTTAAATCAGCATTTTTATCTACCGAGGCAGCATCCGTTTTCTCTTTTTTATCCAGTTCGCTGAGCAGACTGTTCGATCCTGATTTGTCAGTTGCTTTTTTAGTTGTGTCTGCAACGCTGGTGGTTGTCTGTGTTTTCAGAGAAAGTATTTCTGCGAGTTTTGTGTTGGCCTGAGCCAGATATGGATAAACCTCGCTATTATCGTAAGTTTCCCAGAATTCGAGATTTGCGGTACCCTGTAAAAGTTTCCTTACACGTTGTGGATCATCAATGCCAGGTAATTCTACCAGAATACGACCAGCCGTTTGTAAAGGCTGAATATTTGGCTGCGCTACCCCAAAACGGTCGATTCGGGTGCGGATGATATTGAACGAGTTGTCGATAGCCACTTTGGTTTCCTTTCGCAAAACGTCGAGTACTTCGGCATTGGTCGAATTATATTTGATTTTGTCTTTTAGATCGAGCGTGTTGAAGATGGAAGCCAGCTTGCCACTGGGAGCAAGTTCTTCGTAGGACTTTCCAAAAAGAGTAACAAAATCATCCTGACTCTTTAATTGTTTTGTTTTGGCCAGTTTGATGGCTGCATTGAAGGTTGAATCTTTACTGAAGTTTGACAGGGATTTAATCAGATCAACCACCGAAACTTCCAGCGTAACATTCATACCGCCCTGCAAGTCAAGACCCAATCCAAGTTCAAGTTCTTTGACTTCTTTAAACGTGTATTTTTTGAGCCCCAAAAGATTGTAAACTACCTCTGTTTGCATCGAGTCGAGATAGACTTGCTCTCTGTGTTTATCGCCTTTTGAATATACTTTGGCTGCATTCTCAACCTGTCTGGCCCTATAGGTAAACATCAGCTGATACACGCAAATCAAACCAAGGAGTATCGCAAAAAGTCTAATTGCACCTTTGTTTTGCATTTGATTAAATTTAAATTGTTTATTACTAATTATTTAGAGTGAAATATTTATTCCGGATTTGATGATTTCATGTTCAGGAAAGAACATGTGAATCTGATCGGTTTCTGAAGAATGATCTTAAAAAGAGATCAATTCTCAATTAAGCAAGTGGAGGGATATCGTCGGGACTGGCATATATGACCCGGTTAAATGGAAGTGAATGAAACGAAGAAACGGATGGGAAGCACGAATGAACGGCCTCTGCTTTCATCAATTGGAAGGTCCGTAAATTATAATGCCGGATCAAAAATTTGTCTTGACTGCATGCAAATTGAAAACGCACAGAAAACTCAGTCACTGAAGTCTTTAAATTGAAGGTGGGAACCTGATTGCAGAAGAAGGTTTTATGGGTTTCTGTTTCTTCCTGAGCAGGGATTTTCCTGATTTTTTCAGCCAGTTTCTGGTTGGCAGTATGAACCAAATCGAAAACCGTTGCCCCGCCAACCAACGCAATCAGGAGGCACAGGCGAATGATAATATGTTTCGACAGATATTTCTTGAGGTTCATGACATTCTTTTTCAGCCGCCAAATATATTTATTTTTTCTGAATTTATATGTCCCGGTTCTTTTCAGTTTCAGGTTTAATAACACAAACTAGCCTAAGTATTTATGCAAAATAAAAAGTGCAGATTTCATTCAATTAGAAATATATGATATATATTTACTGAAATTTCAGCTTTAAAAAGTTGATTCTCTTGTTCGTAGGATTTGTTTCATATCTAAAATATAACCTATGAGTAAATTTATTTATTTGACTGCTACTCCCGAAGCGCTGATTGCTTCGATGTTACCCCCCGAAGAGTTTGGTGCTTATCTTTCAACCGGAACCAGAAAAAGGAATAAGGGTCAGGCCATATTTTTTGAAGTCGACCTCAATCAGATTGAAAAGCTGATTGATATAGATAGCCTGAACCAACGCTGTGTTCCAAAACCCGATGGAAGCCCAAAAAACTCAGTTTATCTTTCCGTTTACAAAGTTCTGGAAATGATCCCGTTGTCGGCACTTAAAAGTCTTTTTATTACGACGGATAACGGATATACGCTTGAATTGAAAAGAACTCCCTATGATTTGTCAGGAGAAGCCAAAAACAAACTCTATCTTTTTCAGGAATTATGCCCGGTATCTCCAATGGTGGCAAGCGGACTGGCTCCCTCCGCATTTATGAAACGGCTGACTGACGGATCAACTCCCATTGTTCTTCCGAAGTTGTTTTTTGTGGAATTGAAGCTGGGAGACCTGGCGACCAATCCATTGAAAGGTTCGGTTGATTATTTGCCATTTGCAAACGTGGCACACCTGAGGGACTGCCTCGAAGTTTTAAAGGGCGACTATGAAAAACACATGAAAACGGTTCAACGGGTATTTTCAGGGTCACTTCTTTACCGGACCATCGAAAGCGGGTTCTACGTTGGATCGAAAGATGAAATTGTTTTTTATCCGTATCCAAGCATTAGTGAACTCGAAAACATTAATTATGAATTTTTTAGGGCTATTTAATATTCAACCTCTTAAACATAAACATTATGGTCAGTTTGCCAGGGGCAACCCCTTTTGAAGTAATAGCGATCTGGAGTGTTTTAGTTATCGCCTTTTTTGGACTTGCCTATGCGATGTTTCTTCGCCGGCAGGTGATGGTATGCGATAAGGGAACGGCTAAAATGCAGGAAGTCTGGGACGGCATAAGGATAGGCGCAAATGCTTATCTGAAAAGGCAGTTAAAAACCATTGTTCCACTTATTTTCATCTTTACCATTATTCTTTTCTTATCAGTGTATGTGGTTCCTCCTACCGATGAATCAAAACTGCGTTTTGCGGGTTATTCCGACGAATCGCTGAAGCTGGTCATCGGTTTTGGCCGAGCAGTGGCATTTATCATGGGTTCACTGTTTTCGCTGATGGTGGGTCAGTTTGGTATGAGAATGGCTGTGCAGGCAAATGTCAGGGTGGCATCGGCTTCGCGCAGAAGCTTTGGAGAAGCGCTTAAACTTGCTTACCGGGCAGGTACGGTAAC
>JANXYV010000227.1 GCA_025355875.1 Prolixibacteraceae bacterium | reverse complement strand
TAGTGGTTTTGTGAATAAACTGCTTTTTGATTTGTAACTAACTCAAATATAGCATTTTAAATTCAATTTTACCACTACTTATTAAATTCTAATTCCCGCTTATATCAACTCTCAGATACGTGGGAAACTTTAGTAAAATAAAATTCGGTTATTTACCCAAAAGGGGCAGTTCATGGTTAGTGGGCTGCCCTTTTTGGCGTTTCACCGTTTTCTGAATTTTAAGATTGGCAGTCGGGGCTGAATTAAAATGTCAATTTGTCAATCGTAAAGCCAATGGCAGTATATTTGCAACTCGAAAACAAAAAAATAAAATTCATATCCAATGACTGAAGATAAAGACCAAGTTAAAGAACTGCCTGAAATTGAAGCACCTGATTTGGATGAGACGTGTGAGGAAAATGCTTCCGGCAAAAAAGAGACCAGAAGAGAACGGGCGCACAAAAAGACAAAGACGGAAGAACAGTTGGAGAAAGCTGATAAAGAAATCCTTGAACTGAAAGATAAACACATTCGGTTGCAGGCTGAATTTGATAATTATAGAAAGCGCACCTTGAAAGAACGAATGGAACTTCTCAAAACAGCCAGTGAAAGTGTTTTGATAAGCATTCTTCCTGTAATTGATGATTTCGACCGTGCCATTCAAACTCTGGATTCGGTAGATGAAGAAAGTCATATAAAAGATGGGATTAAGCTGATTTATTCCAAGTTTCAGGATTTTTTGAAACAGAACGGAGTGAAGGAAATTGTGGCAAAAGGCCAGGATTTTGATACCGATTTACATGAAGCAATTGTCAAAATACCAGCGCCTTCCGAAGAATTGAAAGGTAAAAATGTGGATGTGGTTCAAAAAGGATATTACCTGAACGACAAAGTAATACGGTTCTCAAAAGTAGTTATTGGTGAATAAGACAGATTTATTTGATTGAAATGACAAAACGCGATTATTACGAAATTCTTGGGGTCAGCAAATCTGCTTCGGCTGATGAGATAAAAAAAGCCTACCGGCAAAAGGCCATTCAGTTCCATCCTGACAAAAATCCCGGCAATAAAGAAGCCGAGGAAAAGTTCAAGGAAGCTGCTGAAGCCTACGAAATATTGAGTAGTCCGGAAAAACGTCAGAAATACGACCAGTTTGGTCATGCCGGAATGAACGGTAGTGCCGGTTTTGGTGGTCATGACATGTCGATGGACGATATTTTCTCGATGTTTGGCGATGTTTTTGGAGGCGGTGGATTTGGCGGATTTGGCGGATTCGGTGGAGGCTCGCGAAGCCGTGGTCCTCGTCAGCACCAGGGTTCCGATCTTCGGGTCAAAGTAAATCTGAATCTGACTGAAGTATTAAATGGCGTTGAGAAAAAGATTAAAGTAAAAAAATATATTTCCTGTACCCATTGTAACGGTACCGGGGCACAAGGCGGATCTTCCTACACCACTTGTTCGACCTGCCGTGGATCAGGTCAGGTCACCCGCGTTCAAAATACAATCCTTGGAAGAATGCAGACTTCTACAACCTGCCCTGGTTGTGGCGGGGAAGGCCAAATCATCACCAATAAATGTGTTCATTGTCAGGGTGAAGGAGTTGTCCGCGATGAAGATGTTATCAGTATCCGGATACCTGCCGGTGTTGGCGAAGGCATGCAGCTGAATGTGGCCGGTAAAGGAAATGCCGGAAGACGCGGTGGCATCAATGGCGATCTTTTTGTGGTTATTCATGAAGATGAACATCCGGAACTGATCCGTGATGGTAACAACCTGATTTATAATCTCTATGTAACTTTTCCTGAAATCACCCTCGGAACGACTCGTGAAATTCCGACAGTCGACGCCAAAGTGAAAGTGAAGATTGAGGCCGGAACCCAGCCCGAAAAAATTCTTCGGCTGCGGGGCAAGGGTTTGCCCGATGTGAATGGATATGGCAGAGGCGATTTGCTGGTTCGGGTTCATGTGTGGATTCCGAAGAAACTGAACCATGAAGAACGGAAAATGCTGGAAAAGCTTCAGACATCACCAGGCTTTCAGGATGGTCCAGACCAAACGGACAAAAATTTCTTTGATAAAATGAAAGATATTTTCGATTAGAAAAGCCATCAGCAAATAAATAACCGGCACTATTGAGCTTTATCTCAGTAGTGCCGGTTATTTATTGAGGAAAAAGTCTATTGTTTGTCAAAAATCAAGGTTTCGGCACGCTCCCCGTAAGAGGAAGAGCTGTTGGTTTCAATGACCAGATTTCCACCATCCATTTTGTACACTTCAACAATGGTCATTTCACCGCTATCACCCATCGGAAACTTAGTAGTAATTTTCAGTGATAATTTATCATCGGCCCAGATGGCTGTTGATTTCTTTTTGGAATCCTGCCAGCCGGGATTGATGCACTCTTTTCCGTCGAGCGTAAACTGGTCGTTGATGGTGAAATCGTTTCCCTGAAAGCTGGAATGTCTTTCTACTTTTAGGTCATTGCCAGCTTGCGTCACAAGAATGTCTTTTGGAGCCATGCTATACTGATCGGCTAGTTTGCTTTTTGAACTGTTCAGCTTCCAGTTTCCTGAAAAGTTGGTATCCTGAGCTGAAACCATGCTAGAAATGAATAACGCAGCGAGAAGAAATAGGATTTTACTCATAAGGCTTTGACTTGAAGTTTGTGCTCTAAAGTTCTGAAAAAAAACGAATTAATACCTTTCTTTTACTGTTTTTCTTTGGAAACTGTCTAAACTATGTTTAGAATTGAGAATCTTGATTAAAAAACCTAATTTTGGGGAAACTTATACAACTCAACCTGATCTTATGAAAAACATTTCCATTCTACTTTTTATATTCTTCTGTATTTCAGCTAAATCACAACCCGTTATCCCTCAAAAAAGTGCCGGAAGTAAGTTTTTCATGAAATGTGCCAACCTGTATTTTGAGGTGGATTCTGCTCATGGCGCACGAATTACTTCTTTTAAACTGGATGACAGCGAAATCATGTATGTCGACTTTGTCGGTTCAGGAGATATGGCGGGATCTACATTTTGGCAAAGTCCGCAAATCTGGCCATGGCCGCCTGCAGTAAACCTGGATAGCAAACCATACCGGACAAAAATCAAGGATAATAAAATTCATTTCAGCGGGAGCACCGATACTAAATCAATGCTGCGGTTCCACAAAACTATGGCTGCAAATGCTGCCGATACCTCAATCATTATCGACTACTGTATAAAGAACGAAAAGACAGCCGCTCAAAAATGGGCTCCCTGGGAAATTACCCGTGTCTCAAACGCTGGCCTGACTGTCTTTGCAAAAGGATCAGGAACTGTAACTGGTGATATGGCAGGTAGAACACAGACAATATCCGGATATGTTTGGTATGATCAGGATGCTACCACAGGTGAACCAGGCAGCAAGTTTTTCTGCGACGGGAAAGGCTGGCTCGCCCATGTAGTTGATGGTAACATGTTATTTATTAAGAAATTCGACGATGTTGCTGTTGGTAAAGCTGCGCCTAATGAAGCCGAAGTCGAGGTGTATACTTCAGGATCTTTGCCTTATACTGAATTAGAAGACCAGGGAACTTATACCTCCATCGCCAGCAAAGATTCGATCTCATGGAGAGTCAGATGGTATGCACGGTTATTACCGGCCTCGGTCAAGGTCAGCGTTGGAAGCACCAGCCTGACGAATTATATTGAAGCAGTTCTCAAAAGGGAAGCTCCTTTGACCAGCGTTTCAGTCAAACAAGCTCCAAAAGTTATGGTTTATCCCAATCCGACCACCAGCCAGCTTACTATCGAAACCGGTATTGCATCTGGCAAAGCAGTTACTTTGCGGATCGTTGATTTGCAGGGAAGAATAGTGTTAACAAAAACATTAACCCAGGCAAAGTCTCAACTTTCTATCGAAAAAATACCTCAGGGAAATTACATTTATGATTTGAAGCTCGGAACGGAAACACTTTCACAAGGACATATAGCCATCCAGCATTGATTGGAAGTTGCCTATTCTGCCACCTTCTGCACCAGCATGATTCCATCCCGCACTGGTAGTATAACATTCCTGACACGAGGGTCGTTTTGAACTAAATCATTAAACTCAAGGATTCCCCGGGTTTGATCTTCGCTGGCAGCTTCTGGTTCCACCACTTTACCGTCCCAGAGAACGTTATCTGCCAGGAGAAAACCGCCAACGGGAATATGATCAAAAATCAAATGGTAATAGTCGCAATATTCACGTTTATCGGCATCTATAAACACCAGTTCAAACGATTCGTTGATCGTTGGGATGATATTCCGGGCATCGCCGGTGTGCTGAACAATGTAATTGGCCATTCCTGATTGCAGGAAGTATTTCTGTGCCAAAGTATGGAGTTCATCGTCGATTTCGATAGTATGCAATTTCCCGCCGCCGACCAGGCCTTTCGCCAGGCAAAGCGCTGAATAACCGGTGAAAGTTCCAATCTCGAGAATATGCTTAGGACGGATCATGCAACTGATCATGCTCAGGATTTGGCCCTGCAAATGGCCCGACAACATGCGCGGATGAAGCACCTTCCGGTGGGTTTCACGATCCAGTTCGTTGAGATAATCTTCTTCCGGCGAAGTATGGTCAAGAATATACCTGTCAATTAAAACCTGCCTGCTCATTTTACTGGTAAATCAGGATGCTGTTCTGCGATTCGTCAAAGATTTCGTTGGCAATATCCAGGATTTCGGCGCTGGTAATTTGTTCGATTTTTTCAAAAATTGCTTCCAAAGGATCCACCTTATTGAAAAACAAATAACTTTTTCCGATCGAGAGCATCAGGTCTTCGCGCGTCTCGGCCGAGATAGCCAGCTGACCGATCATCTGTTTCTTGGCGCGGCTCAATTGCAGTATTCCCATCGGTACTTCCTTCATCTTCTGCAATTCCTTGTTCACCAGATATTGTGCCTGATCGAGGTTTTCTTTATCAGTTCCGAAATAGACGCTAAACTGACCGGTATCAAAATAACCGGTGTATCCGGCCTCCACATTGTAAGCCATTCCGTTGCGCTCACGAAGGGCCATATTCAGACGCGAATTCATCGACTGCCCGCCAAGAATATTATTCAGCAAAACCATAGGCATTCTTTTCGGGCTGAAAATATTTGGCGCAATGTTGCCGATAATGCAGTGAGCCTGAAAGGTATCTTTCTGGACGATCCTGGTTTCAGGCTGATAATTGTAAATTCCTGATCGCTCCTTGCTGCGGATTTTCTCCGGAATGGGGCCAAAATATCTTTCAGCCAAACGGATAAATTTAGTAATTGAAATACTCCCTACCGAACTCAGCACAATCTGATCGGTATGGTAGTTCTCATCCATAAACTTCAGGATGCTATTCTTGCTGAAGGTTTTAATCAGTTCGGGCGTTCCCAGAATATTTCGGGCGATGGGGTGACCATCAAACAGGATTTCTTCGAATTCATCAAAAATGAGTTCCGATGGACTGTCTTTGTATGAGTTAATTTCCTCGATCACCACCTCTTTTTCCCGTTCAATTTCTTTCGCCGGAAAGGTACTGTTGATCAGAATGTCGCTGATCAACTCCATGGAACGTTGATAATATTCACTCAAAAAAGTGGCATAAACAGCCGTTTCTTCCTTGGTGGTATAGGCATTCAGCTCACCGCCCACATCTTCAATCCGGTTCAGGATGTGAAAAGCCTTTCGTGATTGGGTCCCCTTAAATATCACATGTTCAATGAAATGAGCGATCCCTTGTTCGTCAGTTTCTTCATCTCTTGATCCGGTATTGATCAGCACTCCAAAATGTGAGACTGGTGATTGCGCTTCCTGATGAATAATCCGGATTCCATTCTTTAAAACAAAGGTTTGCATCATTTTTCTGAAAAGAGTATAAAAATTTGGTCAGCAAAAGTATGAACTTTTTTAGAAGTATAAGCTCATGGAAAAGAAAGGATTCGGCATCCTGAACAAAAAAAAACCTGTGAGTTCAGTGATTTTTTTTGTAGTTTGATTATTTGGGCTATATTTGCAACCCGAAAGCGAAATGGAAGAGCCAAAAGCAGATCAATTTAGCTCTCGGAAAGTCCGCACCTGACTCAAAATGGTGCCATAGCTCAGTCGGTAGAGCAATGGACTGAAAATCCATGTGTCCCTGGTTCGAATCCAGGTGGCACCACAAAAGGAAGCATTTTGCTTCCTTTTGTTTTTTAGTCTTCTTCCAAAAACCTCAAATTTCGTTTCAGCCCCTCAAACCTTGTACGTTTCACCGCTGAATTCCGGAAAAGCTCATTAAAGGTGGATTTGTCCATCTCGTTCCATTCTTCCCGGGAAAGGTTCATTAGCCTTGGGTTGGGAAGAAACTCTGGTAGTGAGTGAGCTTCCGATTTCAAGTTCCATGGACAAACATCCTGGCAAATGTCACAACCAAACACACGGTTTTCAAACTTTCCTTTCAATTCCGCATCAATATCGCTCCGGTTTTCGATGGTTTGATACGAAATGCAGCGACGTGCATCCAAAATATTAGGGGCAACAAGGGCTCGGGTAGGGCAGGCATCTATGCATCGGGTACAACTACCACAATGATTGCGAACGACTTTTTCATTGGCAGGCAACTCCAGATCGATGATTAATTCCCCAATGAAAAAGAAACTGCCATGTTCAGGCGAAATCAGGTTGGTGTTTTTTCCAATCCAACCCAAACCTGCCCGGGCTGCCCATGCCCGGTCCAAAACGGGTGCCGAATCCACAAAAAAACGACCTTCGCATGGAGCAATTTCAGATTGAATGAAATTCAGCAATGCATCGAGTTTATCTTTCATAACGAAATGGTAATCCGTGCCAAAAGCATATTTCGAAAGTACCGGAGCATCGGGATCGGCCTGTTTTTCCAAAGGAAAATAATTCAACAAAACAGAAATCACGGAGCGGGCATTTTCAACTAAAAGCCTGGGGTCGAGCCTTTTTTCCACATTCCGAGCCATATAATCCATTTCGCCTTGCATTCTATTCTGCACCCAGACAAGCAAACGATCCTTCTCCTCTGCCAGAAAACCAGCCGCCGAAATACCGCAATCCATAAACCCAAGTTCCCGGGCTTTCCTCTTTATTTGTTCTGAAGCATTTTTCGACGGAGTTTCCATGTTTTATCGATTTCTGAAACCAAAAATAGCTCAATAAATCTTTGATTTGATCGAAAATTTGATTTCTGTTTATAAACCAGAGCTTTGAATTCGTATTCACAGCTTTGAGTCGAAGTCGGTTAGATAATTAACGATTCGATCATTCTGATAAATTCCAATAAATAAGTAGTTTTACACCACTTATAATATTGAAAATAAGCATCCGCAAATCGTGAACAATAAATTCTATTTTGGTTTTAAGAAAATGATTTTCATAGGCGTTGTGATGCTGTTTCTGAATAATCCCGGCACTGCTCAATCCATACAGGAAAGACTGATCAATGGAAAATTTCAATTAACCAGCCTTCAGGATTTTTTTAATACGATCGGGAAAGAACAGGGCATTCACTTTTATTACCGCTCCGATTGGATCAAACCCTATATGATTAACCTTGAATTTATAGATACTCCATTAATACAGGTTCTTAATATAATCTTCGACCGAAAGCCATTAACTTTTCGTTTTTTTCAGAACAATTCGGTTGCGGTATTCCCAAAGGGTAGCGACGGAAAGGATTTGTCGGGTTCGGATAGCCCTCAGATACTGGTCATTGGCAACCCGTTAAATGAGGGCCGTTACGCGACGGCTCAAATCAAAGGGAAAGTTTTGGATGGAAAATCCAGCGAACCGCTGCCCGGAGTCATTATTTTTCACAGGCAAACAGGTACAGGAACAAAAACCAACCCGAAAGGTGAATACACGCTCGACCTGCCTACCGGCGATCACACACTTCAGGTTTCCATGATGGGCTACGAAGAACTTAGCCAGCAGATCAGGCTGATTGAAAATGGAAGTGCCGATTTCGAACTCTTTGAAGAAAGCCATACCCTGAATGAAGTGACTATCACCGGGGATAACTCAAAAGCATCGAAAGCGCAGATGAGCATGATCAAAGTGAGTTCAAGGGTCATCAAAGAACTTCCGGTAATGATGGGCGAAGCCGATGTGATTAAAAGCATCGTAATGTTGCCGGGCGTGCAGAGTGTCGGCGAGATGTCGTCGGGATTCAATGTGCGTGGCGGAAATGCAGACCAGAACCTGGTTCTGATCGAAGGAGCACCTGTTTTTAACACTTCACATCTATTTGGGTTTTTCTCGATGATTAATCCGGATGCGGTAAAGGATGTGACCCTTTTTAAAGGTGGGGTTCCGGCTTCATACGGCGAACGGGTCTCCTCAATAATGGATGTTGCATTGAAAGAAGGTAATCTACAGCACCTTTCAATCTATGGAGGTATTGGATTGATTAACAGCAGGCTGACGATGGAAGGTCCTTTCGGGAAAAAGTCAAAAAGCACGTTTCTTGTTGGAGGCCGGACAACATATTCCGACTGGATGATGAAGCAATCGCACAATGCTTTGTTTATGAACAGTGTGGCTCATTTTTACGATGTGAACGCAACTGCCAATATTTATCTCAGCGAAAAAAGTAACCTTAAACTGATGGGTTACATCAGCCAGGATGTATTTAACCTGAATTCAAGTTCGTTGTATACCTACGGAAACGCCATTGCTTCTGCCAACTGGAAGCTGAACATCTCGAAAAGCCTGATCTCGAACCTGAACCTCTCCTATAGCAAATATGATTTCAGGCTCGACCAGAAAGACGTCAGTTTGCCTGAAGATGATTACCGTCTAAGTACCGGGTTGGAATATGCCAGCACGAAATACATTCTTTCGTGGCTTCCAAACGAAAAACACCGCATCAATACAGGGTTTCAGGTCATTGGATACAAAATAAAGCCGGGTGAAATCAGCTCAGTTTCCGAACCAACCAATATTGTTCCTGAAAAAATACCAAACGAACAATCGATCGAACTCGGATTGTTTGCCGACGATGACTTGAATATCACGGAAAAAACCGCAGTCAACATTGGAATGCGGTATGTGCGGTATATGAGCATGGGGCCAGCTACTGTTCTGAAATACGATCCCAATCAGACGATCAATTCCGGATCGGTAATCGACTCAACCGTTTACAAGGCAGGAGAAGTGGCCAAAATGTACCAGGGACTCGAACCCAGGCTTTCCCTGAAATTCAACCTCACGAAGGGTGGTTCATTGCGTTTCAGTTATCAGCGGATCCATCAGTTTATGAACCAGATCTCCAATACATCGGTGATCTCGCCGGTCGACTTCTGGAAATCAAGCGATGAACACGTCAGCCCGCTCATCAGCGATCAGTTTGCTGTTGGATTGTTCAAAAATCCTCTCAAAGGATTGTTCGAAGCATCGGTCGAAGTGTATTACAAAAATCTGCAAAACCTTCTGGAATACAAGAATAGTGCGGTTTTGGTCATGAATCATCACATTGAAGCCGATCTGATTCAGGCAAATGGCTATGCCTACGGACTAGAAGTATATGCAAAGAAGAATTCAGGAAGACTAAACGGTTGGGTGAGTTATACTTATTCGCGAACTATGCGTCGGACTGATAATAATTTTCCGGAAGAGGTAATCAATGCCGGAAATTATTATCCATCGGTTTATGATCGTCCTCACGATTTATCTACAGTCATGAATTACCAGATCAGCCGTCGCTGGAGGTTCTCCGGGAATTTTGTTTTCATGTCGGGGCGACCAATCACCTTGCCTGAACAGAAATACGATTTAGACGGAAGACAAGTGGTTTATTTCTCCGACCGGAACAAATACCGGATGCCATCCTACAACCGGCTCGACGTGAGCATTACTTTAGACGAAAACCTTCGTAAAAGACGGATGTGGAAAGGAAGCTGGACGTTCTCGGTTTACAATTTGTATGGCCGGAAAAATCCATATTCGGTTTTTTACCGGCAAGACCCATCGATCCAGCAAATCGATCGAAGTCAATACGCCATTTATAAATTATCAATTATTGGAGTTCCGGTACCTTCAATTACTTACAATTTCAAATTCTGATGATTAAGAGATTATTCTATATAACCCTGTTTGGATTGCTCTTGAGCTCTTGCGAGGAATATTATACTCCGGATTTGAAGAGTGTACCTCCAATTTTGGTCGTTGAGTCGCATCTGACAAATGATCCCAACCAGAATTTCGTGAATCTTTCAATGACTAAAAGTTTTTATGCCACCGAAGCCTCAGTTCCGGTTGTGGGAGCTAAGGTAGAACTCATACAATTTAAAGAAGGAATAATCAAAGGTATTGAAACCAGTACTGGCAATTTCACTTTCCCATCAACACCGGTTTCAGGTGAAAAATATCAACTCAGGATTACATACCTAAAAGATATCTATGAATCAGATCAGGTGGTTATGCCGCCTGTTCCAGAAATCGATTCGTTATATACCAAAAATGATGTAGTGAAAAGTTACCGGACCAATTCTTCCGGACCTCCAACCCTGATCGAAACTCCTGGTCGTCAGATTTGTATTGATGCGCCCCTTTCATCTGAACTGGAATACTATCGTTTTACCTGGAAGGCGGTTCTTCAATGGGTATATAATCCGCCGGCTTTCGGAGGACCACCGCCACCTTCATGGTATGGCTGGAAAACTTTGTACCAGACCGGGCAATTTAATCTGGCAGGTCCCAAAGAGTTTAGTATTTCCGACAAAGTCAGTCAGCATGAGGTTTTTTGGTTATCATACAACAACCAGATTTACCTTGATTCGGTCCAACAGATCCCAAGCGGGTGGATCGTAACTGTGAATCAATATGGAATCACTCAAAAGTCGCATGATTTTTATGAACAGCTGAACAAGCAGTTTTCTGCAGAAGGAAGTTTATTCGACCCGGTGCAGAACCAGATTTATGGAAATCTAATCTGTAAAACCGATCCGACAAAAATCGTCCTCGGTTTTTTCGATCTGAATTCATACAGGCAATACAGATATTATCTGTATTTGGGAACTGGACCTGACAATCAGGTAAATCAGCATCGGATAACCACTATTTACGAAATTCCTGGTCAAGGTTACGAAATTGGCTTTCACCCTGTTTTTTGGGAATACAATCAATGAATATGAAGAATTGGATACTGATATTTTTTCTGCTTGCAATCCTTTGTCTGGATGTAAATGCCCAATCAAAAACTGGTTTGGGAATTTACACCGATCGTGATGTGTATGTGAGTGGCGAAACGTTACTTGCCAAAATTTATACTCCGGAAAGTAATCCTTCGAAAATTGTGTACATGGATTTGGTCAATCAATACGGAACACGAATTTCCGGGGTTCCGTTGGAAACTAAAAACCATCAGGCCAGCGGATACCTTCAATTACCCGATTCACTCAGTTCAGGAATATACCAGCTCAGGGGATACCAGAAAAATACCGCTGAAAAGGTAAAGATTGTTCGCGAAATCTGGATATCGAACCGGTTCGACGGCTTCGAAAAAAACAACCCAATGAAAAAACTCATTGGGTCAGAATCCGAACCGGACAGTCTGACTCATCAGATCAAAATTGACAACCTGAACCCTGAATACGTCGCCGGAACCGTCATTGATGCAGATATCCAGATCGAAGAATCCATCCTGGACAAAATCGACGGGAATCTTCTGGTTGCGGTGGCCCAGACTGAGCCCTCATTTGCGCCAGCAACATTCAAGGTCGAATCTTCAGGTACAATGGAAGGATTGAACGAAGTGAAAGGGATGATTCTTTCAGGTACAGTCACCGATAAAACAAGCCTGCAGCCAATTGAAAACAGTATTGTATATTTGACTATTCCTGATTCCGTGCCGGGATTTCAATATTATAAAACCAGAACAGATGGAAGATTCTATTTTCTGATTAATCAGTATCACGTACAGGTACAGGCAGTGATTCAATGTTTCGGAAGCACCGCTACTCAGCGTCTGAAAATTAAATTGGACGAGCTTTATGCGGAACCCGGAACGAAACCCAAATATACCAAACAGGCCATTCCGGAAGCCCTGAAAGCAAACATCACCCGAAACATTGATGTAGTAACCTTGCAGAAAATATTTTCACAGGAGAAACTGAAAGTAATTTCAGCTCCGGCAAAAAAACAGGAGACTGTGCCCTACTACGGAAAACCAACTCAAACTGTAGATCCTCAGTTATTTATCGATCTGCCCGATTTTGCAGAAATATCCAGGGAACTGCTGCCTGGAGTAAAATTCAGGAATTACAACAATGAACCAAGCATCCGGGTAATGAATTCTTCCATGCAGAATTTCTTTGAAGATCCTCCATTGGTCTTAATCGACGGGATACCTATTCAGAATATGAATATTATCAAGAGTATGGGATCCTCCGAAATTGATCGGGTTGATATTTGCCAAAGCGAACGATACTATGGAGACCTTCGGTTTCCCGGGGTGGTGGCCATCTATACAAGCAAAGCTGACTATTCAAAAATCCCGGAGTCGGATCAGTTAATCCACATAAAACTGGAAGTAGTGCAGCCTCCTGTTATATTGGCAGATCCACCCGCCTCCGAGCCTAACATACCCGATTTAAGGCAGGTGCTTTATTGGAATCCATCGGAAATCGCACAAAATAAACTTTCGGTGAAATGTATTGCTTCCTCGATTTCAGGCCGATACAAACTGTCCGTGCGAGCCCGCTTAAAAAACGGAACCATCATTTATTCTGAAAAACAATTTGAGGTCAAATAAGATGATCAATAAAATCTTTTATACGATACTTTTTCTTCTGGCATTTAGTCTGGCTGCCAGACTAAGCGCTCAGGAAAACATGAACCGAAACTGGGATTCGGAGAAAATCAAAGGAACCCGCCAGTTGCCATACCCATTGTACCATGGATTTCCCTACTTGACTAAAAATTGGATGCCTGGGGAAATTGAATTCAATAGTGGTGAAATTGTCGATAGTTTGAACTTCAGGTACAGCTCATATAAAGACGAACTGGTTTACTTCAATCAGGCCATCAATACTCAGATTACAATTGATAAATCGGATATCAAGGGTTTTTCATTCGTTGATGAAAATGGCAGCCATCACATTTTCAGGAAATTCTTCTACAACGATTTCATGAAAGGTTATCACTATTTCGAGGTGCTTTCTGAAGGAGAATCCGATTTGCTGGTGTACCGAAAAGTGAACCTGAACACGGTTTCCCCATACAAGGATGAACGTGGAGTGCTTACCAACATGGAATATGTTCCTGAATATCGTTACTATTTTTATACCCCCGAAAAAGGCTTCACCGGGGTCAAACCGAATCAGATGGGATTGGTTTCAAAATTTGTAAAGACCGATCAAAAGCTGATCAGAAAGCTTCTCCGGAAAAACAAAATCAGTATAACTGATGAATCAGGTTTGGTAAAAGCCTGGAAAGCAATTGAAAAGGAAGGATATAAGGTGGTTTTCTAAAAATGATTTCTGAAATTGTTGAAATCTGGATCCGTTTTGTTAAATTTAGTGTATGCTTCTGAAGGATATATCAAAAGCAGTAAATCGGGAACAGATGAAAGAAGAATTTCTGCAATTTATCTGGAAACAGGGTTTGTTCAGGAAAACTGACCTGAAAACTATCGACGGGAAACCTTTGGAAATAATCTCAACCGGTCAGTTCAACACCGATTCCGGGCCTGATTTTTTCAATGCACGGATCCGGATTGGCGAAACGATTTGGGCCGGAAATGTTGAAATTCATCAGAAATCATCGCATTGGTACCGGCATCACCACAATAATGATGCATCGTATGACAATGTCATTCTGCATGTGGTCGAATTGAACGACAGTCCGGTGCTGGTTAAAAGCCAGGCGTTGCCAACCCTGGAAATAAGTTATCCACCTGATATCCTCAATAACTACGAACAGTTGTTGCGTTCAGTCCGATGGATCGCCTGCGAGGAACGGATTTCGGAATATGATCCTTTCCTCATCCGGTTTTGGTTCAGCGCACTGATGATCGAACGACTTCAGGCAAAAACAGAAGACATTCTGGTCGTTTTGGAGCAGAACCAGAACAATTGGAATGAAACATTTTACCAATTGTTAGCAAGGAATTTCGGGATGAAAACCAATACGCTGCCCTTCGAATTGCTGGCTAAATCGCTGCCGCTCCACATCCTTTCGAAGCACAAAAACGATCTTTTTCAGATAGAAGCCTTGTTGTTTGGGCAATCCGGACTGCTGAACGAAACTTTACTTGGCGACGATTATTTTCTTTCGCTCCGGAAGGAATATTCCTATTTATATCAAAAATATGGTCTGGCTGGCATCGAATCGCATCTTTGGAAGTTCATGCGGCTGCGCCCAATCAACTTTCCTACGGTCCGGATCGCGCAGTTGGCCATGCTGATCCATCATTCATCCGCTTTGTTTTCGAGAATTCTGGAAACCGAAAGCCTCGAAGAACTCCGGAAATTATTTGAAGTTTCGGCCTCCGGATATTGGGATAACCACTACCGGTTCAATAAAGTATCGAACGACAATCACTCGAAAACCTTGGGTGAAACGGCATTCAACAATCTGTTGGTCAATACTGTTGTGCCTTTTCTTTTTGTTTACGGAGAGCAACATCTCGATCAGGCCATGAAGGACCGCGCCTTGCAATTCCTGGAAAAACTGTCCCCCGAATCGAATCAAATCATTCGGAAGTGGTCTGAACTTGGGATCGATAGTCAGTCGGCTTTCGAGACTCAGGCTTTGCTTCAGTTAAAAAACAAGTACTGCGAATTAAAAAAATGTTTAAATTGCCAGTTGGGAGCGAAAATCATCAGTTCCGTCAATTCACCGGGAAATGAGCCAGCCGTACAATAAATTTCAGGAAGTATCCAAAAAAACGATCCGCACTGCATTGGTGTTGATTATTCTGCTCATTTCATCAGGCACCCTTTTCTTTTGGGGGCACGAAAACTATCCACTGATCGACGCGTTCTTCATGACTATTTTCACGATATCGACCGTCGGATTTGAGGTAAGCCATCCGCTTTCGGATATCGGGAAACTTTTTACTTCAGGCCTGATCATGTTCAGTCTGGGAAGTTTGGCCTGGGTGGGATCGAGCCTGGCGCGATTCTTTTTCGACGGCGAATTGAAAAACTACCTAAAAACATACCGCGTGGACAAAAAAATTATTAAACTGAAAGACCATACCATCATTGTTGGCTATGGACGGAACGGGGAACAGGCAGCGATGGAGCTGCAGGACTCCGGGGTTGATTTTGTGGTCATCGAAAAGCGTGAAAACGTGTTGGCCCGGATTCGCGAAGACGAAAGTTTGCTGTATATCCGCGGCGACGCCACCCATGAAGAAACGCTTTTTCAGGCAAGGATCGAGCATGCCAAAGCTTTGATAGCTACCACTCCCAACGATGCTGATAATGTATTTGTGGTACTGACCGCGCGAAGTATCAATCCGGGATTGAAAATCATCAGCAGGGCCTCGGAAATGGAATCGATTACCAAACTTCGGAGGGCCGGCGCTACCAACGTAATCATGCCTGAACGAATTGGCGGGCAGCGAATGGCCAAACTGGTTACTCAGCCCGATGTGGTCGAATTTGTTGAATATATTCTGCTGCAAAAAAGCAATGACGTGAGCCTCGAAGAAATTTCGTGCACCAATATGGCCACTCATTTTGTAAATAAGCAGCTAAAAACCTTGCAGGCAAAAGACAAATCAGGAATCAACATCATCGGAATTAAAATCAGCGGGGCCAAATACGTATTCAACCCCGATCCGGAACTGACACTCAGCCGCGGTGACCAGCTTTTTGTGATCGGATCTCCAATTCAAATCAAAGAATTCCGTAACTTGCTTGAAAACCAGAAATAGACGGGTGGAAAGAGAAAAAAGGAAAGAGAAAAAGATCGAACCCATTTTCCTCTTTCCTTTTTCCTGATTACTTGTTGCTTTAGCGGTATTTTAGCCATTGGGTTTCCCGGAAGCAGTTTGTCACATTGTATCTTCCACTTCATCCGCAATGGCTGGGATCCTTTCTCCAAGAATTTCACATCCGGTTTCGGTAACCAGAATATCATCTTCTATTCGAACACCCCCAAAGTTCAGGTAACTTTCAAGACGGTCGAAATTGATAAAATCGGCGTTTATTTTTTCAGCTTTCCATTTGGCAATCAGTGAAGGAATGAAATAGATCCCTGGTTCGTTGGTAATCACAAACCCTGGTTGAAGCTTGCGTCCCAGGCGTAAACTAGCGGTACCAAACTGATTGACCGGACGGATTTCATCGTCAAAACCGACATAAATCTGACCCAAATCTTCCATATCGTGCACATCCAGTCCCATCA
Source organism: Prolixibacteraceae bacterium (assembly GCA_025355875.1). Lineage (GTDB taxonomy): Bacteria > Bacteroidota > Bacteroidia > Bacteroidales > Prolixibacteraceae > Aquipluma. Next base: position 2,100 of record JANXYV010000227.1, on the reverse strand, counting down.
TGTGCCCCAATCCGTGTGGCATAAACAAGGCATGGGCGCCACTGGCAACAGCTTCTTTCACATTGCCTTTCATCAGGCCAAGATTTTTTAATCCTGTAGCCATTACTTCGGCGGCTGCCAGATGTACGGATAAATAAGTAGAACCAGGTTGGGTCAGTTCACGTCCGCAATTATTGGCTGCCAGTACAATCTCGTATATTTCGCGCTGCATCTGACTGAACTTACCACCCACAGGAATCGTCCGGGTAAAATCGGATGCATAATGAGAACCTACTTCAGCCCCGGCATCTGCGATTAATAATCGTCCGTCCTGTAAAATTTGCGAATGATCATGGTTATGAAGGGTTTCTCCATTTTGTGAAAGAATTATTGGAAAGGAAATCATTCCACCGCCAGCACTTGCAATTCCTTCCATGGTGCCGGTAATGGTTTGCTCCCAAACTCCCACTTTTGCCATTTTCATAGCCGACACATGCATCTGATAGCCGACTGCACAGGCTTTCCGGATCTCTTCAATTTCCTGTGCTTCCTTTACCGATCGCAAGCTGACAACAGCTTTTATCAGTTCAATGGAAGAATTGTCTTTCAGTTTCGAGACAGGGATACCCAATAATTCGTGAAGAAGAATCTTGTTTTCACCCCGGTACGGAGGTAGAAAATGGATCTTCCTACCTTTTGAGATGGCTTCTTCCAAAACTCGTTGCAGATTTTTATAAGCATATGTCCGGCTTACACCAACTTCGATGGCTCTTTCTTTAAGAGATTTCTGAGGACCCATCCAGATCACATCGTCCAAACTGAGATCATCGCCAAAAATAATTTCTTCGCCGGAATCTGTGTCAATAAGACCGGCCAGTTTCGGAAAATCCAATCCGAAGAAATATAGAAAAGAGCTGTCCTGCCTGAAATAATAGGTATTATCGGCATAATTCATGGGAGATTCAGTGTTTCCGGGAAGAAGGATAATTCCGTCGGAAACTTTTTGGTTCAGCTTTTTGCGCCGCGAAATATAGGTTTCGGATTCAAACATTTGGTTCAGTTTTAAATATTTCAGGAAAGATAAATAAATTACAGAGTCTAAAAACTGACAAATCTCTCCTGAATGTTTTTAACCATACAAACTGCTGAAAATCATCCGAAAATATTTCAAACATGCTTGAAAATATTTCGTAAACCAAGGTAAACCAAAACTTCAGCGCCATGAACAACACGATGATGGTCTATCTGAATAAAAGGCTGCATCAGTACGACCAGAAGTATCAGCCAGCCAATAATGAACCCGGACCAGTGATTTGTATCTCGAGGGAAGTGGGCTGCGGCGGGGTTAATTTTGCCCGGCGTTTGGCTGCAGAACTCGACAAGCAAACATTTTGTAAAAAGTGGCGGGTGATCAGTAAGGAAATTTTAGAAGAAAGTGCCCGGGAGCTTGATATGGATCCCAACAAACTGCGAAATTTACTAAAGGAAGGCGATCGTGGGGTGTTCGACGATATCCTGAATGCGTTTAGTGAAAAGCGGTTCAAAAGCGATCGAAAAATCAGCAAAACCCTGATTGATCTGATTGCCAGCTTTGCCAATGATGGCTATTGCATTATTGTTGGAAGGGGCGGACACATCATTACCCGCGACATCAAAAAATCTCTGCTCGTTAAATTGACGGCTCCGCTCGATTGGAGAATCAAACAGATCATGGAAAAGAATAACCTTGACCTGCGCGCAGCAATTGAGTTTATCGAGAAAACTGAAAAAGAAAGGGAAAACTTCCGGAAACATCTTGCCGGAGAAGCTCATAAACCGGATGAATTCGATATCACCATGAATTTAGCGCGTTTGACTATGGATGAAGTACTTGCCACCATACTCATGATCGCGAAATCCAAAAAGATGCTCGAATCCACTAAAAGCAAGGTGGAAGTTTTCTGAGTTTCAAATTTCAAGTTCCAAGTTCCAAATTTGTCATTTGTCATTTCATAAATATAGGTGACAAAAAAGATAGAACTGACAACTTGGTTGTTAATAACTCAATTTACTTTTTTGTTGTTCCTGTTTTATCTTTGGTTAGTCTGGTCAAGCGGAGAAGGGCTCTGCTGGGGGGCAACC
>JANXYV010000226.1 GCA_025355875.1 Prolixibacteraceae bacterium | reverse complement strand
TGACTCATGTTGGCGAGAAATTGCGATTTCGTGATGCTGGCCGCCTCGGTGGCTTCCTTCGCGACTTTGAGTGCAGTGACCGTTTGGGACAGTTCGGTCGTGCGCTCCATGACCGTGGAATTCAAATAAATTGCCTTCTGCCAGAAACACTGCGAGGCGGAATACATCCAGTTTATGTTTATTTATTTTATCCGAATCAATCTTCTCGCCCCGTTCTTTTGCCGCTTTTAGATCGATATATGCCCTGGCCTTCAAACAAATGATGGTTTCAATATTTGCTATTCGAATACCATCCAAAAGCTTGCTCCCGGCAATTGTCAACTGATAATAATCTTCGTTCATCAAAATTGCCGAGAGGCTTGTAATATCCTCGTCAATGGGTATTGGAGTGTAGCGCGAATGTTCAGGAACATCCAAAACATCAGGAACACGGGAAAATAATTCAATTTGGTAGGGAAATTCGTCGTTCTCAGGTTTCTTAAAACGGTAATATTGTCGTTCAGGATCACTTTTTTCCCTCACCTCGTATTTGCCTTCGTTTACAAAATTCCAGAATTGCCTGGCAAATGCCGAATCAAGTACTTCCACAACAAGTATGATATCAATATCTTTGGTTGCTCGCGGTTTGAACCCGGATTCGCTCACAATGATGTCGCACGCTGTACCACCAATGATCACATAATTATCGGGGTACTGTTCAAAGTATTTTGTAAAAACATCTAATCCTCTTACCATTTTTGTTGTCGTATAATAGTTTTTAATGCCAGTTGCACACGCTCATCAGTGTTGTCTTTAAATTCGAGGTAAACCGAGAGCGGATCGACAAACTGTTTATTCGCCAGTATTGCAGGTGTATATTTCCAAATTTCAATGCAGTATTTTCCGTCGTAGTTTCTCAGTTTTTTTATTTTCCCCTTTTTATTCAATTTCCTGAAAATATCCTGATGTACAGCCAGATATATTTGCTTTTCGTCGTTCAGGTCGGTATAAAAGGCCAACGCATTAATATTGCTTCGGAAGAATAACTCCTCACTTATTTCATCATCAGTAAAAACCTTCTTCACAACTGGACTTTTCATAAAGGCAAGCGCTTTTTCCCAGAGTTCTGCATTACCAGTTTCAAAGCAAATGGTCTTCTCTTTGGTGCCTTCAATTGTACAAAGATTTAAGGCCTGAATGTTTTCGACAGCTCTTGTTATGGTCAGATATGGGTATTGCAACACATTGGCCAACTGCTTGTAAGTAAAATGATTTAACGGCTCTTTTTGCAGATGATAAAGAATCAGGCACTGAGCAGCAGGCTTCAAATATTCCTGCTTTTGCGCTTTTAGCGCATATTCTTTAATGTCGATAAACAACCCTGGGACAAAAACCTGTTTATTTGCAACAACAAAGTTTATTCGCTTCTGAATTAGCCTGTTCCGTTTATAAGCTTCAATGTCGGGCAAAACAAAAACAACCGGATTGTTGAAGTGTCGTTCAAGTAATTCCAATTGCTTTTTATATTGGTCAGGGGTGAAATGCTCCGCAGTAATCTTTTTTGCAAACACGATGTTTCTATCAATCAGATTACTTTCCCAAAAGTTATATTCATTGGCAATATAGAATGGCAAAGCATTTACCTGTACTTTGGGTATCTCGGTTATATTCAAATCGAGTCCAAAAACTTCCCTTATGTACTCAATCGTGTTTTTCATTTCGATCCTTTAAGTTATTAATATCACATATTTTGCATGTTATCATTATTATCTGATAACGTGCAAATATAATAATAATATATTGATATAAAACACTTCACACTTCTATACTTGCCGAATTTCTAAAATACTTATGCTCTCCATACTTCACATAGCCCAATTGATTTGTTGCCAAAGTTGTTTTCCCAATTTCAAAATCAGCACAATTGAAATGATGGTGACCAAAAATCCAGAAATCAGGACCGTTTGTTTCAATCAAATCATACAATTCAACGGCAAAAGCTTCATTCAGAATATCACCTTTGTATTTCTCTGGATAATTCATAAATGTAGGAACATGATGGGTAACTACTATTGTTTTACCGGTGTTGTTGTGGTGTAGTTCCTGTTTGATGAATGATAAACTTTCATCGTGCAGGTGATTAAACTGATCGGAAGTAAAACGAAAACCATTGAATTTTATAACTCGGAAATCGCTCACGCTTTGTTCAACCTGCCAGCGGTTAACCAGGCTAACCTTTGACCAAAGCGTCGAAAAAACAAAGCGAATTGAATCCTGCTCCACAGACAGGTTATTTACCAAATGGACATTTGTTCTGATATTTTCATTAAGGGTTCCACATTTTGTAGCTAAATCAAAGTAATAGTATTCATGATTCCCTGGAATCCAATAGGTTGTTTCGAAGTGATCAGAAATATAACTAAAAAAATCTTTGTGCTTGCCCATCACAGCAAAAGGCACAATATCGCCGGCAAGCACTAAAACATCCCCCTTAGGTTTTAATGAATCCGTTTTGAGAAACTCCTTGTTTTCGGGAAATTCCAGATGTAAATCGGAGGCGTATTGTACAATCATATTAAGCTCCTAATTCTTTTAAATATTTATCCAATTCCAATTGTACAATCTTCAATTCACCTTCCAATTTTTCAATTTCCTTTTGTACGGCAGCAATATCCACTTCCGCTTCTTCTTCAAACGTGTCAACATATCTGGGAATATTCAGATTAAAGTCATTTTCCTGAATTTCGCCAAAAGTGGCAACAAAGCTGAATTTTTCTTCAATAACTCCGGCTTTGAGTTTCCCCTCATTAAATTGACGATAGGTTTCTACAATCCGGTCAATATCACTGTCACGCAGCTTATTCTGATTTTTACCGGCCTCATATTGCTGACTGGCGTCAATGAAAAGGACATTTTCATTTGAGCCTTTCCCTTTATTAAAAATTAAGATAGCTGCAGGGATTCCGGTTCCAAAAAACAGGTTGGCGGGTAAACCAATTACTGCTTCAAGAATATTATCCTCAATGGTTCTCTTCCTTATTTTTCCCTCTGAAGCTCCACGGAACAATACTCCGTGAGGAACAACTACCCCAACTTTTCCATGTCCTTCGTAAGCGGTTTCAATCATGTGGCTGATAAAGGCCCAGTCTCCCTTGCTTTTCGGTGGAACTCCCCGCCAGAAACGGTTATATCTGTCTGATTCCGCTTCATCGGCTCCCCATTTGTCAAGTGAGAATGGTGGATTTGCAACAACAGTATCGAATTTCATCAGTACATCACCTTCTTTCAGCTTCGGATTACGGATGGTATCACCCCAACGGACAATGGCATTGTCGAAACCGTGCAAAAACATATTCATTACGGCCAATGCCCAGGTACTCCCGTTTGCCTCCTGCCCGTAAAGCGAAAAATTATCTGAACCAACTTCTTTCCCTGCTTTAATCAGCAATGATCCAGAGCCACAAGTTGGGTCGGAGATTCTTGCGCCAGGCTTTGACTTGGTTAGTTTGGCAATCAGCGTTGAAACTTCAGAAGGAGTATAAAATTCCCCTGCTTTTTTGCCGGCATCGCTGGCAAAGTTTGAAATCAGGAATTCATATGCATCACCGATTACATCACTTTCCTCCAAATGAGACGGTGTAAGATCAAGCGCGGAAAAGTCAATCAACAGGTTTTTTAACCGTGTATTCTTGTCTTTGGCATCGCCAAGGTTGCTACTGTTAAAATCAATGTTTCTGAAAATCCCGGAGCCATCTTCGCTACTAATTTTTTCACGATTGGCTTCTTCAATGTCATTTAGTGCAATGTTGATTAACTCACCTACATTGGCTTCGTTCCGATGGTCATATAAATATGCAAAAGAGCAATGTTGGGGAACTACAAACCGTTCGTGTTTCATTGCCCGGTCAGCCCGTTCCTGATCATTGTTATACTTTTTTAGGTACTCATTGTATTTATCCTTTTGAACATCGCTGACATATTTCAAAAACAACATGGTAAGAATGTAATCCTTGTATTGGCTTGGGTCTATCACGCCACGAAAGGTATCACATGCTTTCCAGACAATATTATTAATTTCCTTTTGAGACAACTTTTTAGTCATGATGATTATTTAATTGAGCTGATAAGATAATGATTAATTACTTTTTCCTGAAGCGTTTGAATTTTAGTTTTTATGGCATCCTCTTGACACCGGAGTTTGACAATCTCTAAGATTATTTTTTGCTTCTCTATGTTTGGCAATGGAATTTTGAGATCTTCGAGAACTGTTTTGCCAATTGAGGGCAAACCTGTTCCTTTAGCATTCTTCTGAAAATAATCAAAGGTTTGAGGAAGGTTTAGAAACCATTCCAGAAATTCAGAGAGGATTAATTTGGTTTTAATATTTTTAACTACGAGAAACATGGAGGAGGCAACCGCAGGACCAATTGATTCATCACATACAACTGCAAAATTTGAAAATCCTTTTGAAGCAATAATAATATCGCCATTCTTTAACAGGTGCCTTTCAATTTTATTATCCAACGGCAAATCAGGTGATACGGTTCTATCAAACTTCCTTTCCGAATTAAAATGGCGGGATTGAAGATAAATCACCTCCCCCGAAATACTGGGTTTGGCATAAATCCCTGTTTGAATACTTGCTAATTCTTTTAATCCTATTTCCAATTTTTATTTCTTAGTATGAATTGTACAAATATATAAAAATAAATATTAAATATTCAGTATAATTTCTACGAATTATCAACAAAAATATAAAAATCCTTACTAACTACTGAGATATTTTAATTATCATACAATATATAAGCAAATTAACTTTATTTTAAGTCACGCAAAACAGTACAAACATGAATATATTACATTTCGTCTTTTCATTGCCTGATGTTTATTAAGTTTGACAATGAAGCTTAACTCATTGCATCAGCAAATGTCTAGTTTCACTAAAGAACTATAGGTCCACTTTCTGATATTGGATAATGAGGGCAAATATTTTTTCGATAATCTTTCATAAGGTGATCAGAAATAGTATGATCATTACCATTGTACGAGAGATATTCTGCCTCTCTGTTTGTTGATGTCCAATTAGTGATTAAGTCCATTGCGATTCCAATTGCTGTTGATGCTAAAATCCCATTTGGCCAAACGACTTGGGGCCGTTTTGTTTTTTGACCATAGTTATTAGCTTCGTTTTTTAGACTTTCATCTGTAATAAACCCATTACACATTAAACATGGATGCCCTGGGATTGAAAGTTGAATTTGCCCAAACATAGAAAATGGTTTAGCAGATGTTTCCACTCCCATTCCTATGTCAATGTATTCAATTAAATATCTACGACAGAAATTTTCAAGATCTCTTCGGCCAATTACTGTATCCAAACACCCAAAAATTATGTCGCAGCTTTTAAAATCACTAAAAAGTTCCTCCCATCTCTTTTTCCCTCCAAGTACTTCAGCTCGGGGATGTAAATTCCTGACAAGCCTTTCGAATACCGCAAATTTAGATCGCATTTTTTTTGCATCTTCTATTGTAGCACCAACTACGCGATTCAAATTACTGTCGTCATTAATTATATCGGGATCTGCTAAAACATATTTTTTAAAACCAATGTGAGCTAATTGTTGCACAATATGGGAACCGCCTCCACTTAAACCAACTACACCAATTTTTAAATTACTAATGGTCTTCTCTGCATTTTTACCCAGGAATAGTTGTCGAGAATATCGGTTATTTCTATTTGCAACAGTATTTTTCCATTTTGGAAAACTCAAATTTAATTTGGCGCCAACAACTGTAATTTGCTCAGCTTTCTGCAACTCCGAATCACCAGAAATGAGGGCCATTGCGTTGCAACTATTTTTATTTAAAACAATTAAGCCATGGATTTGAGTATTTACAAAACTAGACATACTTTCAATAATTTCGGAGCCGCTTGACAAGTCATCATAACTGAACTCAGGACGCCCGCCTTCAAAATCATGCAGATGAATATGGAACAAAGACATACTGTTTGAGTATGCAAATTGGAATCCTTCTGTAATAGCAGCCGAATTAATTCGAGCACCTACTAAACTGGTTTTTATATAGTTCTCATCTTTCACTGGTTTGTATTCGTTAAGAATTACAACCCATTCATTTAGTGAGGTTATAACACTATGTCCATAACAAAATCCGACGCGTTCGTAAGTGTATTTGTGTGGCCGTCTTAGGTCAAGAAGAATTGAATCTAGTAATTGTTGTGGAATTCGAATGTAAATCTTACTCATTATATAAATGCTGTTAGGTGAACCATTAACATTTCGAGATATGTTAAACCTGCTTGAGTCTTCCAAGAAATTGAATGCCAAGTCGTATCTAATAAGTAGATAGCAGAATTCCAATTTCTTGGTATACTGCCATCTATTTTTTGGGATAAATACAATCTGGAATCATATCCGTCCTTCTGAGAAATACAAAGCATCGCAGGTATTACATTTGGCGAGCAGTTTTGTGGTAATTTTAGTTCTGCCACATAAATGTACTTAAACCCACCCTCTTGTAGAAATTTGGCATTGGGATATACTCCAAGGAATTCCAGTTGCCATTCTTCATTCAGTTCCATACTTAAGAATTGTCTCCTACAGGGGGATGACTATTAAAGACCTCGCCACCTTTGATGGTTACTGACCCATCGTTGGATAGATCTCTTAATTCACCGGCAATAATTTCAACAAGGATATGATTTGGGTTGATACCACTTAATTCTTTGATGGTTGAAACCTTTTGATTCCCTCTGTGAATTTTGTAAACTTTGTTCTTTATGGTTATTTCAACCATATCATGGCGATTTTCTTCTGAATTCCCCATTTCTTTCTTAATATTTTCCATCATTTTAAATTATATTTGTTACACCCAATCTACTACAAAGCGTGACATAATGAAAATGTCACGCTTCGTAGTATAATATATTAAGCCCCATTTTGGATACACCCGCTTCTATAGCATTGCTTAATGACATCCAACTACTTGAACTTCTTTGTTCAAGGGAGGATGACAACTTAGCTTATAAGCATTTTGTGGAAAGGTTTTTGCCTGATGTAACAGAAGAATGTAATCGCATTTGTAAGGCGCGAAAGCTAGATTCTCATATTGGTATACAAATATCGCACGACACGTTTGAGAGAGTGCGAAAGTATAAATCATTCAAAAAGGATGAAATTAAGTTACCGAACCAACGAAAAGGAATAATTGTTTATCTGATGAGAATTTCCATTCGACTATTTGATGATCATCACAGAATTGAAAAAAGGAAGGATATCACCCATAAAACGTACTTTGAAGAAATTCTTGACGAAGTTAATCCTAACATAGATGTAAAGGATCTAAAAAAGAAAAAGGATATAGCTGTTTTTATCTTTAGTAAATTAAACCCGAAAGAAAAGAAAGTGATTTTAACCGATATTGAACATAAAAAGCATCAAAAATATCTACCTGACGATGTGACCACTACTCTTGCAACAGAAATGAATGTCAAGCATGATACTGTAAGAAAAATAAGGAACAGAGCGATTGAGAAAATAAAAAAAGCTATAAATGAAATCAATCAAAACTAAAGAACAAACGTTCTCAATGGAAGATTTTGAGGAGGGTCTAATGCTAGCTGGTTACCTAACTCCTACATCAATTTTGGAGTTTGAAAAGCGAAAAAAGGTGAAAGACTACGAAAAAGTGTTAGATAAAGAAAAAAGCTGCATCTATTTTAAAAGAGTTACATTAGCTGCAGAGATAGCTTCTCAATTATATACAGAACGAACACTTGGAAGAGTAAAGTTTCAAAAGCTTGTTTACTTATGCGAACATGCTGCTGAAATGGGATTGCAAGAAAGATATAGTAAACAGGTCGCCGGTCCATTTGACAATAAATTCATGCA
>JANXYV010000215.1 GCA_025355875.1 Prolixibacteraceae bacterium | reverse complement strand
GATGCAGAGGAGAAAATCAAGATTTTGGAAGATCGGTTGGCGGCTTTGAAATAGTTGATCGTTTTTCTGGCCCAAGCAAAACGAATCCCTTTTTCAGAATAGTTAATTGTTTTGAAATCTAATTATTGTGAGTTTGTAGTTTGGTGGAATATAAATTTGTTTGATGGTAAACTACGAATTCAATTGTTATTAGGAAATAATGTATTTAAATCCTTCCAAATATTGACAGGCTCTTCTTAAGCTTTCCGAGTTTTCCATTGCTTTTTCAATATCCCAGATTGAGGCAACATAATTCATTAATTGCTCATTATAGTTTGGTCCTATTTGAGCATTTTTATTGATAGGAACAATATCTTCCCTGACACTTCTTCTCCTGGATTTTCTGGCAATATTTATTAATGTTTGTTTTGGATTTGCTTCTAGTTCTGGATTTATTGGAAAGTTGGCTAATGAAACTCCTGTGAAATTTGAAAATCCTTCACGGTCCGCAAGAAGCCAAGCTTCGATTTCTCTAACAGCAATTCTAAAAATGAGATTTGGTTTAGGTGGATGATTTAGCCATTCGTTGATTAATACTGTTGGACAACTATAATTATCCAGGTCAGTTAAAACAAAAAATGGTGTTGCTATTGCTGCCTGATTAAAACCATTGATATTAGTTTTAATATATCCAAATCCGTAACCATGATAAGATATTCCACAAAAATACTTATCTCCGAATGAATCAAGTATTTTTATCATAGTAAATTCGCTTATCTCATCTTCGTAGACCAGATTAATAGGAATAGACATAGCTTAAAATCCTAATGTTAATTGATTTATATTCTGAGGTTTAGTTCTTGGCAAAATAGCTGCACCAGGTGTCATGCCACCCTCCAACATGGCTTTTATTTCAGGCAAGCTTGAAGCTGTTTTGATCGACGTCCCTTCGACAGTTGGCATCAACAATAAAATTTCATCCAATGAAATACCTCTGTCATTTAGCAAATCGGTACTATGAGAAGTCAATATTATTTGCCGCTTCTTTGGCTTTTGAAGTTTGTAGATTAGAGTAGGAATTTTACTTACAATTGCTCCATTCAATGATAGCTCAGGTTCTTCAAGTAATAACAATCCATCACCTTCCTGAAGCGACCAAAGCAATCCAATTAATCTCAAAGTACCATCCGAAAATTGTTCTTCTATTTGTTTTCCCGCCTTTGGTCTCCAATGCTCATAAATTGCCTCAAGATGTGGCCGTCCGTTTACTTCGATATAGTTAAACTCTTTGAATTGAGGAACAGCAATTTTGAGAGCTGATTCAATTTTCTTTAACCAGGCATTTCTTGTTTTTTCATTAACTTTTGATATTCTTTCCAAAAAACCCTTTCCAAAAGGATCACCCGGTAAATCGGGTCCTGTAAATGATTGAGGATGTTTTAATAGCTGAGGTAAAAGATGTAAGTAGACTGTATTTTCCAAATATCGACTAATTTCTCTAAATTCCTTATTCGCATTAATCTGCTCTAAGTGGGTTTGTGTTAACCGTTCTTTATCTTTTTTTTCTTCATCATCTGGCCTGTTTAGAATTAATTTTTTCCCTTTCCATACTTTTTCATGAGACAGGTAGGGTTGCCGATATCCTCTTGTTTCTTGTTTAATTCCAATTGAATATTTCCATATTGGGATATTACTTCCATACTCCGAAATATGAATCTCAATTTCGACATCGGGAAATGTCCTTGCTGCCAAACATCTGATTTTTGAAATACCACCTCTATCCAACACTGCATTTTGTAATCCACCTCCTGGTTTTGAAATGTCTCTTAAAAACCGAAAAACGTCTAATAAATTTGATTTTCCAGCGGCATTAGGCCCAACAACAAAAACTCTTTCAGTCAAGGGAATATCAACTTCTTTAAAGTTTTTCCAATTATGCAATTTAATTCTATTTATATACATATTGATATAATTTTAGCATCTGAATATTTTCAATAATTCAATTCCAGGTCATCGATTTTCAATTCATGCACTAAATTAGCAAAAAAGCATTGGTTCATGACCAAAATAGCTCTCAAAATATTTAATTTCATAGACATTCGCGGTATTCAATGCTTTCACATATCGATATTCGAGGCTGAAGTTGTTAAAATCGATCAGGAACAGGTCAATGCTTTGGCGAAGATCAGATTTTGAAGTTTTGGTTGACCGCTTTGGGATAAATGATCGTATTGCAGAGTTCCGCAATACAAATGCTTTGCCATTTGGATAACTTTTTGATGTCAATAATCTACAATTGCTGTAAATTTCTTATTACTTATTTCTTTCTTCTGCCAATCTCTCAATGTTTCAGTTAGGTGAAAACTGAATATCTCCATGAACCTTGGTTTAGGATCAATGAAGTCAGAGAATCCTGTTATTTCACTAGTGCTGAGATAAACGTAAGGAAGAAGTTCATTCTTGAGATGTTTGAGTTTTACCTTTGCCAAGACTTCAGACTGGCTTTCATGTCCAGGAATTTTATGATCTTCATGACAGCAACTGGCTTTTGATTAAATTGCAAATCAATGTGCTACCGGTGCGCAATACGGCCCTTCGGGGAAAACCCCAATTTTCTTTTGAGCGCGAACGGCCAGATCGATCTGGTTTTGAAGGTGTTTTTCGATTTCGCCGGTTGGAGCATAATGGGGATTAACGGAAAGTTGGGAAAGCTCCTC
>JANXYV010000114.1 GCA_025355875.1 Prolixibacteraceae bacterium | reverse complement strand
GAAGAAATTGAATAAGCTCGGCACATCGTACCTGTACTCAAATTCAATGTCGCCTTGTAACTCTTCAGGAACTTGTCCTTCAGTTTCCTGATACGATTCAATAACTTCTTCCATAGCTACTTTCATATCATCAATAGCTTCCTGGGCAGTTTCCCCCTGCCCATTTAATACCGTACTTTCAGTTTCCGGAGTATAAACACTAAACATTCCGTCTGTCCCTTTTTCAATGATTGCCAATATTTTTTTCATTTTACGCTGATTTTTATAATCTACTTTAGCCCGGCAAGTTTTAAAATTCCATTTAATGTCCCCGTCCTGACTTCTTCCGAGGCGTGTTTCCCAACCGGTATTTTTCCTTTTTTTGACAGATGTATTTAAATATGATGCTTCTTTGTCCTTTCGATATACCACCCGTCCTTTTCTAAGATTTTGTACAGTTCAGAGAATTTCATAGTCGGCTGTAATCAGGTTTGATTCATCAAAAATAACAAAATTGATACATATCAGGATGAAATTTGTAACAATTTCGTTATTTTATTGAAAATACTATTTAGCATTTTTACGAGTGCCGCACTTTTTAATCGCGGAAAATAACGAAGCGCAATTAAAAATCGCTGCACCCGTTTTTCTACAAAAAATTTCAAGTTAAAACCCCAATAATTCCCGAAAATCAATAGTTTTGTAGGCTTCAGCGATTTCAAAAAACATATAATTTTATTGGGATTATGGCAAACAATTTCGGGAAAACTTGGTGGGGCGAACACTGGCTTCGTTCACTGGACAATATTGATTACGACAATCGTTTGCCCCGTGGGGCTTCGTATGCGCGCAGTGGGCATGTAAAAGAGGTGAAGATCAAGGAGAACCAGATTGTGGCAAAAGTGGCTGGAAGCCGCCCGTCGCCATACAAAGTGAACCTGATTGTTCCCCCATTTTTCGAGGAACAAATTGTGCAAATGATGGCTAAAATTATTGCCCGTCCGATGCTGATTTCCAAACTCCTGAACCGCGAATTGGATCATGGAATTTTGACCATTGCCGAAGCGGTGGGGCTGAAAGTTTTTCCGAAGCAATGGACCGATTTCAAAATGCAATGCTCTTGCCCCGATTGGGCTGTTCCGTGCAAACATTTGGCCGCCGTAATTTATATGGTTAGCCGCGAAATCGACAATAACCCGTTTTTGGTCTTTGAAATCCACAAGGTGAATTTGATTGACGAATTGAAAAAGCGGGGTATTTTTATCGCCGACCAAAAGAAGGCTGAAATCTTACAGTTTGCAAGTTTGTTGAAAGGATTGGCTAAGCTGGAAAATTTCGATGCAGAACTGGCTTATCAGCGTGTCGATTTTTCGCAACTCCAAAATGTTGCCAGTCCGATTTGCCAATTGCTGCCCGATTCGCCGCCGTTTTATCACTCCGGAAACTTCAAAGAAAAATATGCGCTGCAATTCAGCCGCAATGCCAGGGATGCCACCCGTATCCTGAATAAGAAACTCGCGTTTGACGCCGTATTTCCATCGAGAAATGCTCCGCAGCAGCTCACCACACGTTCAACGCCCGGCGTTATAATTGATGGTAATGGGATCAGCCAAATAACCGGTGAGAATCATAACTGTAAAAATATAAACCAGTTACTCCCGCTTCTTTTTCAGTTGAACCCCGACCATTTGTCCGATTTTCAGCCTTCGGTTGCAGCTTTGCACAAGGTGTTTTTCGCAGCTTTGCACTTGTTGGCCAATGGGGCAGTGGTTCCGCAAATTATTCAGCTCGAAGATAAAAGTTTTGCCGTCAGGTGGCTTCCGGCCATGATCGATAACCGCGTAAAACAACTGGCCGGTAAATTAAGGCAGGCTCTTCCTCCCGGCTTGTTGCTGGCCAACCAGATCGTCCGTAAGAAAGAGCAATTGTTGCCCGTAGAAAACCAGGATACTGAATTGCTTTCGGTTTTTATTTCCGCGCTGGTTACCAAGTTGTCCGATTTTTCAAAAGGCGATTCTTTTTTAGACCTGTTTTTCAGGAATATAACGAACGAGTTTAAAGGAGTTGGCGAAAATGCCCTGAGCGGAGGCATCAAAGTGTGGCTCGACCGCTATTTCCTGACTTCGGAAACCTATAAGCCGGTAATCACGGTGAACGAACTTGGTGAAAATTTTGAGGTTGAAATCAGCATTGAGGATACCACAAACAGCGAACAATTGCCTGTTCAGCTCGCTAAAATCCTCACACAGCAACAATACGAAAAGCAACGGTTCAAAATATTGCAGTCCTTGTCGCTGCTCTCGCCGTTTATCCGTGGGCTCGACGATTGCATCAATCTCCAGGGCGCCAGGCCAATCCTTTTCGACAATAAGGAATTCGCTCCTTTCCTGATGGAAATGTTGCCGGCAATCCGCCTCCTGGATATAAAAACCATGCTCCCCAAATCGCTTCAGGAATTGTTGCGGCCAAAAGCTTCGGTAAAATTGAAAAAGAATGAAACGGGGCAATCATTTATCCGGCTCGACGATCTGCTTTCGTTCGATTGGCAGGTGGCCATTGGCGATCAGGTGATGTCACCCGAAGAATACAAGCGGTTGATCAAAAATGCTTCAGGATTGATTAAATTCAAGGAAAACTATATTTATGTGGATGAGGCCGACCTCGAAAAGCTGCATAAGCATTTCACCCAGACCAAACCGATGAATTCGTACCAAATGCTGCAAACTGCTTTGTGCGAAGAATACGAAGGTGCGCCGGTTGTGCTTTCGGATGAAGTCAGGAAAATGATCATTGAACTGACTTCCAGCGAAAACATCCAGCTTCCGGAGGGTTTGAATGCCCA
>JANXYV010000092.1 GCA_025355875.1 Prolixibacteraceae bacterium | reverse complement strand
GATCTAAAAAGCCATTCTCCGGATGCTGATGATCAATCGGCTGTTTCACCATCAAATCGTATGTCAGATATGGGTCACCAGGTTTGCTGACATCGGTAAACGAGACGTTTGGAAGATTGAATAATTCTCGCTCAAGTTGCTGTTTGTCAGTTTGTCCGTAGGAATTCTGAAATAGAATAAAAAGGATCAGAAAAAAAAGTTGTTTCATTGCTGTGAGGTTCAAATTTAATTTGACCGCAAAATACGGAAATGAGGCTGAATTCCAAACTTTGTAATTCAAATTCCCTTTGAATGTTCGAAGTCAGTTGCCCGATTTATCGGGAAAGTTTTCGAATCAGGGAAAGCGCTTCTTCCACCGATTCAACCGGCAACTGGCAACTGTGGCCCTGACAAATATAGATCAGTGTTTTTCCTTGAATGAACCTGTTCTTCAGCAAGGGCAGCCCGTTATCGCTTGTTCCGGCGCTAAAAATTGCATTGGGAAGATAGTTTTTTTGAAGCTCTTGCAGAAACTCTATGGCTTTTGCACCGGCAATTGCGATTTCAAAATGGTTTCCACTCAGATTCATCATCAGTTGCGACCAATTACTGTACCCAGAAGGATAATCGGAGATATTGCGAACTACTTTATCAAGCATGTTTTGAGCAATCTGAAGATATTCTGGTTTTTCGAGCAACCCTGCAAGCCGAAACAGGTTTTTGGCCATTACTGAATTGGAGGCAGGCATCACATTATCGTGAATCTCAATGGTCCGGGTAATCAGGTCCGACTGGCTGTTCGCAGTATAATAGAACAGCGAGTTCTGCACATCGTAGTAATCCCGAAGTGCAATTTCAGTAAACTTTTCAGCAGAGAAAAGCCATTCTTCTTCTCCGCTTGTTTCATAGATGGCTATAAACGCTTCTATAACAAATGCATAATCTTCCAGAAAACCAATGCTTCTCTGCTGATTCTTTTTGTTGGAATGAAGTAGATTTCCCTGATTATCTGTCAATTCTTGTTTCAAAAACCGTGCATTTGACAAAGCCAGATCAAGATATTGCTGATTTCCAAAAGCGTTGTGACAACTGATTAATCCGGTGATTGCCATGGCATTCCAGGATGCCAGGATTTTGTAATCCAATCCAGGCGGGATGCGCTTTTCACGTTCTTCCAGAAGAATTTGTTTCCATTTTTTCACTCTGGCTTCTAATTCTTCGATTGAGATATGATGCTTTTCAGCAAATGTGAAATCGTCTTCAGTCCGCAGCAGGATGTACTGATTTTGTTCCCAAAAACCGAGTGAATTCACATTGTAATACTCGCTAAAAAGAGCAAAATCGCCTTGCATAACTCGTTTCAGTTCCGGTTTTTCCCACACATAAAACTTGCCTTCTTCTTTTTCGCTATCGGCATCCAACGCGCAATAGAATCCATTCTCGTCAGAAAGCAATTCGCGTTTCATGAATTCAATCGTTTCTGATACCACTTGCTGATAGAGGGGATTGGGATCAAGTTTGAAAGCTTCGGCATAAAGTTGGAGCAACTGTGCATTATCATAAAACATTTTCTCGAAATGAGGGACTTTCCAGATTTCATCGGTTGAGTAGCGGGCAAATCCGCCGCCTATCTGATCGTACAATCCGCCAAAAGCCATTTTTTGCAGCGTCAGTTTTACCTGTTCCAGTATTTTTTCGTCCTGAAAATGTGCCCCTGCCTGAAGCAAAAACAGCAAGTTATTGGGAAGCATAAATTTTGGCGCGCCTCTGGTACCGCCATTTTTGGTATCAAACAGAGTCTTCCATTTCTCAGTGAGAAGTGTTAACAAAATTGGATATGGATTGATCGTTTCACCGGAAGTTATTATGAGTGATTGCTGCTCAATTCCTTTCTTAAGGGTTGAGGCATATTCTTCGGTTTGAATCCGGTTTGCCTCGTAAAATCTGGCAACGGTTGACAGTGCTTCCAACCAGTTTTCCTTCTGAAAATAAGTACCGCCCCAGATGGGTCGTCCGTCGGGTAGGGCGATA
This sequence comes from Prolixibacteraceae bacterium, assembly GCA_025355875.1. Classification (GTDB taxonomy): domain Bacteria; phylum Bacteroidota; class Bacteroidia; order Bacteroidales; family Prolixibacteraceae; genus Aquipluma. The sequence continues at coordinate 12,241 of JANXYV010000092.1, read as the reverse complement.
CAGTTTAGCGGCCATCCTCCACGTCCGGACAGGAGTTGAACTGCCGTCATATAGATGTGATCCACATCCGGTCTTTCCTCCCGGTCAACCTTGATGCAGATGAAATGTTTGTTCATGATTTTTGCCACCTCTACATCTTCAAACGATTCGTGTTCCATCACATGGCACCAATGACAGGCCGAATAGCCGATACTAATGAGTAGAAGTTTGTTTTCAGCTTTTGCCTGAGTCATGGCTATTTCTCCCCAAGGCTGCCAGTTGACCGGATTGTGTGCGTGCTGAAGTAAATATGGAGAACTCTCGTGAATAAGCAGATTGGTATCTAAATGACTTTGCATGTTTTTCTATTCCTGTTTGATGAAGGAAACAAGCAGAGCAACAGAAAGTTTTGCAGCAAATTTTCAATCAAACCTCAATTTCGCCTCTCAGATAGGTCACCGCCTGACCGGCGATGAGCACCCTTTCTCCGGAAAGGGTACACCACAACTGGCCGCCACGTTCGGAAAGCTGAAGGGCAGTCAGTTCAGTTTTATTTAACCTAACAGACCAAAAGGGAACCAGTGTGGTGTGGGCTGAACCGGTCACCGGATCTTCATCAATTCCCACTCCCGGAGCAAAAAACCGGCTCACAAAATCAACCGTTTTTCCTTTTGCGGTAACGATGATTCCGCGGGCATCAGTCTGTTTCAGCAAATGAAAATTGGGTTTCATGTTCCTGATTATTTCTTCTGATTCGAAAAGGAGCAGGTAATCGGTCCTTCCTTTCCATGTTTCGCAAGGCTGGTTTTCAAATGCTTCAAAAAAAGCAGGGACAGGATCAGCAATTTGTATCCGGTCAGCAGGAAAGTCGAGTTGAAGTTTATCTCCGGATTTCCTGACGGTCAGGATGCCGCTTTTACTTTTGAAAGCAATCTGTTCTCCCTGAAAATTCAGTTCATGAAAGAGAATATGAGCAGTAGCCAGGGTTGCATGTCCGCAAAGAGCAACTTCTGATTTTGGAGTGAACCAGCGAATGTGGTAGTGATCGCCTTCAGGAATGAAAAATGCGGTTTCTGACAGGTTGTTTTCGGCGGCAATTTGTTGCAGCATTTCATCCGGAAGCCATTCGTTTAATGGGATCACCGCGGCCGGATTTCCTTTGAAAAGTCCGGATGCAAACGCGTCAGCCTGAAAAATGGGGAGTTTCATTGGTCTAAAATTTTACTGTCAATTTCAGATTCACTTTTCGTTGAGTCAGGTAATTGGGTACAGCGAACATGTCGCCTGAATTATTGGAAACCCAAAAGTATGAAATCGTATTGTTGATACCTAACAGGTTGAATACTTCCAGGCTCAGCCACATATCTTTGATAGAGTTGAATGCTTTGTGCTTGAATGTTCGGTGATCCTGACTTATTAAAACTTTGGAAAATCCCAAATCGATGCGGCGATAGGGTGGAATTCGGAAAACATCCTGATATCGCTGTGAATTGGGCGGTCCGGTTGGCAAACGTGAACCGTAAAATGCAGTAAGGTTCATTTTCCAGGTTGGATTACCAGGAAAATAATCCTGGAAAAAGACGCTGAAATTGACCCGTTGATCAGTGGGACGCGGAATATATCCATGGCCGTCGTTCAGGATATCTTCTTCTGTTTTCATGAGCGAAAGGCTTGCCCACGATTCTATTCCGCTGACAAATTCACCGTTTACTTTCATGTCTAATCCAACAGCATAGCCAACGGCCTGCTGGTCGGGCATGTACCTGATCCGGACATTGTCGATCTGGTACGGAATCAGGTTCGACATGTATTTATAGTACATTTCGGAAGTAAATTTAAATGGTCGTGCCCAGGCCCGGAAAATATAGTCTGAGCCAAATAATACCTGAGTCGATCGCTGGGCTTTGGTGTTGGGATAAATGACGCCATTGTGGTCCTTCAGTTCCTTGTAAAACGGCGCCTGATCATAAATCCCGCCTGAAAGATGAAATACAAAATTGGATTTCCAGTCCGGATAATAGCGCAGAGTACCTCTCGGGCTGAAAAGAAACTCGTCTGAATAGTTCCAGTACTGCCCACGGATCCCGGCAGTGGCATACAATGAACCTTTGCTAACAGGAATCTGGTAAGTATCCTGAACAAAGGCAGTCAGACGGACCGAGCTCATGCTGTATTGGGTAGTCGTGGCACTGAAAAGATTGAGTTTTTGAACTGCTGCCGGATCGTACGGAATATCAGGATTGTATTGCTGGTAGGGAAGTGAATACCCGGTGGAGTCGCGTAAAATCCATTCATTCATCCGGTCATCAATTTTTTCGAGCGAAGCTTTCAGGCCCCAGTTAACCAAATGACTGGCAGAATTATAGGCACCTTTATGTTCCAGACTATAGACTTTCGCATTCAGGTAATTTCGGGCGTGGTTCAGAAAGGTGCCAACGCCGATGTTCAGGATACTGTCGCCCAGAGTTTCGGACCCCAGGTTTTTATCGAGCTCATTCAAATAATACTGGCCTAAAACATCGTAAGTTTCTTGTTCTTTGGAAGTATAAGCTGAGGCAATGAACTTCAGGTTCAGTTTGTCCGCCGGATGATAATTTGCGATCAAAGCCCCGGTGATGGTTGAAAACTGGTCTACTTCCTGTCCTTCAAAATAGACGGTTGCGCTATAGGCCTGGTTAAATGTCCCGAAAGTTGTTTTCCGCGTTTGGGGAATAAAATTATACTGGTTTTGAGCCACATTTCCGAGAAAAGAAAGGTCAAATTTCGGGTTGAACCGATAAGTCAGATAGGTTTGGATATCCAGGAAACGCGGATTGTATTCTCCTTTTTCGTCGAGCGTCCCCAATAGATATTTATTTGTTTTGTACCGGATGCCAGAGATATGCGAAAACTTTCCATTTTTGCTGATGTCTTCCAGTTCAAGTGAAGCCCCAAGAAGGCTTGCTGAGGCGCTGCCTGCAAATTGTGTCGGTTTCCGGTATCGAATGTCAAGCACCGACGACATCTTATCGCCATAACGGGCATCAAAGCCTCCGGCGGAAAATTCAATCGACGAAACCATATCAGAGTTGATGAAACTCATTCCTTCCTGTTGCCCTGCGCGGACCAACATGGGACGGTAAACTTCCACATCATTCACATATACCAGGTTTTCGTCAAAATTTCCCCCGCGAACCGAATATTGGGAACTTAGTTCATTGTTCGAAGAAACACCGGGCAGAGTTTTAATCAGCGCTTCAACGCCACCGGTGCCCGCATCGGTCATGCTGGTCAGATATTTGGAGTCGATCCGGTCCATGTTGGTCTTGTTCCGGCGGTGCTGGGTTACCTGCACTTCATCAATCTGCTGATCAACCTGCTCGATCGTAATATTCATTTCGAGACGTTGTTCTTCCGAAGCCGTGATTGTTTTTTCAACAGTTTGGTAGCCAATCATTGAACAGACTATGACAATGGGTTTTTTAGCCGGAATTCGAAGAAGATACTCTCCGTTCCGGTTCGAAACGGTACCAATCGTGGAGTATTTGATAGAGATACTGGTCAATTCCAGAGGTTTTCCTGTTCCGTCATAAACCTTTCCAAAAAGGGTTGCGTTGTTGCCCTGACCGAAGAGTTCTGCAGAACAAAAAAACAGGGCGGCAGCGATAAAAAATAGTTGGATTGACCTCATTCGGTAAAAATAGTATTTCTATATCATAAACTATCCGGAGCCAAAATAATTGTACCGGCTGAATGGTTTTTGTTAAGTTTCATGGAGAAAATAGTTATTCAATCGCTATTCGCTAAATTGAAGGTATGACAGGCTACCACCCCGGCCGTTTCAGTTCGTAAACGGCTGTTTCCCAAACTGACAGGTATATATCCAGCCTGAATGGCCGCTTCGATTTCGGTAGGAGAGAAATCACCTTCCGGACCAATCAGGATCAGATAATTCTGGTTAGGGACAATCCGGTTTTTCAGTGCGTCGCGCTGCGTTTCTTCGCAATGGGCAATGAACTTTTGTCCGGCAAAAGGCTGTTTGATAAAGTCGTTGAACCTGGTCATTTGCCCGAGTTGCGGAAGATAGGCTTTTAACGATTGTTTCATAGCCGAAACCATCACTTTTTCAAGCCGATCGTGTTTGATTTCTTTTCGTTCCGAATATTGGCAAAGGATGGGAGTCGCCCGGTTGATGCCTATTTCCGTTGCTTTTTCCAGAAACCACTCTATCCTTTCGATGTTTTTTGTGGGTGCAATAGCGATGTGAACCTGAAAATTTTGTTTTCCAAAATTCAATTCCGATTTGATCACTTTTACAGCGCACCGTTTGGGATTGGCATCCATAATTTCGGCGGTAAAGCTGCCTCCGAATCCATCCACCAACACAATATGATCACCTTCTTCCAGACGCAACACCCGAATACAGTGTTTCGATTCGGATTCGTCGAGAGTGTAAGTGTTTCCTGAGAAATGGGGAGTGTAGAAAATATGCATCAGGTCTGATTAAACGTTTTTGGGCGTAATTTGAAGAGCAACTTTTCCTTCCCGGGGCGAAACATCTTTCCAGTTGTCAACATCAAAATCAATCGCAATTGTAGCACAGGTGGGCATTTCAGAAGAAAATTTCCTTGCCAGGTTATATACCAGCGAATGCACTGTCGGGTTATGACCAAAAAAGAAAACTTTATCGACCTCTCCGGGCAATTCATGAAGCAATTCGACAAATTGTTGGGTGGTTAATCCACTATAAAGAACTTCTTCCTGACGTATGGATTTGGTTGCGATACCAAGATTTTTGCAGTAAACGGTGGCAGTGTGCATGGTCCGCGTGGCCGGACTTGCAATAACCAGATCAGGAATTACTTCAAGTTCCTTGAGCCGCTCACTGATTCTATCAGCATCGGATATTCCGCGATCAGTTAAATCGCGGTGAAAATCATCGTCATAACCAAACGGATCGGCCTTTGCATGTCTGACAATTACAACTCGTTTCATGGTTGGATGTTTTTGTACAAATTTAGTCTATTTTTAGCACCGAAGAATACAATTTAGCAATGAAACGAATAGGCTTGCTCTCTGATACCCATGGGATGTTAAGTTCCCGGGTTTTTAAATTCTTTGAATCTGTCGACGAAATCTGGCATGCTGGTGATATCGGTACTACCGAAACTGCCGATCAGCTTTCAGATTACAAACCATTGAGGGCTGTTTATGGCAATATCGACGATCACATTCTCCGGAAAATGTTTCCAACTGATCAGCGTTTCTTTTGCGAGGAAGTGGATGTGCTGATTACTCATATCGGCGGATTTCCCGGACATTACGAAGCGCGGGTCCGTAAACAGTTTATAATTAAACCGCCGAAACTCTTTATCTGTGGCCATTCACACATCCTGAAAGTGATTTTCGATCCGAAATACAATTTGCTTCACGTCAATCCCGGCGCTGCCGGGAACAAAGGCTTTCACCAGGTTTGTACCGCAGTCCGGTTTGTCATCGATGGTAAGAATATCAAAGACATGGAAGTGCTGGAGTTTGAACGAAATGCATTTATGGAAGAATAATTGATCCTCATTTCCAGGATCGATTTTTTGAAAGAAACGGAATATGTAGTGATGAATGAACATTTGAATCAAGAACCGATTTTTATTTTCCGCAGAAATTGGAAACTATAAAAACAATTGGAACAATGGAAAACTCAACATTTTATGGACGACGGACAACAAAGATACCGTTTTCAATATGCTCGTTATGTATGCCACGAATGCAAAAATTAAAGGTTGGTGGAATGAGGTTAATCTGATTATCTGGGGTGCATCCTCCAAACTTGCGGGAAACGACCTTCAGGTTCAGGCGGCTATTTCAGAAATGATTAGTCACGGGGTTCATGTCGAAGCATGCAAGAAATGCAGCGACAACTTTGGCGTTTCAGAAACTCTGGTGAATCTTGGGATTGACGTCAGATACATGGGCGAACCTTTCACCAACTATCTGAAATCAGGTGAAAAAGTTTTGACGATCTGATAGCCAGAACATGAGTTTAACGGAAAAGTCATAGGATAGGATTTCCGTCTTTTCAACTTTTTTCGTGCCCGTATGTTTTAATGTGAAAAAGTTGGTATGAAAAAATACATGTTCATTTTAATTCTATCAGGTATGACACAACTCAGTTCAGGACAAACCGAAACAGCGACCTTTGCCGGCGGGTGCTTTTGGTGTACAGAAGCGATTTTCAAGAGTCTGAAAGGCGTTGAAACCGTTGAATCGGGTTATTCAGGCGGGAAAACAAAAAATCCGACGTATCAGGAAGTATGCACAGGTGAAACCGGTCATGCCGAAGTTATTCAGATTACGTTTGACCCGAAAATCATCAGTTATAAAGAATTACTGGAAGTCTTCTGGGAAACACATGACCCGACAACCTTAAATCAGCAGGGCGCTGACCGTGGGACACAATACCGGTCTGCAGTTTTTTATCATTCGCATGAACAAAAGGAGATTGCCGAAAAATACAAGGCTGAACTGAACAAGGAAAATGTGTATGGTAAACCGGTATTAACTGAAATTACCGCATTCGATAAATTTTATAAAGCTGAAAATTATCATCAGGATTACTTTGCCAACAACCGGTCGCAAGGTTATTGCCAGTTTGTGATTGTCCCAAAACTGGAAAAGTTCAGGAAAATATTTAAAGACAAATTGAAATAGTCTCACCATGAAGCGTCTGATCATTCTTTCGATAATCTTCGCTTTATCAGCAACAATCAGCATAAAGGCACAACGTGAAGTTAAAATGCAGGTTGCCGATACCACCGAGGTATTAAAAAGATATGTTTTTATGTTATTGAATGAAGGTCCAAATCGGAATCAAGACTCCATATCAGTCGATAAAATCATGGCCGGGCACTTGAAACAAATCCGGGAAATGGCCAAAGCCGGTAAAGTGGTTGTAGCCGGCCCATTTGATAACGGAGGCAAATTTCGTGGAATCCTGATCTTTGATGTCGATTCAATTGCGGAGGCAGTACGCATTGAATCAAGCGATCCGGCAGTAATTACAGGTCGTCTGGAAATGCAATGCTTTTACTGGTGGACCATGAAGGGCAGTCGGTTGCCATAATTATTTAAAGACATTTAATAGTCATTTGTTGCACGTCATTCATTGTCAGTTGCGGTGTCTGTAGCATGTTTTTGCAATTGAATGACAATTAATGACAACGAATGACCATCAATAACCATCGGATTCATTGATCCCAATTTGTTTCCGAACCAGTTAAAACAAGTAATTTAGCCCGATATACATTCCTGAATTTCCATCCTGATCGTTAGGAGTCATGCCATAATCGGCTGCAACGACAAAGTTTTCATTCATCACGATCCTCAGACCCGCGCCATAGGAATAGTGCAGTTTTTCAGCTCCGACATTGAAATATTCCGGAGGAAGTGTTGCCAGGGTACTTTTTGACAAATCTATTTTTTTAGTGACTTTCCCAAAATCAGTGAACCCATTCAATCCGAGGTAAAAATTATTCTTGATCCACTGGAAACGGACGACTTTCCATCGCATTTCCAGGTTCCCATACAAAAAACCATCGCCCATGACGCGGTTTCGAAGAATCCCACGCATGGTTTTGGCGCCTCCCAATCCTTCGGAAAGTGCTCCGGTTAAAACTGAAGTTATAACCTGCGACTGATAATAAAATGGCGCGTGACCGGCCACTGTGGTTTGGTAGGCAAGCCGGTAACCAAGAGAAAGATTCTTCGGAACAAGGGTAAAATACTGCCGGTGGATCAGGCTGAGTTTGGCAAACGAACTTTCGGCGCCTAAAAACTCCGGAGCAGCTTCCAAAACGGCCTCCGTCCAGATTCCCTTCATGGGGTTCGGCTTGTTATCGCGGCTGTCGTATACGATTCCGCCTTTGAGTGTGGGAACAAATCCGCCATTTGCTTCCTGGGCTGAAATAAGTCCCCAATTCTGGTAATGTTCATACAAACCAATCGTGTCTGGCAATACATCCGTTCCTGATTTTCCTTTGTTCAGCTTCTCCAGATTTACCTTGGCAATTTTAAAATTCTGAAGGTTAAAACCGGCAATCCATCGTACATGATCTCCGGAAATTTTTCCCTGAAGGTCGACCTTAAACCGGAATAATTTCCGGTCATATTTATAGAACATCCTTGTTTTATAACTGCCGGATTCCTGGTTGGTCCAATCCGGCTGATAAACCGCATCATAACCATTGAACCCGTAGAAATCATAGGCCTGATCTGAAAGGAAGCTTAAATCAGCCGAGGTCTGCAATCCTTTGATCAGCTGGTCCGAATCGTAGTAGAACCGGTTAATTCCGCTTCCTTTTGTAAAACGGGAAACTTCAAAATAGAAAGATTGGTTGTATTTCGGGTATCGCGAACCATTGCCATAATCGTACAAATTGACAAGGGCTCCATATTGAAACCCCAGATCGGTATCGAAAGTGATCGTTGGCAGAGCGCCAAAATTCCAGTTTTTCTTGACCAACTCTTCGTTTTTTTCGGTTTGTGCGAAAAGGACCGATGCAAGACAAGCCAACGCCAAAGAAAGGTAGTATTTCTTCATAGCTAAATGTTTTTGATTGAAACGAAGATATTAAAATTCGAATTGTAACGAGCGAAACAAACATTTACTTGATTTAAAGGTTTAAATCGCTATTTTCGCAACCAACCGTGATTTTTTTGCTTTAGAACCTTAACCAACTGAAATTTAACTGGATTGAAAAATTTGACGATTCTTTGCGTAGCGACGATCTGCTTCTTTGCATGGGAAATCTCTTATTCCCAGACTTCGGCCAAAGCCATTCGTATTAACACACCACCAATCATCGACGGACATATCAACGAAGCGGTCTGGGATCAGGCATATAAAATCGATCAGTTTGTTCAGCGCGAACCCAATCCGGGAGAACCAGTTTCCGAGAAGACTATTATTTCAGTTTGTTACGACAACAACTACCTTTATTTTGCGGTGAAATGTTTCGACGACCCAACCAAAATCACCGCCAAAGAAATGGCCCGGGATGTGAGTTTAGGAAACGACGACCGGGTTCAGATCATTCTCGATACTTTTCTCGATCACCGGAACGGATATTGGTTCCAGATTGGTCCGCGAGGTTCGATAGGCGATGCACTGATCAATGAAAACGGCGCTTCGATGAACAAGGAATGGGACGGACTTTGGAACGGAAAAGCCAGCATTACCGACGATGGATGGGAAGCTGAACTGGCTATTCCGTTTAAAACCATTGGTTTCGATCCCGGAAAGACCGTCTGGGGAATGAAACTGATCCGGAATATCAAACGAAAGCTTGAAGCTTCCTACTGGCCGGTAGCAAACCTGGATACCTACCGGTTTCAGATTTCAGATTCGGGCCTGTTGGAAGGACTGGAAGGAATCACCCAGGGAATTGGCCTGGATGTTTCGCCGTATGTGATTGGTGGAATGAACACCCACGAAGGCGATAAAAATACCTTCATGGCCGATGCCGGTCTGGATTTGTATTACCAGATTACTCCGCGACTGAAAGCTTCTGTTTCGATCAATACCGATTTTGCCGAAACTGAGGTCGACGACAGGCAAATCAACCTGACTCAGTTCAGCCTGTATTTTCCGGAGAAACGCGACTTCTTTCTCGATGGATCGAACTATTTCAAGTTTGGAATTGAAGGAGACGACAACAATCCCTACCGAAACTCGGTGGTTCCGTTCTTCTCGCGAAGACTGGGCCTCGACAACAATGGAAAAATGCTCCCGGTTTTGTATGCAGCCAAAATAACAGGGACCCAGAACAACTGGAACATCGGCATGATGCACATCAGCGACGAGCGCGATTATGGCAATTCCCATCTTTCGGTTGCGCGGGTTAGCCGGAATCTTGGCAACCAATCGTCGATAGGGGTTATCGGAACGATGGGAAATGCCACTTCTCCGGCGGAGAATCTGCTGGGCGGAATTGATATGAAACTGGCCACTTCCCATTTTCAGCGCAATAAAAATGTGGCGCTCACTTTGTTCGGGATGATTTCGGATACGGAAGGTAAGAATGGCAAAAACACCTCGTGGGGCGCCGACATCGCTTATCCGAATGACTTTCTTTTCTTTGGAGCAGGGCATTTCGAGGTGGGCGAGAATTTTGTAGCTGGAATTGGCTTCACTCCGCGAACCGGAATAAAGGCAACCTACGGAAATTTTTCACTCGGTCCGAGACCAAACAAATGGGGAATTCTTCAGGTTAAAAGCGGCGCCGGAATAAACTATGTGACCAACTTCAATCAGGACCTGCTGACGAGGGAAATAAAGCTTTCGCCCATTGGATTCCGCTTCAAATCGGGAGAGGAATGCTACTATTCGGTGAACCAGGAATACGAACACCTGACCAACGATTTTTACATTTATCCCGGATTTGTGATTCCGGTGGGAGAATATATCTTCTGGTACCAGAATCTCCAGTTGATTAGCGCCGGAAGCCGCAAGCTGGCAGGATCGGCTACACTTGGAACGGGCGATTTCTATAACGGGCAGCGGGAAGATTTAAAACTGACGCTGGCCTGGAAAGTAGCCGTTCCACTCTATTTGGGAGGAAATTATTCGCTGGCCCATGTAACTCTTCCTGAAGGATATTTCAACGCTGAAATCTACCAGATGAACCTGAATATCCTGTTCAGTCCGACGTTAACCTTGTACAACTATTTCCAATTTGACAATGTTTCACAAAAGTTGGGCTGGCAGTCACGCTTTTCATGGATTATTAAACCCGGCAACGAAATCATTCTGGCCTGGACCTCAGGATGGACACAACCCGAAAATCATATCGTGATGAACGAAAGTGCCCTGAGGTTTAAGGTGAAGTACAATATCCGGTTTTAAGAGTTGGGAAAAGCCGGACGAACTTAAATTTTACTATAGCTCATTTTTATGAAATATTAGGTAATTTTAAGCTCGTTTTCAATCGACAAATAATTCTTCTAAGATGGATGTTACAAAATTCGGATTAAGCAATTTTAGGGTTTTTAAAGAGCATTTTGACTTCGACCTTGCTCCAATCATGGTTTTGACCGGTTCCAATAATTCGGGTAAAAGCTCTCTTTCAAAAGCATTGCTTTTACTAAAAGAAAATCAAGACCAAATTAATCGTGACGTCCATTCAACAATGAAACTTAACTATATCATAGGTGAGCATGATTTGGGAAATCATAAATACACAGTTAATACTTTTGGAGAAAATACCATTTTCTCGTTCACTTATTTTTTAGACTACAAGTTTAATGTTGAAATTAATAATGAGGGTGAATTTGTTTATGATTATAAAATTACAAAAGGAGATAATAAATTAATTATAAGTCAGGGAGATACAATCAATATTGACGTTAAGAATATGATTGTCTATTTCAAAGATCGATTAACCTATGCCAGGAATAATCCTGATTCTTCTAATTTCGTTAAATCCAATTCAGAATTTTTGTCAGTTTCTGTATTAAGGAAATTGGAAGGATTCATTTATCATCTAGAGGATTTTGGCATGAAAATCAATTCCATTTGTCTTGATTCAAATGATCCAATTGATGCAAGGAATACATTAATGGATGAAGAAGATACTGCAAGAAATGCTTTTTATAACTCGGTATTTGAAGACGATTCTTATAGTCCAGACGTTTTCGCATGGCAGGAAAATCTCATTTTTCTTTTGTACAAAATGACTTCCATTAAATTAACAGTTGATGATATACTTTTTTTAATACCAACATCAAAACCTGAAATACCATTGTATAATAGTAATTTTTTTCTGTTTTCGGATTTAATCTACATACATACCATAAAGGAACCGCTTAAAAGATCATATTCCAACAATGATACTTCGAAGTTTACAAGCTTATTGGCGAAACAAATTTCCAAAAATATTGGTGAATTTAATTCTGAGTAACTAATCAGCCCCAAGAAGGAGTTGAAAAGATTTGAGAGAATGCCCGCAGTATATTTTGGTTATTTTTGATGGCAGTATCAAGCACAGATCGCAGGATAGCAAATTGTGAAGCACCGTTGAACGATTTGAAATAGCCAGAGATTTTGTGTTTGACTTTGATGTTCCGGATAGCACGTTCAGAACCATTATTGTCGGGTGGCACATTTGGATTGAACAGGAAGGTGAATATGTAATTTTTGTATTTAATCATCCGCCTGTGGAAAGCGGCCAATTCTTTCTGATCTGGATTAATCGTTTTTTCGGTTAATTCGGTCAATCGCCGGACAAGA
>JANXYV010000069.1 GCA_025355875.1 Prolixibacteraceae bacterium | reverse complement strand
AAAGATTATGGACGCTATGCGGATGCTGATGGGGACCTGCACACCTGCTTCCTGACCAACAACGATATCACGGGAGGAAATTCCGGAAGTCCGGTGATTAATGGGAAAGGTGAAATGATTGGAATTGCCTTCGATGGAAACTGGGAAGGAATGAGCGGTGATATTGCCTTCGAGAATGATTTGCAGAAATGCATCAATGTGGATATCCGGTTTGTATTGTGGACCATCGACAAAATGGGCGGTGCGAAAAACCTGATTGACGAAATGACGATCGCGAATTAGATTCCTGATAACTCGGGAGTTGGCAAGTCGTTTTTGGTCTTTTGCTTCGCGTCATTAATTGTCATGTACTTACGCATCGCTTCACAACCAATGACAACCAATGACATAATGACGCAATGACAACCAATGACCTTTTTATACGATAAACTTTGAACATTACAATCTATACTGATGGCTCATCAAGAGGCAATCCGGGTCCGGGTGGATATGGAGTGGTTCTGCTTTCGGGGAAATTCAGGAAAGAATTGTCGGAAGGTTTTGAGCTGACCACCAATAACCGGATGGAATTACTGGCCGCCATTGCTGGTCTGGAATCCCTGAAAATAGAGAACTCGCAGGTGACCATCTATTCTGACTCGAAATATGTGGTGGATGCTGTTGAAAAAGGTTGGATATGGAATTGGATAAAAATCAGGTTCAAAGGGAAAAAGAATGAAGATTTATGGTTGCGGTTTGTCAAAATTTATCAAAAACATCATGTGAAATTTGTATGGGTGAAGGGACATGCAGAAATTCCGGAGAACGAACGCTGCGATCAGCTGGCAGTAGAAGCATCAATGCAGCCAAATCTGAAAAAAGATTCCGGGTATCTGCAAAGCCTTTGATTCTATTTTGCGAACTTGCCTGAACAAAAAAAACTAACTTGGAATGAAATTTATCTATTCAGTTTCCATTTTTCTCTATTCACTCCTGATCAGGCTGGCTGCACCTTTCAGCCTGAAAGCAAAGCAGATCAGCAAGGGGCGTGCAGAGGTTTTTGCCGGATTGAAAACAGAAATCAATCACGTAAGACCAATTATCTGGTTACATTGTGCATCATTGGGCGAATTCGAACAAGGCCGTCCTCTGATTGAAGCCATCCGGAAACAACATCCGGAATACCAAATTTTCCTGACTTTTTTCTCTCCTTCAGGATACGAAATCCGCAAAAATTACGAACTGGCCGACTACATATTCTACCTTCCTCCCGATACCAAAAGAAATGCACGGAAACTGATCGACCTGGTGCGCCCCGAAAAGGTATTCTTTATAAAATACGAATTCTGGTTTCACTACATCAGTGAGCTAAAGAAAAGACAGATTCCATTATACCTGGTCTCGGCCATATTTCGCGCCGACCAGCATTTCTTTAAAAAAAGGCCCTCCGGAAAATGGTACCGGAAAATGCTGTTTGGCGTTTCCCATTTCTTTGTTCAGGACGATGCTTCAGTTGAATTGCTTGGAAGTCTGGGCATCCGGAATGTGTCCAAAACGGGTGACACGCGTTTCGATCGGGTAGCCGAAATTGCGCTTAGAGGGAAATCCTTTCCGTTGGTTGAAAAATTCAAGGGGAACAGTTTGTTGGTCGTTGCCGGGAGTACCTGGAAACCTGATGAGGAATTGCTGATCAGATACATTCATACCCACCCCGAAACCAAATTCATCATTGCCCCGCATGAGACCAAGCAGGGAAACATTGAAAGGTTGATAAACCTGTTAAAAAGTGACGTTATTTGTTATACAGAAGCCAGCGACGAAGCCGTTATGAACAGGCAGGTGATGATTGTTGATACCATTGGAATTCTGTCGTCACTTTATAAATATGCCGATCTGGCCTATATTGGCGGAGGTTTTAGTTCCGGAATCCACAATACACTCGAGGCTGCCATTTTTGGAATGCCGATTCTGTTTGGCCCGGATTACAGGAAATTCAATGAAGCGACAACGATGGTCAAACTTGAGATCGCCTTTCCGGTGGAAGACTTTGAATCGCTCGAAACTGTTCTGGATTCATTACTGGAGGATGCACAGAAGAGATCAGCGATTTCGGAGAAATGCGTTGAATTTACCAATCAGAACCTGGGAGCTACGAACTTAATTTTAGAAAGAGTTTTCAATCAACACTGATCGAATTTTTGATTGAATTCAATCAAACAATAATCTTTCCCAATAAGCTTTCTATCAGGCTTTTTCCAGAAAGGCGAGTTTACACAATTGTATTCTGGTTAATATTTTTGTAAACATTTTGTAACACTTAAATGTTTAATAGATTGATATGCAATTTACTAACATGGTCAGGTTGATAACTTTTCTTAATTTTCCCAAAATTCGCATTCTTTTTTTTAAACATTGACGCTATATTGCATACAGCAAAAACGAACCGGCGTGAACAAAAATTCTATCACGTTTACAATCTTTTAACAATTATTAAAGATCTAAAAAATCGGGTTATGACATTCAAGAACGTGGCAATTGAGCCTCCAACTATGAAAACTACGTATTCACAGAATGAAGCTTTTGAAGCTTCTCTGATTTATTTTAAAGGAGACGACCTTGCTGCAAGGGTCTGGGTCAATAAATATGCATTGAAGGATTCGTACGGCAACCTCTACGAACATACTCCGGATGATATGCATCATCGCCTGGCATCAGAAATTGCACGAATTGAAACGAATTATCTAAACCCGATGACCGAAGAGGAAATCTTTGCGCTCCTGAAAGATTTCAATTACATCATTCCCCAGGGTGGACCAATGACCGGAATTGGCAACGATTTTCAGATTGCCTCGCTGTCGAACTGTTTTGTGATTGGCAATGAAGGAAATTCAGATTCATACGGCGGAATCCTGAAGGTTGATCAGGAGCAAGTACAACTGATGAAAAGGCGGGGTGGTGTTGGCCACGATTTATCCCATATCAGGCCCAAAGGTTCTCCGGTAAAAAATTCAGCTTTAACATCTACCGGTATTGTTCCATTTATGGAACGTTATTCCAATTCCACCCGTGAAGTGGCACAGGATGGCCGCCGGGGTGCGCTTATGCTTTCCGTTTCGATTAAACATCCTGATGCAGAATCGTTCATCGATGCCAAACTCGAACAGGGAAAAGTTACCGGTGCGAACGTTTCAGTAAAAATTCATGACGATTTTATGCGGACCGTTGAGGCAGGGCAGAAGTACATGACACAATATCCGATTGACGCCAAGCATCCCAAGTATATCAAGGAAATTGATGCAGAAGGACTCTGGAAAAAGATTGTGCATAATGCATGGAAGTCGGCTGAGCCGGGGATCTTATTCTGGGATACCATCATCAGGGAATCGGTGCCTGATTGTTATGCCGATCTGGGCTACAAAACCGTTTCTACCAATCCTTGCGGCGAAATTCCGCTTTGCCCGTACGACAGCTGCCGCCTGATTGCTGTTAATCTTTATGCATACGTGGAAAATCCGTTTACCCCGCAGTCAAAGTTCAATTTTGACCTTTTCAAAAAGCACGTTGGTTTTGCTCAGCGCATGATGGACGATATTATCGATCTTGAACTGGAAAAAATCAACGGAATTCTATCCAAGATCGACGAAGATCCTGAAAATGAAGATATCAAACACATTGAACGGTCGATGTGGCTGAAAATTCAGACCAAAGCCAAAGAAGGACGCCGCACCGGAGTTGGAATTACCGCTGAAGGGGATATGCTTGCTGCACTTGGACTGCGTTACGGAACTGACGACGCCACTGATTTCAGTGAAGAAATCCACAAAACGGTTGCCCTCGAAGCCTACCGTTCGTCGGTGGTAATGGCCAAAGAACGTGGAGCATTTGCCATTTACAGCACCGAGCGCGAAAAAAATAACCCGATGATCAAACGCCTTCGTGCCGAGGATGAAGAATTATACCAGGATATGGCCAAATATGGCCGCCGAAACATTGCACTGCTCACGATAGCGCCAACCGGCACCACCAGCCTGATGACCCAGACCACTTCAGGAATTGAACCGGTTTTTATGCCGGTTTATAAACGCCGCCGGAAAGTGAACCCGGGCGATAAAAATGTAAAAGTTGACTTCGTTGACGAAATAGGCGATTCGTGGGAAGAATATGTGGTTTTCCATCATAAATTCAAAGAATGGATGGAAGTGAACGGCTTCGAATTGAAGAAGAATTATCCGGAAGCCGATCTGGATGAATTAATTGCAAAATCGCCCTACTACAAGGCTACCTCGAACGACGTGGATTGGATGGCCAAAGTCAGGATGCAGGGAAAAATCCAGAAATGGGTCGACCATTCGATTAGCGTAACCATCAACCTTCCGGCCGATGCCGACGAAAGTCTAGTTGGAAAACTCTATTTCGAAGCTTGGAAAAGCGGCTGCAAAGGCGTGACTGTTTACCGCGACGGATCGCGCTCAGGAGTGCTCATCTCCAACAAAAAAGAAGAGGAAGAAGAAGTGGTGGTTGAAAGCGTATTCCCAACCCAAAGGCCAACTGAACTGGAAGCAGATGTGGTACGTTTTCAGAATTCGAAAGACAAATGGGTGGCCTTTATAGGCACCATCGACGGTCGTCCATATGAAATCTTCACCGGGCTTTCAGACGACGAAGACGGAATTCTTCTGCCCCGGTCTGTTCAAAGCGGGAAAATCATCAAGCATGTCAATCAGGATGGAACGAAACGCTACGATTTCCAGTACACCAACAAACAAGGCTACAAGACTACTATCGAAGGTTTGTCGTACAAATTCAATCCCGTTTTTTGGAATTATGCCAAACTGATTTCCGGAGTATTGCGTCACGGAATGCCGATCCACAAAGTGGTGGATACGGTAACCAGTCTGCAATTCGACAACGACACGATCAACAGCTGGAAAGCCGGAGTGGCCCGTGCACTGAAAAAATATGTTCCGGATGGAACCGTTGCCGAAGGCTCGGTTTGCGGCGAATGTGGTTCGCACAATGTCATCTACCAGGAAGGATGCTTAATTTGCCCCGACTGTGGAACCTCCAAATGCGGCTAATCAATCGTTTGTACTTACCTATACCAAAAACCAAAATTTTTGAAGGCTGTTCCGAAAAGGGCAGCCTTTTTTTGTATTCTTTTCCAGGACGAAAAACCAGGCAAATCAAACCAATTCCATCTCGCTGATAATCTTCATGGTTTCGACACTCACGGTGCAGACCCGTTTCAGCAGGTCGATCACGTGGTCTTTGTATTCGGCAAAACGGTAGGTATCGAACTTTTCGGCAATGGTAGGGTCTTTGGGCTTCTTTTCCTTATACTGGTCGAGCACCCATTCGAGCGCCGAACGGTTGCCAAGTTTATATTCCCAGGCTATTTTCGGAATGCCTTTCAGGTAAGTCAGTTCGTCAATCTCAATAATTCCGGTCTCTTTGTCGGCCTTTAGCTTGGCTTTTACTTTAAGATCCCTCATCCCCTGCCCTTCTCCCGATGGGAGAAGGGAGTTGTGAACTTCCAACGCGAAAGGCTCAACAGTTTCGTAACCAATGTGCAATTCCATCAGGCGTTGGCCCCAGCCGCACCATTGGGCAAAGTTTTCATAAAACGGGATGCGCGGAAACTCCCGTTTCAGGTTTAGCTCGTACTTTTTTCGGTAGGCCGGATTGTGCAGTACGGCGTAGATGTAATGGAAAATGTCTTCCTTCCTCACCACCTCACCCCGACACCCCTCTCCATTTTGGAGAGGGGGCGGGGGTGAGGAAAGTATCTGTCTTAACACAGAATCGGTATGGTTGATCACTTCCTCGTTGGTGAAGCGGATGATATGGATTCCGTATTCGTTGATCGCTTCTGTTCGCTGGGAATCCTGTTCCTTCTGATCAGCTGAATTGTGGTATCCGCCATCAAGTTCAATTCCCAGTTTTTTATCGGCGCAATAAAAATCCAGTATGAAACCGACTCTCAGTGGATGTTGCCGCCGAAACTTCAAATTACCCAACTGCCTGTTCCGCAACAATTGCCACAACATTTCTTCGGCGTCGGTCTGATTTTTTCTCAATTCTCTGGCATTTTCCAAAAGTTGAGGCGGCAGATGAACCTCAACGGTGCGGCTCCTCTCCCCAAGCCCCTCTTCTTTCCTAACCCCGTCCTTCGGACACCCCTCTCCGTTTTGGAGAGGGGCCGGGGGTGAGGAATATCTCACCCGAAACCGCTCCAACGCCCAGTCTGTAATGTTTTCAGTGCGGTTTCCGTTTTTGTCGTATCGGTAAAGAGGAAGACACTGGTTATCTCCAACAAAATGCAAATCAGATATAATATTTGATGCAAAGAACTTTAAATCAATTCCATTTGAATTTACATTGATTGAGGTATTTTCAAGTTTTCCGTTGTTCCCAAAAATCAGATTATTTTGGTATTGCATTTCATTTAGTTCATTACTGAAATACAACTTCCTTTTTACAAATGGACGATAAAGACTATCAATAATCAATGATTCATTTATTTTGTATTCCTTATTTCTAAACAAATCATTTTTAACCGCTCTCGTCCATTTTATAGAATAATCAACTTCATCTTTAATTATATTTTTGTCCTTCCCTTTCAGCCTTTGCAAATCGGTATTGTAGACATTAATCAAATACTGAACTTTCTTTTCTAATGCGGTCTGATTTTCATCATAAACCCACTCATCCCTGTTGGTTACCACGCCCAAAGAGAACAATTTAAAAATGGCATTTCCGCCTTTTCCAAGTTTTACATTTTTATCGGCAACAGGTAACAATTCCTCCCAATCATTTTCCTCCGAAAGGTTTATCCAGTTGTTGTTTTTATCAGGATGGATGGTTTCGAAATGGATGTTGGCAATCGGGTTATTCTTTAGCCAGTCGAGCTTAACCTCTTTGCGCCAATCGTCTTCCATGCTCACGTATTCTATTTGGCAAGGGCCTTCCTGCTTCTCTTTTTTGATCAGGAACATAATGGCCACGCCGGTTTGGATGCCAAAGACGTTGTGGGTGGTTCCGGCAATCTTGGGGTTGGCGCGCACGTCGCTTTTGGTGTCAACAATATAGGCGTAAGCATATTCATCGAGCACACATTTACGAAAGCCGTCGAAGGTGCGGCTGTCGATAAAACTTCGGTTGGTAATCATGGCCAGTACACCATTTTTATCGAGCCGGTCCATTCCCCAGCGGTAAAAACGCGAGTACATGTCGTACACCTTGGTTTTCTGCGCCGTGCTGTATTTAATGTACGTATCCTTTATCCGCTTGTCGATGGTTGGATATTCGCGGTTTTTGTTGTTCTCGTTTTCGTTGAGCTGGTTGGCATTGTATGGCGGGTTTCCAATCACCACCGAAATTTTTTTGCTGTTTTGGCGGCGGATTCGTTCGGTGTTTTCGCTGCTCAGGCCAAACAGGGTGTGTTGTTTCCCGGAGTACGAAAGGGCATCGGTGTTGTCGAGCGTATCAACAAAGCAGAGGTTCGGAAACTCGGCGTAATATTGCATTTTCTGCTTGAAAGTATATTCGATGTTGAGGTTGGCAATGTAGTAAGGCAAAATGGCTACCTCGTTGGCGTGGAGTTCGTTTTTGAATTTCCAGGCTAAATCCTGTTTGGGAATAGCATGTTCAATAATGTCGCAGATAAACGTACCAGTTCCGGTTGCCGGGTCCAGGATTTCAACATTGCGGTCGGCCAGTGTTTTGCCAAAATGTTTGTGGAGTAAGTAGTTGGTGCTTTCTACCATAAACCGCACAATTTCGTTGGGCGTATAAACCACGCCCAGGCGGTCGGCAGCCTTGGGATTATATACTTTGTAAAAGTTTTCGTAGATCACCTTCAGGAATTTTTGTTTCTCGTGGTGGTCGGTGATTCCGGCAGCCGTGGCGTTAATGGCTTCGTAATAATGCTCTATGGAATTCAGCAGGTTGCGGCGTTCGGCATAACTAAAAAGCGTTTCGATCAGTTTTTCCAGTTCAGCGGCAATTGTATTATGCCGGTGGAAATCGGGATCGTCGAATATGCGGTTGAAAATGTCGCTGGTGAGGATGTGCTGGATCATCATTTCGCGAATGTCTTCCAGGGTGATGTCAGGATTAATTTCGGCCTTGCAGAGTTCGAGAAAGGTGTTTTGTACAGTCTGGAAGTTGGGATTTTTTTCACGGCTCTCAACAATCTTTTTGCGAAGAGTTTCAACAATGATTGGAATATCGGCTTTGAACTTTTCAATGGCCTCTTCAAACTTATAAACCGTTTCGCTTTTAAAGTTGATGAACATGGTAAGCAGGTCGTGCAACTGATCGGCATCGCGCATTTTGGCACGTCTTACCTCTTCTCCCCTCTGAAAGAGCACAGCTATATTGCTATCCTCAAAAAGAATATTGGTAAGGGGATAACCTTTTTTGATTTTCGAGTCAATCTCGACTTCAAAATCGTCTTTTCCGTCTTTGCTCTCCCATAAACCGATGTCCAGACCCCAAAGGTTTTTCACCACACCGTCGGGGCGTACTTTTTGCCCCCGGGTGCCCATAACCGACACTTCAGGAACCACTTCATAATTCGATTTACGGGCATAGTCGTTGAGCAAATGCCAGAAGTGGTTGCGGATGCTTTGTTCGTTTCGGCTTTTCCCGAACTGAAGGGTCCGGTCGAGGTTTTGGTAGTATTGGTTGATCAGGATTTTCGACATGTTCCGCGCTGAATAGGTTTGGTGAACAGTGTCCAAATCTAATCAAATTATCGCTGGATAGACATAAAACTATTCAACCGCTTCGCGTTGATAACTTTTCGTTTTCAACTAACCCCCAATTGCATTGGGGCCACCAATTACCGGTTTCACGAAGGCTTCCTGACCGGAGTCTTCACCAACAAGGAAACCTTCGACCTTTACCTGTGTCCGAAGTGCGGCAAAGTCGAATTCTTTGCCCCTCAGGAAGACCAGCCATTTAAACTGCTTTAATCAAATTTCGAAATTGAAGATCACCAATTTTCTTCTGAAGTTTGACTTTTTGCCCAAAGCTTTTAACTTTGTCCCTAATGAAATCTGAATAGCATAATTCTCATGATTTTCGCCGAAACCAAAGTGAATTGTTGAATTTCATTAGTTTTTTTGATTTATGATCAGGTATATCTACATCGTTTTCATCTTCCTCATTTTTGGATTTTCAGCAACTGAGGCAAAGGCCGAAGGTTACGAAATCAAGCTGACGATTAAAAACCTTGCCGGGAAAAACATCATTCTCGGGCATCATTTTGCCGACAAGCTTTTTGTGGACGACACCCTGAAAATGGACAATTCGGGCAATGGACTGCTGAAGGGAAATACGAAATTTCCGGAAGGTCTTTATTTCTTCATGACCCCGTCGCATGCCATGTTCGACTTCTTCATGACCTCCAATCAGCGGATTTCAATTGAAACTGACAGTCTGAATCTGTTCGATAACCTGAAGTTCAAAAATTCACCTGAAAACTCGGCGGCGCAGGTATACCTTAAATTCATTGTCACCATGCAGAAGGAATCGTCGGCTTTGAAAGAGAGCCTGAAAACGCTGACTGATTCATCTGAAATCAGGAAAGCGGATTCCAGGCTGAGAGAAATCTCGACAGCGGGCGAATCTAGAGCTGACCAACTGATCGGTAGCCAGAAGAATAATTTTGTGGGCCATTTTATCAGAGCCCTTCAGGAAGTTAAAATTCCGGAACCTCCCAAAGATTCCGGCGGAAGGATAATTGATTCAACCTTTCAGTACAGGTATTACAGAAGTCATTTTTTCGATCATATGAGTCTGGAAGACGCGCGATTCCTGAGGACACCGGTGTATGACGAAAAAATTAAGGAATATCTCGACAAGGTCGTTCCAAAAATTCCGGATACGATTAGTTACGAATGCGATAAATTACTTGCCGTGGCAGAAAAAGATCCGGATATTTTCAGATATATGCTCATTACTCTTTTCAATAAGTACGCGACCAGCACCATCATGGGTTTCGATGCGGTTTATGTGCACATTGCCGAGAAATGGTACATTCCGAAAGCAAGCTTCAGCGATACAACTTTTATCAGGCAAACCAGGGAAAACATAGATGTCATGAAACCCTTACTACTTGGACAACCAGCTACCGACCTGCGAATGCTGAATCTCCCGGAAGAACATTTTATGTTGGCAAAAACGGATACGGTCGTGCAAAAAGATCCGCATGCCGGAACGTTCATCAACCTTCTTCAAGTCAAGGCCAATTATACCATTCTGGCCTTCTGGGAATGCGATTGCGGTCATTGTAAAAAGTCGATCCCTGAATTGTACCAGGTTTATCAGCGACTGAAACCCAAAGGAGTGGAGGTTTTTGCGGTGCACATGCTCGGCGGGGTCGAAGGAAAACAAAAGTGGATTAGCTTTGTGAACGAACATCAGTTGTATGACTGGCTGAACGTCTGGAATCCTTATGATTTCACCTATAAAAAGGTTTATGATATCCGGACAACTCCGGTTTATTTCATTCTGGACAAGGATAAAAAAATCATTGCAAAGAAACTCGAGCCCAAACAGATGGAAGACTTTTTGAATACCCGGATTGCCCGTGACGAGAAGAATTCCCAACTCAAAAAATAGCTTCAGCAATTGAGAGTTTCATTTTGGCACTTTCCTTTTGTCTTTTCAGCTGAAGCGGTTAACTTTACCTTTCAATTCAACAACCTAAAACCAACCTGAATGAACCTGAAAATTTCCTTATTTCTCTTTTCTTTTTGCAGCATTTTAGCTTTGAATGCCCAACCGTACAAGCAATTTACTCCCGGCGAAATCTGGAAAGACAACAACGGCAAGCACCTTAATGTACATGGCGGCGGAATACTGTTTCATAACGGAACATACTATTGGTACGGCGAGCACAAAGTTGGAGGCGAAATTGGAAATACGGCTCAGGTTGGTGTAAGCTGTTACTCTTCGAAAGATTTATACAATTGGAAAGATGAAGGAATCGCACTGAAAGTGAACGAAACCGATCCGGCAAGCGATATTGTCAAAGGCTGTACCCTTGAACGCCCAAAGGTGATTTACAATGCGAAAACCAAAAAGTTTGTGATGTGGTTCCACCTGGAACTGAAAGGACAAGGCTATGATGCGGCCCGAAGTGCAGTGGCGGTCAGCAATAATCCGGCAGGACCATATATTTATTTGAAAAGTTTTCGGCCCAATGCCGGGTTCTGGCCGGTCAATGTGCAGCCTTTCCACAAAAAACCGGTGTCAAGTTCAGTAAAATCAAAATATTGCGGAGGAAAAGGTTGCCTTCCGGCTCCTCCGGATTCGTTAAATATTCTGGGTCGTGATTTCAAAGGCGGACAAATGGCCCGCGATATGAACCTGTTTGTCGACGATGATGGTACCGCTTATCACATCTATGCTTCCGAAGAAAACAGTACCCTGCAGATTTCAAAGCTCAACGACGATTACCTGTCTTATTCAGGTCAATATTTCCGGTTATTAACCGAAAGGTACATGGAAGGCGTGACGCTTTTCAAACGGAACGGGAAATATTACATCATCGCTTCCGATTGCACCGGCTGGGCGCCCAATGCCGCGAGGTCAGCCGTTTCCGACCAGATTTTCGGCAATTGGAAAGAACTTGGAAATCCGGCTGTTGGCAGCGATTCAGAACTGACTTTCCATTCTCAAAGCACCTATGTTTTGAAAGTTGAAGGTAAAAAAGACTGTTATATTTATATTGGAGATCGCTGGACTCCTGAAAACCATATTGATGGACGGTACATCTGGCTGCCGCTTACCTTCGAGGGAGATGCGCCAAAGATCCATTGGAAAGATGCATGGTCGCTCGATTAGCTCAGGAAATAGAAAATAGGAAAAAAAGGAAAGTGGAAGGCGGCAATATCCCCGAATCTCAATCTTTCAACTTGCAACAATCTTTCTATCTTTGCCGCAACTGAACTGATCCGATGATTTCAAGTCATCGGATCAGTTCTAAGTAATAAAATCAACATAATGTCGTATTTTCATTTCACTCACCCCGAAGACCGAAGACTCGGTCTTCCCCCCTCTCTACAAGTAGAGAGGGGCAGAGCATCGCAGATGCGAAGGGGGTGAGTCAAGATATTTGACAAAATAGAAATGCGACACTATTTCATTCCTTTTACTTATAAACCTTTATCAATCGCATCAAAATGGAATATAATTTCTCCGAAATTGAGCCGAAATGGCAGCAATACTGGGAAGAACACCAGACGTTCAAAACCGAAAACGACTTTTCAAAACCCAAATATTACGTGCTCGATATGTTCCCATATCCTTCCGGAGCGGGATTGCATGTGGGTCATCCTGAAGGTTACACGGCTACCGACATCATTTGCCGGTATAAACGCATGAAGGGTTTCAACGTGCTTCACCCGATGGGCTGGGATGCTTTTGGATTGCCAGCCGAGCAATACGCCATTCAAACCGGAACTCACCCGGCGGTTACCACGAATAAAAACTGCGATAATTTCCGACGGCAGATCAAATCACTGGGCTTGAGCTACGACTGGGATCGCGAAATCAATACCACCGATCCGAAATATTTTCGCTGGACACAATGGATTTTCACCAAATTGTACAATTGCTGGTTCGATCCTGAAGCCGGAAAAGGCAGGCCGATCAGCGAATTGCCTATTCCTGCCGACATTCAGGCACAGGGACAGGCTGCCATCAACAAATACATCGGTGATAAACGTCTGGCATATTACGACAACGCCCAGGTTTGGTGGTGCCAGTCGTGCAAAACAGTGTGTGCCAATGAAGAGGTTTTGACTGACGGTTCGCACGAGAAATGTGGTAATCAGGTAACCCGTAAAAATCTGAAGCAGTGGTTACTCCGGATTCCTCATTATGCCGAACGCTTGCTGGAAGGTCTGGATAGCCTTGATTGGCCCGAAGGTGTGAAAGACATGCAGAAAAACTGGATCGGAAAATCGACCGGTGCCGAAGCAGATTTTGCCATCGAAGGAATGAACGAAAAACTCCGTGTTTACACAACACGCCCGGATACCTTGTTCGGAGCTACATACATGGTTGTTTCTCCGGAACATCCGATTCTGGAAACCCTTGTCACACCTGAAAACACGAAGAAATTCAAACAATATATTCAGGCAGCTTCGTTGAAATCCGATTTGGATCGTACCGAACTGGCCAAAGATAAAACCGGAGTTTTCACCGGACGAAATGCCATTAACCCGATTACCGGTTTGCCAATCCCAATCTGGGTAGCTGATTATGTCCTGATGGGTTACGGAACCGGTGCTATTATGGCTGTTCCGGCTCACGATACGCGCGACTTCGAATTCGCTCAGAAATTCAATATTCCGATTGTTTGTATCTTGGATCCGAAAAGTGCCGATGAGGAAACCCGCACCAAAGTTCTGTCCGGGGAAGCTTGCTGGACTGAAGACGGAGCTTACATCAATTCTGCCAATCCGGCCATTGGCCTCGATCTGAATGGGCTCAACAAAAAAGACGGAATTGCCAAAGTCGTTGAATGGTTGGGCGAAAAAGGAATCGGAAAAGCAACGATCAATTTCAGGTTGCGCGACTGGTTGTTCAGCCGTCAGCGCTATTGGGGCGAGCCATTCCCGGTGATTCACTGGGAAGATGGCGAAGTGACTTTGGTTGAAGAAAATCTTCCGGTTGAACTTCCTGCCATGGAAAAATACGAACCTGGCGAAGGTGGTGAATCTCCGCTGGCTAATGTTACCGATTGGTTGTATGTGACAGACAAAAATGGTCGCAAAGGTCGCCGTGAAACCAACACCATGCCGCAGTGGGCTGGCTCATGCTGGTATTATCTGCGCTATATCGATCCAAAGAATGACGAATCGATTTTCGACAAAAAGCTCGAAAACTACTGGATGCCGGTTGATTTGTATGTGGGAGGCGCCGAACATGCCGTTCTGCACTTGTTGTATTCCCGTTTCTGGCACAAAGTATTGTTCGATTTGGGAATTGTTTCAACCAGCGAGCCTTTCCAGAAGCTATTCAACCAGGGAATGATTCTTGCTTTTGCTTATGAAACAGCTACAGGTGCTAAAGTTGCCAGCGATTTGGTCGAAGAAAAAGATGGCAAATATTTCCATACCGAGACCGGCGAAGAGCTCAAACAGATTGTCGCCAAAATGTCAAAATCGTTGAAAAACGTGGTAAATCCCGACGATGTGGTGGCCAAGTTTGGCGCCGATTCGCTTCGTTTATACGAAATGTTCATGGGTCCGCTCGACGACACCAAACCCTGGGCTGAAAACGGTGTGAAGGGAGTATTTGGATTCCTGAACCGTGTTGCCCATTTCTTTGGAACTCCGGAGAATATTGTGGAAGATACAGATGACAAGGAAACTCTGAAGCTTTTGCACCAGACCATCAGCAAAGTGGCTTTCGACATCGAAAATATGAAATTCAATACCGGGATTTCGGCGTTGATGATTTTCAATAACCTGGCGATGAAAAGGGGAAAAGTCAGCAAACAAACCGCTGAAACTTTTGCGAAAATACTGTCTCCATGCGCGCCTCATCTTGCCGAAGAATTGTGGCAGATGTACGGAAATAAAGAGACTTTGGCGTATGTGCCGTGGCCCGAAGTTGACCCGGCCATGCTGACCGAAGATGTGTTTGAATACCCGGTTTCGTTCAACGGAAAAGTTCGCTTTAAAATGGAATTTGCAATTGATGCACCAGTTTCTGAAATCGAAGCGGCAGTTCTGGCGCACGAAACTTCCATCAAATGGCTCGAAGGCAAAGCTCCGAAAAAGGTGATTGTAGTTCAGAATAAAATCGTGAACATCGTAATCTGAAAAGAGGAAAAAGGAAATAGGAAAGGCGCAGGATGAGAGTTCTGCGCTTTTTTTGTTTTAAGATTCAATGCTGATGACTGGTAGCACAAAGAATCAAGCTCCAGATAATTCGGTTTTATTTTGACAACAATTCTTGATTTTCCCTGAAGAATTCTTTGGTTTCGGTTTTGTCTCTGAAAAGCTGTTCCTTCAAAGCGTCCAGAGAAGGGAATTTTTGTTCTTCGCGTAATTTCTGATAGAAAACGACTTCGATAAACTGGCCGTAAATATCCTCGTCGAATTCGAAAATATTGACTTCAATACTTCGGTGGTCGGCGTTGTGATTGACTGTCGGGCGACTGCCGATATTCAGCATTCCCTCATAAGTCTTTTCCTGAATTTTCACCTGAACAGCATAAACGCCATACCCTGGAACAATCTTGTCAGCATCCGAGGTCTCCAGATTTGCAGTTGGAAATTCGATTTTTCGTCCGAGTTTTTGCCCTTCGACCACTGTGCCGTGCAATGTAAAAGGGTGTCCCAGAAAGCTGTTTGCGGTTTTAAAGTCGCCATTTTGTATGGCCTCGCGTATTTTTGTCGAACTGACATTAGCTTCGTTCATGAGCAAAACATCGATCTTTTCAATGTGGAATCCAAGCCGGTCGGCACAATTCTTCAGAAATTCAAAGCCTCCCTGCCGGTTTTTGCCGAATTTATGATCATAACCGAGCACCAGATAGTGAGTATGGATTTGTCCTACCAAAATCTGTTCGACAAATTCTCCGTAACTCAGCTGAGCAAATTCAGGCGTAAACGGATAGATAATCAAGTGATCGATGCCCGATTGTTCAAATAATTCAATTTTTTCATCCAGAGTCGTCAGTACTCGTAAACTGGTTTCTTCGGGAGCAATTACTTTACGTGGATGTGGATCGAAGGTAAAAATGACCGATTCGCCATTAGTTTGGGCAGCCAGTTCATTCAGGCGGGCGATAATTTTCTGATGTCCCAAATGAACACCATCGAAGGTGCCGATGGTTAAAACCGGATTGTGGGCATGAAAATTGGTTAGATCACGATGTATCTTCACAGTGGTAAATGTTTGAAATTGGTTCCAAAATTAATCTTTTCGACTTGCAAGAACGAACTAAAAAAATCAAAAAGCGCGGTATGTTTCAAAACTTGACGATCAGGCCTGTTTATGAAGGCTAAATTATTATTTTTATAGCCTTTATTGACCAATAAAATTGTGATGGCAAATAAAATATTTTCAGCAATTGTTGCTCTTTTATTCATTCTGGCATCGTGCAAAAATCACAATGGATTTGTGATCACTGGAAAAATCACCAACGCCGGAGGGAAATATCTGTATTTGGATGAATTAAAGGTTTCGTCAAGTGTGCCGGTTGATTCGGTGAAAATGGAAAGGGATGGATCGTTCAAATTCAAAGGAAAAATCGGTTATCCAAATTTTTATCTGCTCAGGCTCAGCGAGAAAAATTTTGTGACCTTGCTGGTAGATACTGCCGAAAATATTTCGATTTATGGCGACGCTGCCAATTTCTCGCGCGATTATGTTGTTGATGGATCGCCGGGTTCAATGCTGGTTCAGGAGTTAAATAATAAACTGGCCAGGACAAAACATCAATTGGATTCGATCAATAGCCGGATAGACGCATTCCGGATTCATGACGACTACAGCATCCAGAAAGTTAAATGGGATCAGGAAATGACTGACATCAAACAAAATCAGGTTCGTTACTCCACTGAATTTATCAAGAAACATCCTTTTTCGATGTCGTCGGTACTGGCCCTGTACCAAAAATTTGATGATTCAAACTATGTGATACAAGATCTCCAATCCTTAAAAGTAGCTGCCACGGCTTTGAATACGATGTTTCCAAAATCGGAGCATGTAAAGGCTCTTTATGCCAATACCCAAAGGTTGATGGCTGACGAAAAAAACAACAAAGTCAAGCAGTTTATTGCTGAAAATGGGGTGAACTCACCAGATATTTCGCTGCCAAACGGAAGTGGACATGTAGTTTCCCTTTCATCGATTTCATCAAAAGTGGTTCTGATCCAGTTTTGGTCGGCGCTCGACCGTGTTTCCCGATATCAAAACCAGGCCCTTGTTGAGCTTTATCGCAAATATAAATCAAAAGGACTTGAAATATATCAGGTAAGCATCGACGATAACCGTGAAGCATGGCTCACTGCCGTGAAACAGGACGGTTTAAGCTGGATCAATGTTGGCGACATGAAAGGTTGTAATATCGCCTTGAATGCCTATAACGTGACAAACATACCATCCAACTATATCCTCGACCGCGAAAGGAAAGTCGTTGGCAAGGACTTGCAGGGGTCTGTCCTTGATCAGGCAATTGGAAAACTGGTCAAGTAGTGTTTAATTAGTTTAAAATGAAATGGTTTGCCTATTACTCTTTTGGACTTTGGCACTTCCATTTTTAGAGCTATATTTGCGAGCTAATTTTTTCGAACCAATCTTTCAGTGATTTGAAAAATCAAAACAAAAAAGCGTACTTTGTATCAGATATCCACTTGGGTGCACCGGCATTAAAAAACAACAAAGAACGGGAGCTTGCTTTTGTGGGTTGGCTAAATGAAATTAAAGAAGATGCCTCGCACCTTTTCCTGATGGGAGATATTTTCGACTTTTGGTTCGAATACAAAACGGTGGTTCCGCGAGGATTCACCCGGACACTGGGTAAGATTGCTGAAATTTCTGATTCAGGAGTTGAAGTTCATTTTTTTACAGGCAACCACGATGTATGGGTTTTCGACTATCTTCCGGCAGAACTGGGTATGACTTTGCACCGCGATGAATTCAAAACAGAACTTTACGGGAAGAAATTCTTTTTGGCTCATGGAGATGGACTCGATAAGTCGGACAAAGGATACCTTATTTTGAAAAAAATGTTTACCAGCAAAACGCTGCAATGGTTGTTTGCCAGGATCCATCCCAATTTTTCACTGTCGTTTGGGCATAGCTGGTCAAAACAATCGCGTGTTTCGAAAGGAATTTCGGGTGAAGAATTTAAAGGTACAAACTCTGAAGGAATGTATATTTTTGCGGAGTCGGTTCTGCGCGAAGAAACGTTTGATTTTTTCATCTTTGGGCACCGGCATGTAATGGTTAACAAGCCAATCGGGGAACATAGCCGATATATCAATCTGGGAGACTGGATCCGGTATTTCTCATACGGAGTATTTGATGGGAAGGAATTCAATTTAAAGCAATATAATTATCAAGGCCCCCGTGGCCACTGAACAATGGATTATGACAAAACGGGTATATACTAAGATTGTTGGTACTGGAAGTTATATTCCTGTCCGTGCAATAGGTAATGAGCATTTCAATGACTTCACTTTTTATGATAATTTTTCGAAAGAACCGTTACAGAAAAGCAATGATGAAATTATTCAGAAATTCAAAGAGATTACCAATATCAGTGAACGACGCTACATCAGCGACGAGATGAATAATTCGGATATGGCGACCCAGGCTGCCAAGGAGGCTATCGAATCAGCAGGTATTGACCAGGAAACCCTTGATTTTATTGTCGTTGGCCATAATTTTGGTGATGTAGATCCGGTGTCGACGAGGGTTGACATTCTCCCTAGTCTGGCCAACCGTGTGAAGGCAAAGTTAGGCATCAAAAATCCGGCCTGTTTTTGTCACGATATCATTTCCGGGTGTCCTGGCTGGACGCAGGGAATGATTATTGCCGATGCCTATATCCGGAGTGGTATGGCAAAGAGAGGCCTCGTGGTGGGCTCTGATGTATTGTCTCGAATTTCAGATCCACACGACCGCGATTCGATGATCTATGCCGATGGGGCAGGAGCGACCCTTGTTGAAGGTGTTGAAAGTGAAGAGCCGACCGGAATCCTTTCGCATTCGAGCCGTTCTGATTCGGTTCATCACTGGGATTTGCTGATCAATGGTAAATCGTTTAATCCGGATTTTCAGGGAAACGACCAGTTTATTAAAATGTCAGGTCACAAACTATATGTTTATGCTATCAGCAATGTTCCGGGAGTGGTTAAGGAAAGCATTGACCGGGCTGGATTACACCTGCGGGATATTAAAAAAGTGTTGATCCATCAGGCCAACGAAAAGATGGATGAAGCCATCCTGAAAAACGTATTTAAATTGTATAACGAGAAGAACGTGCCGGAAGGAATTATGCCCATGAGCATCGAAAAACTGGGAAACTCTTCTACGGCAACAGTTCCAACGCTTCTCGATCTGATCCTGAAAGGGAAAATGGATGGACACGAAATTAATCCGGGAGATCACCTGATTTTGGCTTCAGTGGGCGCGGGAATGAATATCAATTCGATTGTTTATAAGTGGTAAGGAATTCCTTCCTAATCAAAAACGGCTCTGATAATTCATTTTATCGGAGCCGTTTTTTTATTTAAAATATCTTCAGATGCTCATATAAACTTTGCACCGGCAACCCCATTACATTAAAAAAGGAACCTTCGATCCGATGGATTCCAATGTACCCAATCCATTCCTGAATTCCATACGCTCCGGCTTTGTCATAGGGGCTATAGTTTTCGAGATAATACTGGATTTCGTTGTCGCTTAATTCCTTAAACCACACATCGGTGAGCGCATAAAACGAAACTCTCTTTTCGGTTGAAAGCAAACAAACGCCAGTCAAAACCTGATGTTTATTGCCGGATAAAGCACGCAGCATCCGGAATCCATCGGCATAATCTGCTGGTTTGTTCAGTACATGGCCGTTGAGCCATACGATTGTATCAGCCGTAATCACCAACTGATTGTTTTTCAGACGGGGGCGAAATGCCTCCGCTTTCAGTTCAGCCAGGTAAACCGGAACTTCAGTCATACCCAATCCATCCGGAAAAACTTCCGGAATTTCCATAGATTGAACACTGAATTTCAACCCCAGATCACGGAGCAATTCCTGACGGCGCGGAGACTTGGAAGCGAGGATGATTTCGTAGCCTCCACCAGATCCCCTCCCAAGGAGGGGGCTTTCGGATTCCATATGTGTAAGTTGTTGCACTTTCATCAAATTCTTGAAAAATTTCTCATATCCGCGAGAATCTAAAGTCTCGCCTTGGAGATTTAGAGGGGCTTCTTTTAATATGCTTTTATCCCTTGGATTTCTTGTCCGAACCACTTTTGCTGCGAGCGCATCACCCGTTCAATTACATCGCGCACGCAACCTTTACCTCCTTTTTTGTCGGAAATGTATTGCGAAATGGCTTTAATTTCCGGAACTGCATCAACCGGGCACGTGGCAATTCCAACTTCCTTCATGATTGGGAAATCAATCAAATCGTCGCCCATGTATAACACTTCGCCTTTTTCTAAACCCGTTTTCAGGAGAAAATCATCCAGGCATTCCACTTTTGTAAACGAATTCATATAGATGTGTTTGACTCCCAATTTTTGATGGCGAAGCTTGACCCGGTCAATATTAGCCCCGGTGATAATCGCTACCTCGTACCCGCTCTGAAGGGCATACCGGATGGCCAATCCATCTTTAACATTGGCAGTCCGAACCGGATCACCCTGTTCATCCAATGGAGAAACGTCCATCGATAAAACGCCGTCAACATCGAAAATAAGTCCTTTGATATTTTTGAGTCTTTCTTTAAAAAAGGTCATGGTTGTGTTTTTGCTGAAGCTGAAAAATGCTTTCGGACACAAAGCTATAGATTTTCTGAAATTCAGGCCTATCCTGAAGCATTTTTAGGTGAGAGCTGATAGTGGCCGTATCGTTCCGTGTGGCTGGTCCGGTTTGCGCTTCAACAGGACCCAGGGTCTTGATTTTGGCTGCGGTTTCGAGAATCAGCGGTTTTAACAGATCGAAATTCAGCTTTTTATCCTCCAGGATTTCAGCTCCGATGGCATAAAAATGATTCACAAAATTGTTGGCAAACACCGCAGCCAGATGCAAGGTCTTTCGCTCAACGGAACTGATTTGATGGACCGAATCTGAGAGTCTTCCAGCTAATTCCTGAAGTTTCATCAGGTTGGAAGGATGATTTGCTTCGATGCAAACAGGTACTACTGAGAAATCTGCTTTCCGGTATTTTGAAAGGGTTTGGAGCGGATAGAACACGCCGTAATTCAGGCTAAACCCATCCAATATTTCCATCGGAACACTCCCGGCAGTGTGAACGATGAGCATATTTTCGTTCAATGATAGGTTTTCCAGGATTTCCTGAATGGCCAAGTCTTTCACTGCGATCACATACAAATCTGCATCAGAAATAAGTTGCGACAGGTTATTGGTAAATGCAGCGCCAACCTTTCCGGCCAGTTCAATGGCTGTTTCAAGTTTCCGGCTGTAAATCTGTTTCACCTGAATCCCATTTTCAAACAGGGCCAAGGCTAGTTGAGTAGCCAGATTTCCAGCCCCGATGAGGACAACATTATTTATCATGGTTCAAAAATTAAGTTGGAAAGGTATTAAAAAATGAAGGAAGAACCTTGTTAAAAGTGAATGAGCGGATGACACCCGGTCAGACGCTCACTCTCATTCGATATTCGTTCAATCCACAACTATCTGTTCTCGTAGCGTTTGCTGACCGTTTCCCAATTTACCACATTCCAGAAATTATCAACGTATTCGGCCCTCCGGTTTTGGTAATGCAAATAGTACGCATGTTCCCAAACGTCGAGGCATAAAAGAGGAGTACCTTTCTTTTCTACAATATCCATCAAAGGATTATCCTGATTTGGAGTGGAACAGACAAAAACCTGTCCGTCTTTTCCGGCCACTAGCCAGGCCCAGCCGCTGCCGAATTGTTTCTTGGCCGCATTGGCAAATTCTTCTTTAAACTTGTCCATTGTTCCAAAGCTTTTATCAATGGCAGCACTCAAGGCTGAAGAAGGATTGGTTTTTGCAGGAGACAAATTTTCCCAAAAAAGCATGTGATTGTAATAACCACCCCCATTATTCCGAACCGGTGCCGGAAACTTGCTGATACCGGCAAAGAGGTCTTTCAGTTCCATACTGGCCGCAGGTGTATCATTAATAGCAGCCAGAAAATTGGTATGATAAGCTTTGTGGTGCTTGGTGTAATGAATTTCCATGGTTTTCGCATCGATGGTAGGTTCCAGAGCATCGTATGCATAAGGCAATTCGGGGAAAACACTGTCAATCGCTTTTTGAGGTGGCAATTTACTAGTCATTGAATTAGCCCAAAGTGGGGCAGCAGCAAGCGAAGTTCCAACCAATGCGATAAAATTTCTGCGTTTCATATTTTCTGAATTTAGTAGTTTATAACTGTTTTTCTGAATTACTATCGGTAAGAATTAGAAACAGTTAAGCCTACATTTTGTTTAGGCTTCAGAAAACAGATGCGCAGGGAGGATTCTTTCCTGACGAAAAAGCAATGGAAAAACTATTTCCTCATTTTCAGTTTCCCAGATCAAACATCCCAGCCAGATCGCTTTTCGAAAGGGTCTTAAATGCGACCATCGATTCGGTTTTGGTAATTCCATCGACCTGAACAACCTTTTCGGTTATCAGTTCGGCCAGTTCTTCCGTATGTGGAAGCCGGATAACGGCCACCAAATCAAACCGGCCACTAACCGAATATACTTCGGTAATCCCATTCAGATTGACCAGTTGTTCAGCGACTGAGTTGATCTTTGTTCGTTCGGCATTGATAAGAATAATGGCGTTGATCATATTTTAATTCTAAATTGGTTAACGATATTTTCTGATTAATGACTATCAATTCCTTCGAGCATATACATGGAATGTTCGATGCCTGGCAGGATTTCATCACAGTATTCTGACACTGCTTTTGCACTGCCAGGTAAGCAGTAGACCAATGTTTTTCCTGAAACGCCTGCAATTCCCCGGCTAAGTAAAGCCGCAGGTTTTTCCATTCCATATTTGACGCGGATTAATTCCATGATTCCGGGGATTTCTTTATCGAGTAATGGTCGGACAGTTTCCGGAGTGATATCGCGCGGGCCTATGCCTGTGCCTCCTGTAGTGAAAATTACATCTGCGCCTGATGAAATCGCTTCCTTCACCAGTTTAGAAAGTTGAATCGAATCATCAGGAATTAAATGGTGGGCGAATGAGGTTTGGCGTTTGATTCCTGAAAAGAATTTTTCAGCGAGATTTCTGATTTGCGGACCGCTTTTGTCTTCATATTCGCCCGAACTGGCGCGGTCGCTCAGAGTTATAATGTAAAAATGGATGATTTTCGGGATATACTGTAATTCGTCTCCGGCCTGAAGTTTACCCTTCCGGATGACGCGTGCAAAAATCCCTTCCTTGGGCATCACGCAATTCCCGACTTCGCGAAAAATAGAGCAATTGTCTCCGTGGCATTTTTTGCCAATTTGCGTGACTTCCAATTCCAGAAGATCATTCCGGAAGCGATCGAGAGGTCTGCATTCGTGCAATAAAAGTCCTTCAGTGCTTATATTTTCGGCAAATTCGCCGAATTTGATTTTCCTTCCGGCTTCACCCTCAAATTTGGCTATGCTTTCAGCAGCCAGCAAACTCACCTGGCGGTGCCATTTTCCCGAGTGTGCATCGCCAATCACCCCAATGTCACTGAGTTGAATGGATTCGACTGGTTTTTTAGCTGTTCCTTTTTTTTCTGAAATGTTAACTGAAAGTATCTTCACAGGCATGGGTTATTTTTTTGTTTTACTAACCAATCGAATTTCTTCCATGACCATGTCCTGGTCGACCGCTTTGCACATGTCGTAAACCGTGAGAAGGGCAACATTCACCCCGGTAAGCGCTTCCATTTCGACCCCGGTTTTGCCATAACACAATGCAGTACATTCGGCCTGAACTCCATGGTCCAGAAGTATACAGCGAACTTCAATCTTCCAGAGTTGAAGCGGATGACAAAGCGGAATCAGTTCACCGGTTCGTTTGGCACCCTGGATACCGGCAATCTGAGCCACGGTCAAAACATCGCCTTTTTTCATTTGGTTCTGGCGGATCAATTCAACGGTTTCGTGACTTAACCGGATGAAACCTCTGGCAATGGCTTCCCTTTCCTGATCAGGCTTCTGGCTGACGTCGACCATTTTTGCTTTTCCTTTTTCGTCGGTGTGCGATAATTGCTTCTTCATGTTGTGTGAGTTCTTTCCAGCTTCCACAAAGGAGATTGGAAATGTCAGATTTTGTTTTTTTGATGTCTGATCTTACCTGTCTGGAACTTCCCTTTCAGGATCAATTCTCTCTTGTCAGATTAACGATCGAAACTTTATTTTGGTGAAGCTTGAGCACAAAAAGACTCACGACTTTTTCTCTTTCCTTTTTTTGGATATCAAATGATTCCCATTTCAATATACTGGACAATTTGTTCGATCTGGCGGTCTTCGCCCTGAGGATCGTAATGAGCTTTCAGGTTATTTCCAAAAATACGCGCGATTCCTTGCCAGAACATAGCCGAAAAGCCGCCCTTTAACTCATCAATAATGTCGTACGAAACGGTATTGGTTTCGCGGTCTATGAGTTTGATCAAAACGCGGCCATCGTTCACCGACATTTTCTTGAAAGTCGGCTCATATTTCTTCATTAATTCATCCTCGGCTTTCCGAATATATTCCTTTCGCTCTTTTCTTTTGGCATCCGGAGGTACTTCCTGTTCGTATTTTTTCAGCAAAACTGCAGCTTCCTTGGCATAAGGCAAAACTTTTTTGACCCGCATCACCAATCGCCAGTATTGCTGTTCATCTAACTTCTTCCCAAACCTGTTCTCTGAATAAATAGTTACAGTTGACAGGTTAAAATGAGGCAAGGTGTCACCATCAATAACAACCACAGAATCCCGGCGATTGACAAAATACTTTTGTGCCTGTGAAGCAAAAGCAGAAGATAAACATAACAGTATCAAAATAAATGATCGTTTCATAGATTCTGCAATCTTTTGCAAAGATACGGATATGTTATAAAACTGAAACGATTAAAAAAAGTTTACTCTTTTCAAAAGTTCAATGTTTGTATCTTTGAAACGTTAAAATGGAAATTATGCTGAAAAGTCAAAAATTGCAAGTAGATGTTTGTTCAGAAATCGGTGAACTAGAGGGAGTTATAGTTCACACGCCAGGTCAGGAGGTCGAGGAGATGACGCCCGAAAACGCAGAAAGGGCCTTGTACAGCGATATCCTGAATCTGTCGGTTGCGGCTGGTGAGTATTCCACATTTAAAGGTGTTCTGAATAAGGTGACCCAAACCTTTGAGGTAAAGGATCTGCTTTCGGACATCCTGAAAATAGATGAGGTAAAATCATCACTTCTGCGGGAAATATGTCAGGGCGAAGGCGCCATCGACATTTATCCAAAACTGATCGGGCAGGAAGCTCCGGAACTGGCACGCCAACTTATTCAGGGCGTATTTCTTGAACGCAACAATCTTACCCGCTATTTGAGTCAGGAAAGGTTCAGCCTGCGTCCGCTTCATAATTTTTTATTTACCCGTGATGCCTCGATGTCGTTTGGCAAAGAAGTGCTGATCGGAAAAATGGCCAGCAAAGTCCGAGACCGTGAGGCCGGAATCATGAATGCCATTTTCACCCATCACCCGCTGCTCAAAACCAATACCATCAATCCCAATACTCCGGAAAATGCACTGAATTTTCCCGGAATGTCGATTGAAGGTGGCGACTTTCAGCTCGGCCGTGAAGATATTCTGGTGATTGGCACGGGAATCCGGACCAGCACGCAGGGCATCGATTTCATTCTCGAAAACATTAAAACAAAAAAAGGTAGACTGCAACATATTCTGATTCAGGAATTGCCCGATACCCCTGAATCTTTTATCCACCTTGACATGGTTTTTACCTTTCTCGACCGCGATGCATGCATGGTTTACGAACCGTTGATTATGGGAACCAACCGTTTTCATACTATTCATATTCAGGTTGAAAACGGAAATGTAACCCAAATACAGGAGCAGAAAAACCTTCCCAAGGCCTTGAAAAAGCTGGGCATCGACATGGAGCCTATCCGGTGTGGAGGTGGTTTGGACAGCTGGACCCAGGAACGCGAACAATGGCACAGCGGCGCTAATTTCCTTGCATTTGCCCCGGGCAAAGTGATTGGGTACGAACGAAACGTGCACACCATGGAACAACTTAACCAGAAGGGATTTGAGATTATACCGGGTAGAGATATCCTGAGTGGAAAATGTTCTATTCCGTCCGGAAAATGTGTGATAACTATTCCAGGTTCGGAACTCGCCAGGGGTGGCGGTGGTGCGCGATGCATGTCGATGCCAGTCCGGAGAAAAAGTTTGGAGTGAGCAAAAGTTCGGAGTGCCTAAAGCATATCCGACTTTCAACTTTAGGCACTCCGAACTTTAGGCACTCTAGGCACTTTTTAAATAAGAATTTATGCGTAAACTTAAAAATTCAGAACTTGACCGTTTGTCGGTGGACCAATATAAAGAGGTTGAAAAATCGCCCATTACCGTTGTTTTGGATAATGTAAGGAGCTGCAACAATATTGGTTCTGTCTTTCGTACTTCGGATGCTTTACTGATCGAAAAGGTTATTTTATGCGGGATTACGGCGACCCCGCCCAATACCGAGATCCATAAAACTGCGCTCGATGCCGAGAAATCAGTTCCCTGGGAGTATTTTGAAGAAACCGAAGCGGCTGTGGTCAGGTTAAAAGATAACGGATACCGCGTATTTGCCATTGAGCAGGTTGAGAACAGCATCATGTTGCCCGATTTTAGTCCTGAAAAAGGTCAAAAACTGGCGCTTGTTTTTGGAAATGAAGTCAAAGGAGTTCAGCAATCGGTGGTGAATTGCTGCGACGGTGCCATCGAAATTCCTCAATACGGAACCAAGCATTCGTTCAATATTTCGGTTAGCGCCGGGATTGTGCTTTGGGATCTGGTTTATAAACTGAGAAAATAGACAGAAGTCGGAAGTCGGAAGACCGAAGTTAACTTTTCTCCGGACTTCCGTCTTCTAACTAATTATTTTTTTTAGAAATCTTTGATTGCCACGAGTTTGGTCATCATAGAGTCGCGGTGAGTAGTGTAGGCTTTCATGTTCATTTCCAGGATTGGTTCGGTCGGTGGCGCCTTGACCGTGAGCGGGTCGACCGGCGAGCCATTCAGAAAAACCCGGTAATCGAGGTGTGGTCCGGAAGCCAAACCAGTCATTCCGACATACCCAATCACCTGCCCTTGTTTCACCCGGACGCCTCGTGCAATTCCTGGCCCAAATCCGCTCAGGTGCATGTAGCTGGTCGTATAAGCCGAATTGTGTTTGACTTTCAGGTAGTTCCCTCCGCCTGCTGGCTGATAGGCTTTGTCGGTCACTGTGCCATCACCAATCGATACTACCGGAGTTCCGGTAGGAGCCGCATAGTCCACTCCATAATGAGGCCGGTAAATCTTCAGGACCGGATGGAAACGGCTTTTTGAGAATACGGAACTGATTCGGCTAAACTTCAAAGGTGCTTTCAGAAAGGCTTTTTTCAGGCTCTTCCCTTTGTCGTCGAAATAGCTTTCTTCGTTATTTTGCGTAAAACTAAAGGCATAAAAATCTTCTCTGGCATGCACAAATTGAGCAGCATAAATTTTCCCGATTCCGATTGATTTCCCGAACACAAAATTTTCTTCATAAATGACCCTGAATTTGTCGCCTTTCTGCAATCCATAGAAGTCGATACTCCATTGGTAAATATCATTCAACGACATGGCTAAATTCGGATCAAGTGCTTGTGCTTCAAGTGTATTCCAAAGCGATGACGTAATTACTCCACTCGCAGTTTTGATCTGGGTAATTATTGGTTTTTTCTCCCTGTAAATCCTCAGGCTGTCGGTGAAATCATAAACAACATAATCGACTTGATTGATCTCGTAGATAAAGTAGTCGATTTTTGACGTGTTTTTTTTATCTTTGAAGAAGTAGTAATTATTGTTTACCTTCATTTTTCGGACATCAAAAGTCAGGATCGATTTTTTTGAAATTTCGTCGACCATGGTCATCGGAATCCCGCTTCCCATAAGTATATCCGACAGATTTTGGCCCTGCCTGACCTGACCCGGGACTACTGCTAACGAATCGATCGGGATATTGAAAAGCATGATCGGCTCTGGCCGTTTTACTTCAACTTCTTTGGCCATTTCCTTTTCAATCCGTCTGTTTTCGAAATAGTCGATGTAAAAATATACCACCTGAAGGAGAATCAGCGCAGAAAATGCCCAGATCAGGATTTTCTTTAGCTGGATTATTTTTTTTTGAATATTGAAGTTCATGATCAATCACTGATTTTTGATTTTCTGAGAAAAAACGCATCCGTTTATCCCAGCTTTTGAATATAAAAAACGGGCTGCTCAGCCTTTTATTTTATCGAATCCCTGTCCATAAACGCCCATAACACTGGCCATCGAAATAAATGCTTCAGAATCAATTTCTTTCACTTTCCTGAAAAGCATACTGGTCTCCTTTTTCCGGACCACGGTCAATAAAACCTTCACTTCCTGCTGGGTGAACCAACCTTTTCCGTTTATCACGGTAACGCCACGTTTCGATTCGTTGTTAATGAAATCGGCAATTTCTTCGTATTTGGTCGAGAATATAAAAATTTGTGCCGATGCATTGGCTCCGCTCAGATAGGCGTCCACGGTGTAGGAAACGACGGCCATTGACACAAATCCATAAACCATTTTATCGAGCGAGTGAACCAAAAAAAAGGATGAACCAATGATGATCACGTCGCAGTACATGATGATTCGGCCCGGGCTGATGTTTTGGTATTTATTGATGATCATGGCAATGATGTCGGTTCCGCCTGTACTGCCGCCCCTCGAAAAAACCAATCCGATCCCTACTCCACCCATCATCCCCCCGAGAACTGCGGAGAGA
Organism: Prolixibacteraceae bacterium; assembly: GCA_025355875.1. Taxonomy (GTDB): domain Bacteria; phylum Bacteroidota; class Bacteroidia; order Bacteroidales; family Prolixibacteraceae; genus Aquipluma. The sequence continues at coordinate 14,047 of JANXYV010000069.1, read as the reverse complement.
AAATTGTCTTGTATAATGGATTCAGGAAAAAGGCTTTGTGGAACCGAAAATAAAAGGGAAAGCACAACCATGCTGAAAATCGTTTTCACCCCGAAATTTGCACCCAGAACCTTTATGGCAATAGCCACCAAAACCACGTTAATTGCGAAAAAGGTAAGGCCAATCGGAATTTTGGTGGAGTAAAAAATGACTGCTGCCAAACCGCTGATTCCTCCTCCTGTGATTTTTGCAGGCACTAAAAACAGGGTCCACGATAGCACATAAAGGATTAGTCCGGTGAGCATGATCACGTAATCAATGATCATGGTCTGAATTTTTTGCTTCTGTGTATTCACCATTTCTTGCATATTTAAGGTCATACAAAATAGGGAATTATAATTGAGCCGCAAAAAAACAACCAATTGATCAACAATTTCATGCGAAAAATCAGAAACAGACGAACTTAATGGATTGATTACATTGAATAAGTTGTGTGTGATTTTTCTACTTTTGCCAGATGATCTCATTTCCAAACGCCAAAATAAACCTCGGACTGCATATTACTTCTAAACGGACCGATGGTTTTCACAACCTGGAAACAGTGTTTCTGCCGGTTGCCTGGTGCGATGTGCTCGAATGGGTGGTCGCCCCTGAATTTGCCTTTTGCACCAGCGGAATTCCGATTTCAGGAGATCCGGAATCGAATTTGGTAGTTAAGGCATATCGCCTTTTTCAGTCAGAATTTGATTTGCCTTCATTGAAGATCCATTTGCATAAAAATATTCCATTTGGCGCAGGTCTTGGCGGAGGTTCGGCAGATGCTGCTTTTATGCTCCGAATGCTGAATAAAACCTTCCATTTGGGTGTTTCGGAAGAGAAACTGATTGGATATGCTGCGCTTTTGGGCAGCGATTGTCCATTTTTTATCCTGAACAAACCCGTTTATGCTACTGGAAGAGGTGAGGTAATGAATATAATAAACATCACAATTAACGGTATGTTCCTTCTTTTGGTCAAGCCTCCGGTGGAAGTTTCAACAGCCAAAGCTTTTCAATTTGTTTCGCCCCTTAAATCTGAAGTTTCGCTGCCCGAATTGCTCCAACTGCCCATTCAAGAATGGAAAGGAAATGTGATTAATCAGTTCGAATCCTCTGTATTCCAGAGTTATCCGGAGATTCAGTCTGTCAGGGATAAACTTTATGAATTAGGTGCGGTCTATGCTTCGATGTCGGGCAGTGGTTCATGCGTGTTTGGAGTTTTTCATAATTTACCAAGCAATATTACCAAGCTGTTTCCCGCGCCATTCTTAACATTCAGCCAACAAATCCAAATCGGTTAAGATATATTTAAGATAAGTTTGTCTTTTAATTAACGGTTTCAAGAGTAACTTTTCGACCTCTCAATGGTCTTAATAGTGAAACAAACGAAAAGAAAGAGCCGGCGAAAACAACCGGCGACAAACAATTAAAAGACGAAGATTATGAAAACGAACATCAGAACAATCAGCGCAATTTTTGCTTTAGGAACGATTGGCTTTACCAATATCAATGCAATCGTTGACAACAAGAAGGCTGTCATTTCAGAAGTTGGTGCCGAGAATGCAGAATTAAATACCTTAAATACCTGGGCAAACGATAAAGGCATCATCTACTCAGCCGAAACATTTTCAGCAAAAGATACAGATTTTGAGATTGAAAGATTTGAATCGGAACAAATTCAAAATGGAAATGTACCCACTGTTGCAGATTCACTCAACTCAGCCGAATCAATCACTGCGGCGGGAGCCGATCAGGAAATAGAAAAATACGCGATGAAGCAAATTTTACTCATAAAGACCAGAACCGGAAAATAATAGAACTGGGAAGCCGCTTATAATCAAACAGCGGCTTTCTTGCTTTTATTGATCTTCAGTTTCTTGATCGACTCTTTTCGGGTCAGGAGCATTGGAATGGCAACCCCAATTCCCAGTGAAATAAGGATGAACATTGTTTTTGCGCCGTTGTTTACGGTTTGAATCAGTGTTTGGGTATAAGCATCCGTATTTTCGATATTGGTCAGGGCGATTAGTCCAAGCATCATTTTGTAGGCAAAAATGCCAGGAACCATTGGGATTACCGAAGGGATAGAAAACACCAGGGGTGGACTGTTCCGCATGTGTGCCATTTGAATACTGACGATTCCGATTGCAGTTGACGCCAAAAATGAGGCAAAAACAATTCCGATATCAAAATGGATGGCTGAAAACTTAATCAGTCCGCCTAATGCGCCTAATGTCCAGATTGAAAGGATAACGCGGCGCGGAACATTGAAAAGTACTGCAAATCCGATGGCTGCAATGCCTGCCCAAAAGCTTTTTGTAAGTATTTCGAGAAGTATCATCTTAAAAGTTTAAAATCATTTTTGCTGAATAAAGTCCCATAGCGATTGAAAAAGCGATCATCAGTCCATTCATCGCGCGGACAATTCCATTTTGGATATTTCCATCCATCAGGTCGGTTACCGAGTTGATGAGCGGTACCCCCGGAACGAGAAAAAGTACAGAGGTGGCAAAAGCCTTTTCAGGGTCGGCCCCAATCTGGAAATGTTCGGCCAGTCCGGCGATCATTGAAGCGGTGAATGCTGCGAAATAGACACAGATGTAAGGATTGAACCTTACCTTCGTCGCTTCCTGCCTGACGAACAGGCCAGCCACTGTTGCTATAAAAGCCACGGTCATTTCCGTGTAGCCTCCCCCGAAAATTCGGCAGAAAGCTGCTCCGGCCAAGCCAACCATCCCTAAAATAATCAGTCTTGGATAATGCGGAAGTGATTTTAACCGTAGCAATTCTTCCGTGATTTGGGCAACGGTCCAATCCTGTTCATAAACATTCCAGCTCAAATGACTAATCCCACTCACAACCCTGAAATTCACCCCATGAGGAGAAGTGCGTTTCAACCTACTGAACAGGTATTGCTGATCCTTTTCAATGATCGTAAGCATGAGGGCGCGCTGGGTTATGAGTAATTCGATTCCGTAGCCGAGCCCCTTGGCCATCCGTTCGAGGGTGATACGGGTACGGTGGGTGCTGGCCCCCGAACTCATGAGCGAGGCGCCAACATCCAGTAAAATTGCGCCAACCAATTGAGCATCTTCTTTTAGGATATTCATTTTTGAATCTTCTACTGTTTAGAATTCGTCCGCAAAAATACCGTATAAATAGGTTTAAGCTTTTGCCTTTACTTTTAAACCTCCCGAATGAACGAAAAGTTTACATTCATTCGTTGAAGTTAGAAATCCTGTTCTGAAAATACTTACATTGTACACCTTAAAATTTATTTGATGCTTATATTTTTGACTGGATTTATTGCCAGTATGGCACATGTGGTCACTGGTCCCGACCATCTGGCAGCGGTTACTCCACTGGCAATCGATAGCCGCAAAAAATCATGGTTGATTGGTTTTTCGTGGGGATTGGGGCATACCATCGGAATGTTGCTCATCGGACTCTTGTTTGTACTTTTCAAAGAGTTTTTACCTGTTGAAGCTATTTCGAAACACAGCGAAACTTTTATCGGAATCATGCTTATCTGCATTGGGAGCTGGGCCATCCTGAGGATCTATTTGCGCCATACTCACCGAAACAGACCTCATCCTCATTTTCACAACAAACCATTTTTATACAGCCATATACACAAGCATACACACGATGTCGCACCTGTTTTTCCGCAGAATCACGGACATGAACATGCACCGAATGGGACGATCAGGCAAAATTCCTTTGCCGCGCTATCCATCGGGATTGTGCATGGATTTGCGGGGTTCAGTCATCTTTTTGCGCTTCTTCCTTCACTGGCGCTACCCAATGTAATGGCATCAGTGGTATATATTACTGCTTTCGCTTCAGGGACCATATTTTCGATGATGATCTTTGCTTTTCTGCTTGGAATTGTGGCATTCCAATCTGTGGTAAAGGACAAGCAAGTGTTCCTCAGAAGTTTTACAATTTCAGGCGCAATTCTGGCTATAGCCATTGGAATTCTTTGGATTTTTCATCCGATTTGATTTGCACAAGTCATGGCAAAATCCGAAGAATATCAGAAAAGAAAACCTGAACTCATCGAGGTGGCGGTTAGCGGAAATGAGGAAGTATCGCCTGGTGTGCACTTGATTTCATGGAAACGGATCTTTTCATTCAAACCGGGACAAGTCGTGAAAATCACGGCTGATCCAGCCCTTGCTCCGCGAATCTACAGCATTTGCAGCGGAAATGAAGAAAGCGAAATCAGAGTGCTTTTCAATGTCAAGGAAGACGGACTCTTGACGCCATGGCTGGCTGGTGTCGTTCCCGGCATGAAAATCTGGACCTGTAAACCTTACGGAAGTTTTACCGATGGGAATAATCCTGCTTTCTGGATTGCCACCGGAACCGGCATTGCCCCTTTCTACAGCATGTTCCGTTCAGGAATTCCAGAGAATAAAACCTTGATTCATGGCGTTCGGCAGCTCGACCAGTTCTATTTTGAAGATGAACTCGATTGGGCCATGGGCAACCGCTATATTCGATGTTGCTCGCAGGAACAGTCGTGCAATGTGTTCCCCGGCCGGGTCACCAAATATCTGGAAGAATTGGATGTTCTGCCGACCGGTATAAACTATTATCTTTGCGGCAAAGCCTTGATGGTTGTTGAAGTACGCGATTTGCTCATCTCACGCGGCGTTCCTTACCAAAACATCCTCTCGGAAATCTATTTTTAACGTCATTTTTCCTTATTCCATGGTTATATGAAAGATTCGTTATTCGGAAAATCACTTCAGGAACTGACTGCATTGGCTGTTGAATTGGGTTTGCCCAAATTCACCGGCAAGCAAATGGCCGAATGGTTATATCAGAAAGACATTTCGTCGATGGAAGAAATGACGAACCTTTCGAAAAAAGCCCGTGAACTTTTAAGCAGCCGATACGAATTTGGGTTGATTAATTCGACCAAAGTGCAGGAAAGCGTGGATGGGACTAAAAAGTACCTTTTCCCAACTGCCCAGGGGAAATATATTGAAACAGCCATGATTCCGGATGAAGACCGAAAAACGGTTTGCGTATCGTCGCAGGTGGGATGCAAAATGGGTTGTTTGTTCTGTATGACCGGCAAACAGGGTTTTCAGGGGCAACTGACTGCGGGAGAAATTGTGAATCAGATTCGCAACATTCCGGAGTGGCACGAGGTGACCAACATTGTTTACATGGGAATGGGCGAACCGTTCGACAATATGGATGAAGTTCTGAAAAGCCTCGAAATACTGACTTCGGAATGGGGTTTTGCCATGAGCCCGCGCCGCATCACGGTTTCGACCATCGGGTTTGTGCCGGGGATGCTCACTTTCCTAAGCCGATCGGAAGCGCATCTGGCTGTCAGTTTGCATACTCCTTTCGACGACGAACGCCAAAAACTGATGCCGGTGCAGGTAGCCTATCCGCTGGAAGAAGTTATCCGCGAAATAAAAAGCTGGGATTTTGGACGTCAACGCCGCATATCATTCGAATACATTGTGTTTAAAGGGCTGAACGATACGCCACGGCACGTTCAGGAATTGTGCAAAATCCTGAATGGAATCCGCTGCCGCATCAACCTGATCCGGTTTCACCCCATTCCGGGCACTCCGCTTGAAGGCACCGATGAAAATACCTTACAGAAATTCAAAGATCAACTGAACGACAAAGGTATTCTGACTACTATCCGCGCCAGCCGAGGGCTGGATATTTATGCGGCCTGCGGCTTATTGTCGACTAAAGAGTTGGGATAAATAAATCAGGAAATTTAGGTGAGGGAAATGCCTCAATCATCGTCATCATCGCCGTCGTCTTCCGAATCGTCATCATCGTCATCGAAATCGTCATCAGCGACATCTTCTGCTTCTTCGGTATCGGTGGCCAGAAAATCATCGTCGGCATATTTGCTTTCGTATTCTTCTTTAGCACTGTCCTTTAATGAGCCTGTGCTATCATAATCATCATCTTCTTCGATGATTTTTTCAGCTTCAAAAATCGTCATCCTGACCAGATAATATTTTTCCTCAGTTTCGAAAGGCAGTGCACTCACCCGTTTTCCTTCCTTATTGTTAAAATAGATTAGGTTTTCACTATATCCGCTGGGGTATTCAAGTTTAATCTTTTCCTGAATTTCCGGATCGAGTTTATCGTAATCCTTAATTACTCTGGGCTTGCTTAGATTCATTGATAGATAATTTTACTGCAATTATATGAAAAAAATTGGTAATACTTCAAAGCCGAAAATAAATGAAAAACTATTTTTTGTGCAACATTTCTGACTAATCTTCTTCGGATTGGCGGAAAACTTATTGTTGGTCGAAATCAATCATCGCCTTAATCACTCCATCCTGATAATTTGAGACCAGATCAAAAGCCTGCTGGGTATCTTCGGGACCGAAATGATGGGTCACTATTTGTCCGATAGGCAATCCATGTTCAATGAATTGGATTGCTTTTTCGACGCAATGGTTTTGGCGGCGAATATTCTGAACAGAAATCTCTTTCCGGCGCATCAAATCCATGTCGAAAGTATATTTTGCTTCGGGAGGAATCCCGACCAAAACCAGTTTCCCTCCTGGCTTCAATACTCGTGTGGCATCATCCACTGCTTTTTGCTGGCCGCTGCATTCAAAAACCACGTCCAGCAAACCGGGTTCAGTTTCGGTAGTCGCATTAAAAGCATTGACTGTAAATGGATCAAATGCAAAATCGGCTCCCAGTTGAATCGCTTTTTTTCTCCTGAAATCCAGAGGTTCAAAGCATAAAATATTGCGTGTTGCCTGAGTTTTCAGAACCAGTAAAACTGAAAGCCCGATCGGACCAACGCCGAAAATACCAATGGTTTTATCCTGAAAACTGGTATGGGCCATTTCAACGCTGTATGTTCCGATGGTTAACGGTTCGATCAGGGCAGCCATCGTCGGGTCAAACTTCTCATTTAAACTGAAGCAGGTAAATTCAGGCATTACGATATATTCGGTCAGGCAACCCTCGATTTGTCCGGGGCATCCTAAAAAGCGGTTGTTCCGGCAGGTATGCGGACGGCCCGACAAACACTGATCGCAGGTTCCGCAATGGATGCTTGGATCGATGGCAACCAGATCGCCAACCTTCACTCGCTTTACCGAATCGCCTACTGCGACAATAATTCCCGAACATTCGTGCCCCAGGACAAATGGAAATTCTACCACCTGAGATCCAATCTTTCCTTCTGTAAAGTAGTGAACATCCGAACCACAAACACCCACCGATTTTATTTGGATCAGGACCTCATCAGGATTTTTGATTTGGGGCTGTGGCCGGTCAATCATTTCGATTTTATGTATTGCATTTAAAACCAGGGTCTTCATCATGCTAATATTTTTGAATCAGGAAACTTTAGCCAAATAATGAAAAAAAAAGATGATTAGTACCGAAAAACCGGAATATTTTTTGGTTTCCTGAAAATCGATGAAATTGATCGGTGGAATAGCGAAATTGCGTTAAATATACCTTGCCGAAAACCTGAACTGATGTTGCAGTACTGCTATCTGTCACATTTTTTTATTCATTGAATTCATTACTTTGTCTCACTTTTAAAATTGGAAACCATGTACGGAAAAATTCAGCAGGATTTGGCAATAACGCTTCAGGAATTGAGAGAGCAAGGTTTGTATAAAAACGAACGGATGATCACCTCTTCACAAAGTTCGCTGATTACCGTTTCGGGCAATCAGCCGGTATTAAATTTTTGTGCCAACAATTACCTGGGTTTGGCAAATCATCCGGAAGTTATCAAGGCCGCAAAGGATACCATGGATATTTGGGGATTTGGACTTTCATCGGTCCGTTTTATCTGCGGAACACAACAAATACACAAAGAACTGGAGCGGAAAGTGTCTGAATTTTTGGGTACGGAAGATACTATTTTGTACTGTGCCGCATTCGATGCCAATGGAGGCGTTTTCGAACCTTTGCTTGGTGAAGATAGCATTATCATTTCGGATGAACTGAACCATGCTTCTATCATCGATGGAGTGCGCTTATGCAAGGCACAGCGGGCCAGGTACAAACATTCGGATATGGCAGAGCTGGAAGCTTGCCTGAAAGACGCGCAGACCTTGAAATACCGGTTGGTTGTTACCGATGGGGTGTTCTCGATGGACGGCGACCTGGCCAGACTTCCTGAAATTGTTGAATTGTGCGAAAAATATGATGCCCTGATCATGGTAGATGATTCGCATGCCTCCGGATATATCGGCAAAACCGGAAGGGGAACTGCCGAACATTACGGACTTCTCGGAAAGATAGATATTATCACCACTACATTCGGAAAAGCTTTGGGTGGTGGTAACGGTGGGTGTACTTCAGGAAGGAAAGAAATCATCGAAATGCTTCGTCAGCGTTCACGACCCTATTTATTTTCAAATACACTTGCACCAGCTACCGTGGGGGCAACGCTGAAAGTCATCGAAATGCTGAGTGGTTCGACGGATCTGCCAGCACAAACCATGGAGAATGCCCGCTATTTCAGGAATAAAATGGAAGTGGCCGGATTTGATTTGGTAAAAGGTACCACAGCCATTGTTCCGGTAATGATTTACGATGCCCCACTGGCCGTGAAATTCGCCGACGAACTACTGAAAGAAGGAATCTATGTGATTGGGTTTGTATTTCCGGTAGTTCCCAAAGGCAGGGCACGTATCCGGGTACAATTGTCAGCTGCACATACGAAAGAGCAAATTGATCAGGCAGTTGAAGCATTTATAAAGGCAGGAAAGGCGCTGGGGATCATCAGCGCCAGCGTTTATTGACTTATCTATCATTTTTTACATAGATCTTTAAGAAGTTCTAAAGTGGAGATTCTTTTTTGCAATCAAGTATAGCTTTTTTAAAAATTGAGTTATTAGGGAACAAGTCCGATAGTTTTGCAAATTTAACTAATGCTTCCTTTTTATTATTTTCGATCTCAAGATAGATTTTTGCCAGGAGATAGGTTTTTACAACGTCGAAAGATTTGTATTCCTGATTGGATATAAATTCTATCTTTTGAAGGCACAATTTACATTTCTCGGAATTTTTTTTAGTATCAAATCCAGCTTGATTCAAAAATTTGAATTTCATGAACTCGTCCACTTCATTCATTAGTTTGAAAATACATGCTATAAATGAATTTGAGCTTTCATAGGCGTTGGTATCCATCGATTTCATGAAGAGGTGAAATTTCAGCAGTGCCAGGTATTTAGAATACTTTTTATCTTTCATGTTTTCAAATCGCATTAGATAGGTAAAGTACATCAACCTGTTATAATTCTGAGATGAGCTGTTTTTGGTTTTGTTGTTTAATGAATTAAGCTTGCTTATAAATGCTAATTCGTTCTGTTCCGAATAAACTGAGATCATTTTCCACCACAAATAATCGATTTCGATATAGTCAGCAATTTGGGGAGAGGTCTTTTTTAGTATTTCAATTTTTGCTGGAACCCCATAAAAGTCTTGATTGTAGATGGAGTATATGGTTTCGTCAAATTTTGAAGAAGGCTGGCAGTATAAATACTGAGGCACAAGATAGAGAAGAAAACAAGCAATAATTTTCGACGTCAGTTCTGAAAATTCTTTCATTTACTCAATGTTGATATAGTTTCTTTGTGAACTGGCCTCAATTTGTTGTAAAATAGTTTTGTAGTGCCTGTTTCTTTTAATTTTTTGCTTTTCAAGTGTTAGCCTTTCAGCTTTGTTAGCGCCACCTATATAATATCTTTGAAACCATGGCAGTATAATAAACATAGCTTCAACAATGGAATATTTTGCAGCGAATGAAACTGTAAGGTATATTAATCCTCCAAGGAGTGTAGCTGAGTTAATCGCATCTTTGATTTCGCCAGAATACAATTGACCAGCCCCTGGAATTATTAAGCTAAGAAACCAGGCTGTCTTAGGATTATACCTTTTATCTATCTTTCTGAGACGAATGAATTCATTTTCAATGGCAAAGTAATTTTTTACCGACAATTCTGTCAAGCACTTTTTAAAAGAAGATTCGGCCAGGCTATCTTCATTTAATCCAAAATATGCAATACCCTTCAGAAAATTTAGTCGACTACTTTGTTCATCCGAATTTATTGAATCGATGTTTATGAGTTCTGATAATGCATACATAAAATCTTTACCAAGAATTAAGGAAAATGATTTCCCTAGAATGGCTTCGGTTTTGATGCTGTCAGATGTTGAGGAGTAAAATGCACGATCAAAAAAAATAGCGCTTTGTTCTAAATTATTCTGATTTAAATAACACTTCGCAATTTTAAGGCACAATTGATCTTGTGGCTGATACCCAAAAAATAGTGCACGATTATATTCATTTGCAGCTAGTTCAAAATTCCCCTTATCGAACTGCAGATTGGAGAATCGAACTATTTCATCTAAATTTTGGCAAAAAGATGAATGGATAAATACGAAATTAATGATCGCTAAGAATGTAAGCCCGGGTTTTGTTAACCAATTCATCTTCTTTGTCTTTATTATATTTAAGTACTGCCTGAGTACTCCCATATATATTTCCTGAATAGTATATTACTGCTAAAGTACCCATGCCCCATGGATAGAAATTTTGGGGATTCTTATTGTAGCCCCTATAAGCTATAAATGCTGTAGTTGTGGTCATTATGAATGAAATAATTCCATCCTTCCATCTTCCGGCGTAAACTTTCCCTGAACCTGGAATAATGGCTGATATAAGACCTGCCACTACCGGACTCTTTTTCTTTAAAGCATTTCCCTGCCTGGCAATTGCTGCAAGAGAATTGTTAACCTGCTTTATGTTTTTAAACGATTCCGCTTCCACCCAGTTTTTATTTAGCAAAATGGTTGCAAATTTGAAATCGCTCTTGTCGTTGAAACTTGTGTTTGATTTTAAAAACGAAAATGCATCACCATATTTTCTATTCTCTACCAACAGCTTAAAATATTCAGTTCCAAAATCAATATCCATTTGGTCAAAATAAAGGTTTCCTGAATAGTGTTGGTAGCTTGCAATTGCCTGGTCGAAGGCATTTGTTTTTCTATAAATTTTAAACAAATATAAAAATGATTCTCTGTCGTTAGGTTTTAAAAAGACGCACCTTTCAAATTCCCTGACTGCCAAACCAAACTGATTTGAATTATATAGATATTCTCCAAATTTGTATGAGTTTGTATGGTCATAGAAATCCTGGGAGTACAAATTAAATGATGAAAGAAGAAGTATGATTAAAACTTTAGTTTTCAATGGGATCGAAATTTTTACCGGTTTTTAAATCAATTTTGTATAAACCTGGAGATACTAATGGATGGCATCGCATGACACGATCCGAAATTTTCATAAAGGCAATAAGCTTGTTTTTTTCATGATGGATACACTCAATGGCATAAACTGAACACGATGGAGTAAATACGCAAGCGTCAATATCTTGTGAAGAAATGAAATTTTTGTAAAAAACAAATATAACCGAAGAGGTGCTTTCTATTTCGTTTTTGTTGCCTTTTGCGAATACCGCATAATTAGTTTTCTGAGGCAGTTCAAAAAGTGAATCAACGCGGTGGACATAATTTGAAAGTTGCGCAGCACTTTTATTAACAATTATAATATTCGACATAATTACAATTAGAAAGACAAGAATATTCTTCATGGGTTGTATTTTTCCGCCTGAAAATCGTATTCTGCATCATGTCCAGGTTCATTCACCTGCACTTTGTCGAACTGGATAATCTGGTAAGTTTTAGAACCGTTTATATAGTTTATGGCAAGTATTTCGGTAGGAACTTCAAGTCCGCTAACAAAGGTGTACTTTTTAAATATTTGACGGCTAAGTATTTCTCCTTTTTTACCATACAAGACAACAGATTGCAACCTCTTATTTCTACTCGATACAATAATATTCCCTAATGGAAATTTTGGAGAATTGGGAGCAGTCCATTTGGTGATAATCAGGTCGTTTACTTTATCAACATTTGTTGCCTTGAAGCTTGAATTTTTTAGGCCAAAATCAGAAATGTCATTGTTCAAGATAAAATGGAAAATCGAAAATTCAGGTTTAAATGGGCTTCCTATTGTTGAAATCAACTTTTCACCTTGATATTTGTAGATCAAAGTGTCTTGCGAAAGGTAAAACTCCTTTTGTGGGAAAGTTATGTCGTAAACTATTTTTTTGAAATTCTTGTCATATCTGACAATGCCTTTAGTATATTGAAAAGTACTATCCAGATTTTTAACTTTTATAGTAATGTCAACTTTCATCCGATAAAAACTTTGACCAGATGCAACAAAACACGAAACACAAAATACGCAAATAATGAAATATATTTTTGTCATAATCTGATGTAAAAATATAGGTTATACCAAGGGATTGTATTCGTAATTTTAAAGGGTAATGAATTTTTTGCTTGAGTATGCATAGATAAAATATGTTGATCCATGTTTATCCTATTTATATTTTGATGCGACTTTTTCAATAATTGGTAAAAACAATTCAGAATATTTATTTAATGCGAGCTTATATCCTTCAACTTCCTTGCCCTTAAACCCTGTTGGCTCTGAAAAATTTATCCCATTTGCAATACATTCTCCATTTTTGTTAAAGAGATAGAAATAGGTGTATAGCGATATTTTATCACTTAAAATCAACCCGCCTGGAAACGTTTTCAATACTGAATAAGTTACGGCCAAATGATCAACTTGCATTTTATTGCATACTTCAGTTACAGTATTTTTGTAATTTATCGAGTGATCAAAATAATCTATAATATTCAAGGAAATAGTATTCCATTTATTAAATTCAAAAAAATTGAATTCGTTATCAGCTTCTACAATTTTAGGAAAGGCTTTATCATTTCTCTCTAATGAATGTTCGAAATTAAATGTTTCCTTAAGATTATTTATCCCTAAATTCGAATGAAGCGACGCTCCATAAATTACTTTACAGCTAAAATTATCCATCAATTGCTTAGAAACGTTCTCCCTGATAACTGATGAATAATCTTTGAATAGTTTAGTTAATTCTGACGAAATTGAATTAGTTTCTTTGTTAATTATGGCAGCATCCAATAATGGAAATACTGGTTTTTTAATATCAACATAGGTAGAGATTACAGCAATTTCTGCAAATTTATTCTTGCTTTTTACAGGGTAGGTCACTTTTAGGGAAGAACAAGATGATAATAAGGTTATGATTAAAAACAATAAAATGAGTTCGCCGAAAAATATTTTCATAAAACGCTAATTTTTAATTTGCTGATAATCACATACTTAAAATGGAGATAAAAAATAATTAGCCAGTGACAGAAAAGCCACTGACTAATTATTTAAGAGCCTGTGTTTAAATAGAAACTAATAATAATATCCACTACTTGTTGTAGTAGAAGCCGATGCCGCAATCAGGATAACATAAACTACGACCCAGACGGCAGTCCCTGCAACACAGCCCCACAGAGCTTTCTTGGTTTCCTCTTTGTTTTCCAACATCAAATAAACAATCAAAAGACCGACCCAGCCTAAGACACAACCCCAAAGGAAAGAAGGAATCCCTAATGCTTTTTCGTCCTTTGATTGACTAAATGGCAATGTAGTAGACGCCGAAATCCCGTTGAGCAACTTACTGTTTTCTAGATTTACATCGGAGTAAGTTTTGCTATCATTCGTGGCCAGATATTGATCCAAATCCGATACTTCTGCAAATGCAGTATAAATTTCCGACTCATCGAAATTAGTAACAGATTGAATCTCATCTTGGGTGATTGGAACTGATGTTTTTGAAGAATACGCAAAAGTCTGCAAGCTGAACATCAACACAGCTAAAAAAACACTAATTGATTTAAAAATGGTTTTTTTCATAGAAAAATTGATTAAAAGGTTATTGAATGGAATTGATTGCAATATCATAAAATTATGGCTCTATGATGTTTGGTGTGGGTAATTTATCTTTGGGGCATGAATAGCGAACAAATATTTGCATTAGCCTTGGGTATAGATAAACCCTGGTTAATAGAGAAAGTCTCCTTACAGAAAGACCAGGGTTCAATTTTTGGGC
>JANXYV010000059.1 GCA_025355875.1 Prolixibacteraceae bacterium | reverse complement strand
CAAACTTCCAATTAGTCCTGTCCATTGCGATACGATAGGGTGGCTTGTGTGGCAATAGCCTGAATATCATACGCGCAATCACGTCAGAGTCCAACGGATACTTAGCTATAAACCGCTGTATCCTGCGAAGAGAAGAAGCGGAGTCCGCAGTGCTGTTAAATGCCGTTGATAACTTGTCAAAACAAACTGTTTGAACCTTACAGAGCGCACAAATAAATAAAACAAAGAACTTTACCCTTGCCAAATTCCAGCCCAGCAATTCATGGAAAATGGCAACTAATTCACTACTTTTAGCCTCTACCTTGGATGTCATATTTCTTACTTCGAGATGTGGTAATTTCTTGTAAGATAATGATATTCAAGGTATTATGCAAATTTTAACGAACTTATTTGGTTGATCTTCAGCTATTTATATTTTTGTCATGTACTAAGGAAAGTTTGACATAATCTGCGAATCAATCAGGTTGGCTAGAAAAGAGCGTAATTTTTCAATAAGAACTTGTACACCCAGTTGACCAGTAGAAGTGAAAAAAGTGCAGATTTCAAAGTTGGTGAACAGCCTGGAAGTTCCTATAGATTATACTCAACTGTAACTCAATATTGAACTATCCAATTAAACAGCAAAGATCGCCCGACCCAGCGAGCCCATATCATCCTCTTCCTATCACCTTCAACGCCTCCTTCACATGTTTCTCTGGAGACATTTGCGATTTAAATTCATGGAGAAGCCGTCCTTCAGGATTGAAAATATAGGTTACCCGACCTGGCAACAATCCAAATAAATCGGAGGGAACCCCCAACAGTTTCCGGAGTTCTCCGGCGGTATCCGAAAGCAAGGAAAATGGCAAGCGGTATTTGGCTTTGAAACTGGCATGTGTATCAGGACTATCGCTACTGACCCCGAAAACGAAAGCTCCTGCCTCGACCAAATCCTGAAAGGCATCGCGAAAACCGCAAGCTTCCTTCACACACCCTGGTGTATCGTCTTTTGGATAAAAATAAAGGATCAGAAATTTTCCGGTAAGGGTAGAAATATCAATCGGTCGATGATTTTCGTCGTTCATGATAAAATGAGGCAGACGATCTCCATATGCTAATTTTTTTTCTGTCATCCGCTTAATTTTCAGTTAAAGGCAATTCGTTTTTCGAAAATGCTAAATATTTCAGAGTAGTTCTTTCAATGCCATAGAAATGTCATCAACTTCCTGAACTCCTGTTCCACTCCAGTGAATTTTACCTTCCTGAAACAAAACAACCGTCGGAAGGTTCTTTATTTTACACGAAATGGCAATATCGGGGAATCGATCGACATCCACTTTAATGATCCGTAGCTGCCTAAACTGGGTTTTTACTTCCTTCAGAATGGGAGGCATCATCCGGCACGGAATACACCAATCTGCATAAAAGTCGACCAGAACCGGCCTCCCTGAGTTTACTATTCGGTTAAACCGTTTGATCATTTTTTGTCTCCTGTTTCAGAAAAAAACTTCCCGTCAAATCGCCTAACAAATAACCCATAGCTGCGCCCCACAATGATGACCAATACCATACCGATTTGATCGGACAGGTTCCGGTAGTGCACCCGACCAGTTTCCAATAGAGAAAACCGCCCACCGATCCAATCAGGGTAAAGCTTAATTTCAGCCAAGAGAATTTGTTCTTTTTCATATTCAGGTATATTTTCTACTGAAACAACCGGGTATTGGTTTGGTTCGAGAGAACCGATAGATAATACCATAACGTGATCAAAATTCCCGATCATCATCTATCTGAAACCTTTAAGGACAGATAAAAAAAACTCTATGAAGTGTTTTCAGAGAGTTCCCATTTTTGATTTTTCTTTTTCTAGAGCTAGATCTTCGGTTCCCAGCCTTTTTCGTACTCGCGGTTCCACAGTTTCATTCCGTCTGTATCGAGGATAAGTCCCGTTTCGGTGTCAATTTTAAACGGTTTATTGATTCTGTACGAAATGTTTGCGTAGTGGCACATCATTTGGCTGATTGCACCTTCTTCAATCGGACAATTCAGTTTGGTTTCCTTTCCGCGAATCACATTAAAAAAGTTGGCAATATGAGCGTCAGTCATGTCACCACCTCCGCCAAGGGCTGTACCAGCCTCAGTTCCGGCGGGTTTGCTGTCTTTCAATTTCTTACCTGATCGATCAAAGAGCGAATACCCTTCCCGGTTAACAAAAACAGTTCCTTCGCTTCCATAAATAATGGTCCCCCGGTCCGATCCGTAAGTTTTGTGGCCATTCCTGCTTTTGCCGTCCCATTTAATGATTTTATTCCCTGGAAAACGGAAGGTGGCATCCATGGTGTCGTACATTTCCCAGCCATCTTTTATAAAGTGTCGCTTGGCAGCTTCAACATCAACCTGTTCAGGATAATTCACCTGAAGTGCCCAACGAGCCACATCGAGTTCGTGTGTGGCATTATTTCCGGTTTCGGCAGTGCCCCATTTCCAGCCATACCAATGCCAGTTATAATCCCAGATATTGTCCATATATTCCTGATGTGGTGCAGGTCCTTGCCAAAGTTCCCAATCCAGACCTTCCGGAACCGTTGCTTTTTTCTGTACCGGACTTTCGCCACGCGCATTGGTATAAAATGCAACAGCCTTGTAAACTTCGCCAATCGCTCCGTGATGAATTTCAGCAATAATTTCCTGGGAGTTGCGATCTGAGCGCTGCTGAGCGCCCATCTGGATTACTTTTCCATATTTTTTCTGAAAAGCCACCAGCAGTTCACCTTCGCGTGGATTGTGGCTGCATGGTTTCTCAATATAGACGTGTTTGTCGGCCTGCATGGCTAACCAGGTTCCCGGAGCATGCCAATGATCGGGAGTAGCATTGAAAATGGCATCGACCCTTTTATCAGCCAATACCTCGCGGATGTCGATGGTCAGAGAGGCTTTTCCTGAAATACTTCCGGCCAAATCCTTACCCACCTTTTCGCGCTGCTTTTTCATGACATCGCAAATATAGGCCACATCAACATTACTGTTTTTATCTTTCAATGTGTTGTAATAAGCGCTGACCCGGCGTCCGCAACCAATCAACGCAACGTTGAGACGGTCGTTTGCACCTACGATTCTCGAGTAACTTTTTGCGCTGAATCCGCTTGCTGCGCCGCCAACGGTTAGACCTGCTGCACCAACTGCTACATTCCGGAGAAATTCTCTTCGATTTGAACTCATAATATTATGGTTTGAATGGTTTTTGAAAAGGGATAAAATGACCAGTTTTGGCCTTGATTGTGATTTTAAACAATGAAAACTATCCGATGACTGCCAATACACCTTTCACATAACCGATCGATTCGGCCAGTCCAGGAACCGGATCAGCATCTTCCTTTTCGTATTCAAAGGAAATAATTCCTGAAAACTTCATTTTGACCACCGTTTTCAGAAATCCCGGAATATCGATTACGCCCCGTCCGATTTCGATGGCTTTTCCATCCTGATCTGAAGTCGTTACGTCTTTCATATGGATTTCAAAAACCCGGCTGAAATAGTCTTTCAAATCTGCCGACGGATCTCTCTGAATCCGTTGGGTATGGCCAATATCCAAACAAAGTCCCACCCGTGGATCCATGTTTTTGATCAGAACGTACGCACTTTCGCAACTCGGATAAACTTTGTCGCCTGGCCCGTGATTGTGAATCGCCAAACGAATATTGTATTCCTTCACTTTCTTTTCGGCGTAGGGCAGCATTTCGTGCTGCGGGACACCAATAATCATGTTCATTCCTGCTTTACGGGCATATTCAAAAGCGGCATCCACTTCGGCTTCTGATTTCATATAAATTACGCCTCCTGAACCCAGTTCAACTCCGGCATCCTTGCATTTCTGAACCACTTCGGCAATCTGGGCATCAGTTGAATCCAGTTTCAGATGAAAATCTTTGAGCGAAATGTGCTTGAGATCAAGTTTTTGGCAGACGGCCAAAGCGTCGTCCAGATTCATTTTCCGGAGCGTATAAGAAGCAAGCCCAAGGCGAACAGGTACTGATTTTGATTTTTCAGGTTTGGACGAAGCTGATTGTGCCATTCCGGGAATTGCCACAGCGGCTATTCCAATACCTGAAAGTTTTAAAAAATTGCGGCGGTTTGAGTTCATGATTCCTATTTAATATGTTTTAATCCGATCGATTGACATCGTGATTTGAAAAGTTCCGTGTGCGATAACGGAAACAAAAATAACTAAACTCATCAATTAAATGGCAATGTTTTTGAACACATAATGTCGAATTAGCAAGCCAGCATTTTTGAAAACAGAACCCGTAAAAGAATTTAATTTGACAAATATTATTCTCTAAAACCATTTTATCCTTTTGCCTTTTTACTTTTGCCTTTTTCTTTTTCCTGATTTCATGAAGATTGCCATCTTAATTGTTTACGGATTTATTTTGTTACTGATCGGAATCTATTCTTTCCTGAAAATCAAAACGCCCTTCGACTATTTCCTGGCCGGAAAAAAGACCGGCATTTGGCAGGTTTCAGGAAGTTTGCTGGCTACCATCCTTGGTGGATCAGCCATTCTGGGAACAATCGGATTAAGCGAAAGTCAGTCCTGGGCATCGGCGTGGTACATTCTGGCAGCCAGTTTGGGATTATTTGGATTGCTGCCTATCGTAAAGAAAGTATATTCTCAGGGAAAATTTACACTTACGGAATTGATTGGCCAGTATTACGGAGAATCGGCACGAAAAGTCACCTCAGTGATTATTCCGGTAGCATGGCTGGGAATTGTAGCTGCACAAATCATTGCAGGGGCACAGATTCTTGTCAGCTTTTTCAATATGAGTTATTCTTCCGGCGTACTGCTCACCGGTACAATTTTCATCGTCTATACATACATTGGCGGCCAGGTATCGGTAATGAAAACCGATTTGTTCCAATCGTTCTTCATCCTTGGAGGCGTTATCCTCACTGCATTTCTGATTCCAGCAGGTAAACTGCCAGCCTTACCAAACTTCGCTGATGTTTTTCCTTTCAACAGCCATTTTTCGCGTTTTGATTTATTCATTTTGATCTTAACTTTTTCGAGCACTTTTGTAGTTGGCCCGGATATATATTCGCGGGTTTTTTGCGCTAAAGATTCGAAAACGGCTTTCCGGAGTGTATTGGTCGTTGCCCTGATCTTAATCCCTTTTGGGTTTGTCCTTTCATATATAGGAATTTACGCGGCCATGTTGCAACCTGGAACAGAACACAGTTCTGCACTGGTTAACCTGGCCAGCTTATATCTGCCCGAATGGGCCACCGGGCTCCTGGTTGCAGCGGTAATCTCTGCCGTACTTTCAACAGCTGCCACCACCCTGCTTACAGCTTCCATGATTTTAAGCGAACTGTTCCATAAAGATATTGACAATGCAAAATCGTTCATACAAACCAAACTTTTTCTTGTCCTGGTAGGCGGATTAAGCATTCTGATCTCGTTGAAAGTCACTTCCATTGTTTCGTCGCTGCTGATGGCACTTTCGTTTTATTCCGGTGCATTTATTATCCCGATGGTCGCCGCACTTTTCAAGCTGAGGTTTAACAAAAAGCTTGGTATTGCCGCCATGCTATCAGGAGGGATTCTGGCTCTATGCGGCAAACTAATGATGACTTTTCACCATCCGGAAAGTGGACAATATGTTCTGATTTCAGGTTTCGTTATAAACGCATTACTGATATTTATACCATTTGAAAAGATAGAGAAAATGGTCATCATCAATAGAAAAAGGAATTAGGAAAAAGGAGAAAAATAAGAATGAGTATTTGTATCGTTCTACGATCCTATCATTAACAGTCACTTATTCATGTCATTGATTAAAAATAAGACAACTGAAAATAAATGACTTAATTACAATGAATAAACAATTACTTGAAACGTCATAAATCATCAACCATGCCACTCAATACCGCTATACTTGGATGCTCAAAGATTGCTCATTTCCATGCAAAAGCCATTCAGCAAATTCCGGGACTGAATTTCACAACCGTTTGGAGCCGGACTCCGGCTTCAGCACAAAAGTTTGCTGAAGAATTCGGCGTAAAGGTTTATTCGTCTATCCCGAAGATGATTCAAGCAGAAGATATCCGGATGGCACTCATCTGTTCAGCTCATCCATTTCATGCTGATCTGGCGATTCAGGCCATGGAAGCCGGAGCAAATGTTCTGATTGAAAAACCCTTGGCATCCACAATGAACGATTGCGATCGGATTATTGAAGCTGCCAGAAATACCGGACGAAAAGCCGGAGTGATCAGTCAGCGACGCTGGTATCAGCCCGTCATTCGAATGAAAAAAGCCATCGATGAAGGAAAGATCGGAACTCCCAGTTTGGGAACCATCCAAATGCTCGGCTGGCGCGACCGTTCGTATTTCGAAAACGATGCCTGGCGGGGCTCCTGGGAAACAGAAGGTGGCGGGGTTTTGGTCAATCAGGCGCCCCATCAGCTTGATCTGATGCAATGGATGATGGGCGATATTGAAGAAGTATTTGGTTACTGGACCAACATCAATCACCCATACATTGAAGTGGATGATACCGCAGTTGCTTTGGTCAGATTTAAAAATGGCGGACTGGGAAATATCATCCTGAGCAATTCACAAAAACCGGGAATCTATGGAAAAGTACATATTCATGGCAGTAATGGAGCTTCAGTAGGTGCCCAGATTGAAGGCGGATCGATGTTTCTTCCCGGAAAAACAGTGATTAAAGATGCGCCCCGGCTTGATTTCTGGACGATTTCCGGAGAAGAGAAAATGATTGAAGAATGGAACCATACCGATGAGCACGAATTTCATTCGGTTGACTCTATGACCTGGTATTTCAAACAGCAACTGGAAGATTTTGCCGATGCAATCCTGAACGATCGCCAACCTGCAGTTACGGCTGAAGACGGCCGTAAAACGGTTGAACTGTTCACTGCCGTATACCGCTCACAACGAGAGGGACAGCCGGTAAAATTTCCATTGAAGCCGGAAAATTTTCCAGAAGATATGGATGGAAGGATTTAGGAAAATGAAATTTGGAAAAATAGAAAATCTGGTTAACCTGGTTTGTCAGGATGGCTTTTTTTACCGTAATTAGCCTTTCTGCAATACCTGAACTATTTTGAAAAAACCGTATCAATGGACACAACGAAACCAAATAGTATAATTGGAAAATTAAAATCATGGCTTTCTGATCCTGAGGATTTTGGATATAAAACAGATCATAAGTTTGGACGTTTCCTGAATATTTACAGGTATCCGATCCTTTTTGGCGCCATCTTGCTGGTCTATTTCTTCAATTTATTGATCGACGTCATGGAATTGGATGCGGCTCAATATGCCATGATTTCCCTGGAAATGAGCTGGACAAAAAGTTTTCTCCAGGTTTTCGAGCAAGGCAAAGATTACCTCGACAAACCACCTTTGCTTTTCTGGCTGTCGTCACTCTCCTACCTGGTTTTCGGCGTATCGAACTTCAGCTATAAACTTCCGTCATTGCTTCTTGCTATTCTGGGCATTTATAGCGTGTACCGCTTTTCCCTGATTTATTATTCCCGGGAAATTTCATTGCTGGCAGCATTGATTCTGGCCAGCAGTCAGGCCTTATTCCTGATCACGAACGATGTTAGGACTGATACGAATTTGTTGGGATTGGTCATGTTTGCCGTTTGGCAGATCAGCGAATACCTGCGAAATCCCAAATGGAAGTATCTGATTCTTGGCTCGATTGGGATCGGTGGTGCGATGCTGGCCAAAGGACCAGTTGCATTAGTCATCATGATGGCGGCTTTCGGCACCGATTTTCTCTTGAAACGGGAATGGAAAAATATTTTTAAGCCACAATGGATTCTGGTCATACTGATTGTCGCGATACTCCTGGCGCCAATGTGTTATGGCTTGTATATGCAATTCGACCTTCATCCCGAAAAAACGGTCTATGGTCTGAAAGGGCCGTCCGGTCTTGGGTTCTTCTTCTGGACTCAAAGTTTTGGACGGATTTCCGGAGATAATTACCTGGATAACCACGCTGGATATTTCTTTTTTCTTCAGACTATAATCTGGGATTTTCAGCCATGGATATTCTTCTTCATTCCGGCACTGATCGGACGGATCGGGAAACTTTTTCAGCAAAAGTTTAAGATTCAAAGTTCCGAAGAGTCGGTTACTATCGGTGGTTTTGTACTGGTTTTTATTGCCCTGTCCTTATCGCGTTACAAACTGCCACATTATATTTTTGTTTTGTTCCCGTTTGCTGCCATTATTACTGCCAAATTCATTTACGACATGAAGGAAAGCTTACTCCGAAAGGTTTCGAAAGTTCAGATTGGAGTCATTCAGATTTTTTGGCTCGCGATCATCCTTGATTTCGCATTCTTTTTTCCTCCGGCATCACTGCTTTTACCTGCAATCTTTCTGATTCTGTATTTTTTGAACTGGATCATTTTTCGCAAATTGAACGGGAAAACGGAGCAGCTTTTCATTCCGACCATCCTCACTGCCATTTCGTTCAACCTGATGATGGCCATCAGTTTTTATCCTGAATTGCTGAAGTATCAATCTACTTCGCAGGCAGGCAAATTTGTAAAGGAAAGCCACATTGCTCCGGATCACTTTTATCAATACAAGGAAAGCAGTTTGTCGCTGGATTTTTATTCGGGGAGAATTACCCCCGGTTTAACTGAAAATGAAGTAATTGGCCTAAAGAAAGGCACCTGGATTTTCACGAATGAACAGGGACTTGAAGAAATCAGAAATTCTGGAGAGACCTTTAAAGTCCTGAAAGTATTTCCTTCGTTTAAAGTAACCGAGCTTAGTTTGCCATTCTTAATCCCCAAAACAAGGGAGTCGACTTTAAAAAATGACTATATTCTGGAGATCGAGTAATGATGATTCCTTTCTCAACTTCTCAGTTGCCCCAATGGATTTCACAATGAATGAAGAATCTCAGGACAACTTGTTAAGTAAATATTGCTATTTTTGCCGCAAATTGGATTAAAGTGGGAAGAATATTGGCCATCGATTACGGGAAAAAACGGGTTGGGATTGCAGTTACCGATCCGCTTCAAATGATAGCAACCCGATTGACCACGGTACCTGCCCATGAAATCTGGACTTTTCTCAAAGATTACTTCGCGAAGGAATCCGTTGAAAAAGTAATCGTGGGATATCCGATGCAAATGAACAATCAACCCTCCGAAGCCGTTAAATACATCAATCCGTTTTTGAAGAAATTTCAGAAGGATTATCCGGACATGCTCCTTGAGCAGGTCGATGAACGGTTTACATCGAAAATGGCATTTCAAACCATGATTGATGCAGGCTTGAAAAAAAAAGACCGGCAAAACAAGGAAACCATTGACGGAGTGAGTGCTACGATTATTTTACAAAGCTATTTGGAACAAAAAAAATACACTGGATGATTTACCCGGTTACCGTATTTGGCGACCCTGTTTTACGAAAAAAGGCAGAACCAATTACCAAGGATTTTCCTGGTTTAAAGGAATTTATTGAAAATATGTTCGATACCATGTACAACTCTGATGGAGTTGGATTGGCCGCACCACAGGTCGGAAAGCCGGTTCGCGTGTTCATTCTGGATACAACAACCGATGAAGAAGGTGAGCCTGAGGGGATTGTGAAAGCATTTATCAATCCAGAAATTCTTGAAAAATATGGTGATGAATGGGTTTTGAATGAAGGCTGTCTGAGCCTTCCTGAAATCCGTGAAGATGTACTTCGTCCGGAATGGGTCAGGATTAAATATCAGGACGAAAACTTCAGGGAATACGAAGAAACATACAGCGGTTTTACTTCCAGAGTCATTCAGCACGAATTTGACCATCTTGAAGGCATCATGTTCGTTGATTACTTGAATCCTCTGAAGAAGAGACTACTTAAAAGCAAATTAATTGCGATCTCAAAAGGAAAAGTGACCCCAAAGTACCGGATTAAAATTCCTGGGAAATAGTGAGGATTAATTCAGAGTCAAAACGATAGGGTTGGCAAAAAAAACTGTCGTTTCGAAAAATTCTGGAGATTGAGGTAAACATTCCAAAATCAAATCACGTAAGCGGCAAAAAATAAACCTATGCCGGCCGAACCAAATCCTTTCCAAAAAATCCCGTTTATTCGCATCTTCATCCTATTCCTGATCGGAATCCTGATCAGGCATTACCTGTCAATCGATCTCCGTTGGACTGGAATAGTATGTACTTTGATGATTGCATTTCTTGTTATTTTCTGGCATAACCGAAATTTCAGCTCCTTGAAAATCCAGAATCTGATCGTTTCGGCAGTTATAGTCTTATCCGGAATGTTTTATCCTGCTTCTCAGTCCAAAACGCTGCTGCCTTTGCAGCAAAATGACTATTTCCTCGCTGAGGTTTGTCAGAAGCCAGCCGAAAAAGCGAATACGTTTCAAACTATTCTTTTGATCCAAAACAAAATCCTCACCAATCCTGAAAAGGTAATTGGTTATTTCAGCAAAGGGAAATTTGATTCAACGATTACTACCGGCGATCAGTTAATCCTGCTTTGTAAGCTTCAGGAAATCCAGAATTCGGGAAATCCTTTTGAGGTGGATTATCAGTCGATGATGCACCGTAATGGAATTTGGTATTCAGTATTTTTAAACCGCGGAAGCTATTTGAAAACGGGAAATCAGGTCAATCGGCTCGGACTGAAAGCCGAAATATACCGAGACAAGCTAATTTCGATGCTGACCCAGGCCATTCCTGAACGGGAAGAACGCTCAGTTGTTTCTGCCCTGACTTTGGGGTATCGTACTGAAATTGATCAGGAAACACTCGATTATTTTGCCTCTACCGGAGCCATGCACGTGTTATCGGTTTCGGGCCTGCATGTGGCACTGATCTATGTTATTCTTGGGTTTCTACTTTCATTCCTGAGGCGCGGGAAGATTGGGACGGCCCTGTTTTCGGTGATAATGATTTTGTTTCTGTGGTTTTACGCTTTCATTACCGGCTTTTCTCCGGCTGTTCAGAGGGCAACGGTCATGTTTACGTTTGTGATTATTGGTAACGGACTCCGAAGACCGGTTAATATTTACAATTCGCTCACAGCCTCCGCTTTTTTTCTCCTTCTTCTAAATCCTGATGTGATTTTCGACATTGGCTTTCAGCTTTCATATCTGGCCGTATTGGGAATCGTTTTGATTCAGCCAGCCTTGAATAACCTTCTTGAGCTGAACAATCCAATCCTGAAATGGAGCTGGAGTTTGTTCACGGTGTCGGTTGCGGCTCAGTTTATTACATTTCCCCTGGGTTTGTACTATTTTAATCAATTCCCTAATTTATTCTGGCTGAGCGGGTTTGTAGTCATTCCGGTAACAACCTTAATCATTTGGCTAACCCTGGCCTTTTTCATTTGCGCTCCTTTTCACGGATTCGCCATGATAGTTGGGTTGGTCATTGAAAAAATTACACACCTGATGCTATTCTCGTTAAAAGCGATGGATGCCGCGCCTTTGGCTGTGACGCGGGGAATTGTGCTGACTCCGGTTCAGGTTTGGCTCTTATTTGCTTGCATTAGTGCAGTGATCATATATTTCCAAACAAAGGAGAAAATCTGGCTCTTCGCGACCCTTTCCATTTTCTTTCTTTTTCAGGTTACTGAACTTCAGGAAAAAATGGGAACAATGAATCAAAACCGGATTTTTGTTTACAATACAAAAAACATGATGATCCACCTGATAAACGGCCGAAATAATTACCTGGTAACCAAAAATTTAAACCAACTTTCCAGATCTGAAGAGTCGGCCTTCAAAAAAGTTGCCTATCACCTAAGATTAAATCCTACCCAAATTCGTTCCTGCGATCAATCCGATGATTTTCAAGCCAGTGATTTAATCATCCGGAAGAATCAAATCCAATTTGAAAACAGTCTGATCAACCGCAGAAAATCAAATTTGATTGACCTGGCCATTTATCAGAATGGATTTAAATCAGTTCCTGAAATGCAAACGATTTCCCTGGGCAATCCAGGTTTTGGGGAACCAACCGGAGATACAATTTTCAATACAAAATCGCAAGGTGCTTTCTGCACTGATCTAAATATCAAATAATTAGTCTTCAAATACACCTTTCCCTTGTCGCACAATAACCGGAGGGTCATCGGTACAATCGACAATCGTGGATGGAATATTGTCGCCGTATCCGCCATCGATAACCAAATCAGCAATATCCTGAAACTTCTCATGGATCAATTCAGGATCGGTTGAATATTCAACAATCTCGTCGTCGTCATGAATGGAAGTCGACATAATGGGGTTTCCAAGCACGCGTACAATTTCGAGAATAATCGAATTGTCAGGAATTCGGATACCAATTGTTTTCTTTTTCCCTTTGAAATATTTCGGGACATTACGGTTGGCATTCAGGATAAAAGTGAAAGGACCAGGCAGGTAATGCTTTAAAAGTTTGAAGACCGGATTTGACACCGGATTCGTAAAATCTGAAAGGTGACTCAGATCGCTGCAAATAAAAGAAAAGTTCGATTTTTCGACCTGAACATTTTTATAGCGGGCCACTTTTTCTACAGCTCTGGCGTTGGTAATGTCGCATCCGAGGCCGTACACAGTATCAGTAGGATAAACAATGATTCCTCCACTTTGAAGGACTTCAACCACCTGACGGATATCTTTCGGATTTGGGTTTTCCGGATAGATTTTCAACAACATTTTAGTTTCTTTTTTTCATGCGGCTGCTAAATTAGTTATTTTGGCACGTTCTTTCATTAAAACCTCTACAGATGCGAAAAGAGTTCCAGATTACCGAAGATGGCTCCCATACTATTTACCTTCCGGAAATGGATGAGCATTATCATTCGATACATGGAGCAGTTCAGGAATCAGTTCATATTTATATCGAACAGGGTTTGCTGCAAATGCCTGTTAGCCCTATCTCCATTCTTGAAATTGGATTTGGAACAGGATTAAATGCTTATCTCACATACTGTTATTCTCAGAAGAAGAATATCTGCGTCGATTATTTCAGCCTGGAAAAATATCCACTTTCTGAATCTGAATATTCGACATTAAATTATCCGCAGTCGATATTTCCGGAATGGGCGGAGATTTTTGATCAAATTCATCGGACCGAATGGGAGTTGATGAACGAAATTTCATCCGGCTTCAGTTTAAAAAAAATTCAGGCCGACCTACTGACTTTTGAATTTGATGCTGTTCCTCAATTCGATATTGTATATTACGATGCTTTTGCTCCAGGTAAACAACCCGAAATGTGGAGTGATGAAATTATTCAAAAGGTGGCTGCAAAGGTCAAAACAGGTGGAATTATCGTTACCTACTGTGCAAAAGGTTCGGTCAGGCGTGCATTTTCTTCCGCCGGATTCCTGATGGAACGGATTCCGGGGCCAATCGGAAAAAAAGAAATCCTGAGGGGCAAAAAGACATTTTAAGCACGTCGTCGATAATAAAAATTACTCTATATTCGTACCCTGAATTTCAATTCAAATGAATGCCTGATAATCAGTTTAAAAACCAATTGGAGGAGTTCTCTTATGCACTGGGTTTAACCATTTCGTCCAACTTACTTCAGTCTGGCATAAAGAATTTAGACTCCCTGCAATTTTTGGCAGGAGTTCAGGATACATTTGCCGGAAATAAGCCAAAAATATCAATGGATCTAGCAAATCAGAAATTGCAGGATTTTATGATGTCTCAAAATGATGAAGAGGCCACCCGGAATTTGGAAGAAGGATTGTTGTTTCTAGCGAATAACATCAAAAACGAAGGAGTTATTGAAACTGAAACTGGGTTACAATATAAAGTTCTTAAATCAGGCTATGGCAAATCGCCAACTCTCGATGACTATGTAAAGTGTCATTATCATGGATTACTCCTTGATGGCACAGTATTCGACAGTTCGATTGAACGCAAGGAAGCCGCCATTTTTCCGGTGAGCGCAGTCATTCCAGGATGGAATGAAGCTTTGAGAAAGATGTCGGTTGGTGCAAAATGGCGGCTGTTTATTCCTTTTGACCTTGCCTATGGCGAGCAAGGGGCAGGTGGAATGATCGGACCGAATTCCACTTTAATTTTTGACGTTGAACTTTTGGAAATTGTTTAATTAAATATTTATAAAACATGAAATTAAGATCAGTTATTTATGCATTGGCACTTGTATTGATTGTTGGAGCTGCAGGATGTCAAAATTCAGGTAAAAAAGGCGAAGTTACTCTATCCAGCAAAAACGATTCAGTGAGCTATGCCCTGGGAGTGTTAATTGGTGAAAGTAATAAACAACAAATGAAAGAAGCTCCTGGTGTGGATCAATTGAACAAGGAAATATTGCTTTCAGCATTTACAAAAGCATTCCTGGGAGATTCGTTGCAGATAAAACCAGCAAAAGCCAATGTAGCTATTCAGAAATTTTTCGCCGATGCTGCCAAGGTTGAAGGAGAAAAAAACAAAAAAGTAGGTGACGATTTTCTTGCTGCCAACAAAAATAAACCAGGGGTAATCACACTTCCTGATGGCATGCAATATGAAATCTTAAAAACCGGCACTGGTCCAAAACCAAAAGCTGAAGATGAAGTAAAATGTCACTATCATGGAACAACCATTGATGGAAAGGTATTCGACAGCTCAATTGAAAGAGGCGAACCTGCCAATTTTCCCGTGAACCGTGTAATTCCGGGATGGACTGAAGCTTTACAAATGATGCCGGTTGGATCAAAGTGGAAATTGTATATCCCTGCTGCTTTGGCATACGGCGAAAGAGGTGCAGGCAAAGACATAAAACCAAATTCAACCCTTATTTTTGAAGTTGAACTGCTCGAAATTGTAAAAAAAGATGCAGCTGCGGCAGCCCCTGCAAAAAAATAATTGACCAAGCCAATTTTTAAACACTCTTGCAGGTCTGATTGCAAGAGTGTTTTTCATTTATGCCTAAAAAAACAATAGTATTATGAGTATGCAGGTAAAAGGAACTCTTCTTCAGATTCTGAAAACGGAGACTGGAGTAAGCAAAGCAGGTAAAGAATGGAAAAAGCAGGATTTTGTCATTGAAACGAACGAGCAATTTCCGAAAAAAGTTTGTTTCACACTCTTCGGAGATAAGATATCTTTGATTGATGGCGTGAATGAAGGCAGTGAGGTTGAAGTCTATTTTTCGCTTGAATCGCGAGATTTTAATGGCAAATGGTATCACAACATCAATGCATGGAAAATTGATCGACCTGAAGCACCCGGAGCAGTAAAGAGTTATCCACCTGAATTCTCGGCAGGCGACATCCCTCCTGAACTTTCTGATGATCAGGGAAACGACTTACCCTTCTAATAAAACAAAGGCAACACTCCATTCAGAATGTTGCCTTTGTTTTATTCAATGCAATTGAAATCCGGCTTATTAAATCTCTATCAGGCTGTTTTTCAGAGCAAATACAATTACTTCAATCATATTATTTGCGCCTGCTTTTTCCATCAGTTTAGCCCTGTGTTTTTCCACCGTCCTGTCAGCAATGCCCAGTTTGTAAGCGATGATTTTGATTGGTAAACCTTCCATTGAAAGACAGAGAATCTCATTTTCGCGTGATGTGAAAAAGGTATTGGTTTGTTTTTTTGGGTTCAAGCTTTTTTGCCTGAAAATTTCGGTTATTTTTTCCTCCAGACCTTCTGAGATCTTTATGTTTTCACGTTTCAGTAAATTATAAACTTTATCGGCGAACTCGGAGCCTTCAGATTCATCGTTGAACTTGATCACCGAACTGATTATTCCAATGTAAAGCCTGTAGTTGGAGAACTTCTCAAATTCAGAAATAACCAGGTTTATTTGAACCTCCTCATGCCTGAAAGTTTTTAAGGTCACTTCATCATTAAATATTTCGGAACTTTCAGTATGATACTTTTGAATTTCCGTCTGAATTTTCTGAAACGATGTTTCATCGATAAAATTTTCCACTTCGACACCAATTGGGCTGCTTTCGTTCAGATGAACAATTTTTGCAAATGCCTGATTGGCCTTATAAATTTTCAATCCGTCGAACAAAAAGATTCCGATGGGCGAAAGGTTAAACAATTGATTGAATTCACGGTTCGCCTCTTCACGGATCGTTTCAAATTTTTCAAGCCTTTTTTCAATCGACCGGATCAAATCGGCATTGTTAAATGGTTTGACAATGTAGTCGTCGGCGCCAAGCGACATTCCGTAGCGAATATCATCAATATCTGAGCTGCCGGTTAAAAAAATAAATGGAATCTTTTTTAGTATCGTACTCTCCTCCAGCACCTTATAAACCTGATAACCATCGATGGTTTCCATGTTTATGTCGCAAAGAATTAAATCGGGCGAATACTCAAAGGTTTTTTGTATTCCGGAAGCACCATTGTTGGTGAAACACACGTCATATTTATGAACCCTGAGAATATTCTGGATCGTAGTGCCTAATCGGTCATCATCTTCAATAACCAGTATTTTCTTCTGAAAATTCATAGTCTTCGGTTTTGATCTTTGGCCTTTTGAAATTCAAAAGATCATCTTTCAAGCTAATCTTTTGTTTGAATTTCTGAAGTTTTAAAAATAAACAAAACAATGAGATCTCACTTCATTTTTCACAAAATTACAACAAATTTAATATAAATAAATTCAGTTCAAAACAATTTTATAATGTTGTACTTTAAACAATTAGCAAAATGAAAATTAGGGATGAGATTTTATAAACAAATTAATAAGTCAGGATCGGTATTAAATTGGAGGGAAATTCAGCTGGAAGTATGACCGATTTGCCTGTTATTTTTGGGTTTCACGAAAGCATTTAGTTGTCGCGCCATGAGTTCTGCTTCTGGACCTTCAGGTCCTTAAGCATGGCAGAACTGGCCGAAAGGTTAAAGCTGTAGCTCTTGCGGTCGCCAAATGGCACAAAATTGAACGACATGGCCCAGCAATGCAGGTTTCGGCTGATATTGATGGTAGTAAAGGAGAATTTCATCGCTTGAATGTCAAAATTGGTATTCATATCCATGTTCCACTTCTCTGTTAGAGTAAGCCGTCCACCCATGCTTAAACCCTGCGTAATTTTACCTTTTACATTGCCGTTCGCATCAGGACGAAAACTATTGGAATACAATAAAGAATAATCGAACCTGAAACTCCAGGGAATATTAAAAGGCAAATAAGGCGTTTCTCCGTCTGAAACCGGTTTTTTCTCTTTTGTCTTATCGGTTTCCTTACCCTTATCGCTTTCTTTTTTCGACTTTTTCGAATCGAAATTCATCCCGAACGACAAATTCGCATTGGTTATCCGCCCAAGCCTTGCAAGCCCTTTCTCATGGCCCCAGACATATTCATTGTGCACATTTCCTTTTGAATCAACCATGTATGGATTCAGATACGCTCCAGTATTCACACTTACTCCTTTTATTGTAGTTCGCGCATTGATTGTAATCGGACTAAGTTTAAAGGAGTCGGCAATCATATTGTACGAGGTATTGAATCCCAGATTATCGATGATTTTAACCTTCTTGTATTTGGGTTTCTGATCTTTCGACTTGGAACTGTCGGCAACGGCTTCCAGCACTTTTGCCTCAAGGTTATTGGTTAAACTGAAATTAATGGCTCCGCTTGCTCCTCGCCCGGTGTAGCCATAAACCCCTTGCTCAAAATAGGTGTAGTCAACTCGTTTACCATTTCCGTCGAGATAATAGTCCCAAAAATGGTATTTGGCCTGACCAAAATCAGGCATATAACTGAAACCCATCGAGGGCGTAATTTTATGCCGGATGGCCTTAATTTTTGAATTCGGATTTCGCATGATGTACATGCCATAGATATTGGTTGAGGTGCTCAAGCTATAAGAATATTCATAGTTTCTTTTAAAGCCGTATAGTGTATCCACGACTACATGCAATGGCTGACCTGACTTTGGATCGTTATAATTTGGATCGTAGTGCTTGGTAATGGAATTTGTATACCACCGTTCTGAATAATTAAAACTTGGGCTGATGTTGATAAACTTTAGTAAGTTGAACGAAGGCAAAGTAATTGGAATAGAGTGACGGATCCCGTTTTTCCAGTCTTTTATGATCGATTTGTCCAGAAGCTCCTTTTCTTTGCAGGTAATGGTGTTTTTCAAGTTGCCGGAATAACTAAACCCGATTTTTTCATACCATCTCACCGGTCCTATCCTGTTTTTAACCTTGAAAGGATTGATTTTAGACATGTTGAAGGTCAATTCAGGTATACTGAGCGAAATGGTAGTATCGCGCGAATTCTGTGAATGCCGAAGGTTCAGTGACATATTGAAAGGTGTATTCTCAAATTTTCGGGAATAGGAAATACTCGATGACTTTTGCGTCTGTAAATAACTCTGAACAGAATTCTTGTCGTAGAGATATTGATTTTCCTTGTCGTACGAACTCGTCGACAAATTTACACTGGCCGAGAAGGTCCGGTTCGGATTGGCCTTTGGATCCTGTGTATGCGACCAGGTTACGTTAAATCCCTTGGTCGTTTTAGCATCCGGAAGAGGTTCTTCTGAATATTTATTGAGGTTGTAGCTAAAATCAAAACTTCCGGAAAATTTGTACCTCACCCTGTAATTACTGCGCAACTTGGTTGCCCACGAACCTTTTGAATAAATATCGCCACGCACAGCCAGGTCAAAATGATCGTTTGCGGCCCAGTAATATCCTCCATCGCGCAGGAAGAAACCCCGGCTTTGCTCTTCACCGTAAGTCGGGATCAGGATGCCCGAAGTATAGGTCGATGTTGTGGGAAAATATCCAAAAGGAATCATCGGGAAATAAATCGGAAAGTCTTCAAGAACCAGGTAGGCCGGGCCGGTAATGATCTTTTTATTCGAGATTACTTTGGCCTTGGTCATATGCAGGTAAAAGTGCGGATGCTCAGCATCGCAAGTCGTATATTTACCATTTCGAAGCAGAAATTCGTCTTTATCGACCTTTTTGGTAAGCTCACTTTGAATAAAACCATCTCCCTCGGCAGTAGTCACATCGGTAATGATACCCTTTTGGGTTACAAAATTGTATCGCATCGTCTTGGATTCAAATTTATCTTTTCCATCCTTAAAAACCGGATTGCCAACCTTCGCACCTGTCGAATCAGGCAATCCTTCGGCATAAACTTCCTTGTTCACAAAGTCGAGCATAATGTAGTCGGCTTTTAGCTCAATGTCTTGGTAATTTACGACCGCATTTTTATACATGTACATCTTTTGGTTTTCGAAGTCCGGGATGATTGAATCTTCGGCCGAATAGGTGATGGTTGCCTCCAGTACAGGCTTTGCAACAGAATCTTTCTTTGCCGCGGCAGGCAGAACGGCAGTGGTATCTTTCAGATTTAACAAATTGGCCGGAGAAATCGTATCCGGTTTCAGATTGAGCTGACCAAACGAAGAAAGGGTCACTAAAAGTAATATATTTGCAAGAAGATTTTTTATCAAAACCACAGTTTGTAAGATAATCAAAGGAATCCCTTCCAGACTGCAAAAATATAAATAAGGGCTTTACCTTAACGTCGGGGAATATAAAATAAATAGATTATTTCAACTTTTGTGCTGAAACCCAATTTCAATATGATGAAGCTTTGTTGTTCCAGAACTATTTTCCTGCTCATCCTGAATGTTTTCATTTCCCGGGAATCCTTCTCTCTGCCTTTAAATAAAAATAATAGTAAACCAATAACAGTGGTGATCGATCCGGGTCATGGTGGGAAAGACCCCGGTGCGGTGAGCAAAGGCATTCACGAAAAAGATGTGGTGCTGGCTATTGGCCTGAAGTTGGGCCGGATTATCAAC
>JANXYV010000006.1 GCA_025355875.1 Prolixibacteraceae bacterium | reverse complement strand
TCAATTTTACCGTATTTGAGCGTTATTTTTGAACCACAATAAAAGCACTTTTTTTATTCATATTTTTGATTTCTCGCAAAGCTATACCAATAAAGGATTACAGAGGTTTTCACCATTCTTTTTGTCCATTAACCCAAAAATTTCAATGGCAATGCTTCCAAATCCCTTGAAAGTTCATTCAGTGTAAACTACAATGGGCATATTGTTTACCACGTTTTTAATTACCAGGGAGGAGGATTTGTGGTGGTTGCTGCAACCGATGCTTCCACTCCAATTTTGGCGCAATCGAACGAAGGTTCGATCGAACAGAATATCACCAATCTAGCTGTCAAATACTGGTTTGATTCTTACAGCAAAGAAATCGAGCATATCATTATCCAAAATCTCGACAACACCGAGTCGCTGAAAGAATGGAACAGTGCTCTCTCTAAAAACACTCAGCAATCACTTGATGATGCAGGCCCTTTGCTTACCACAACCTGGGATCAGGGAGAATGGTATAATTATTATTGTCCGGCTGTGCCCAGTGGTTCAGGCGGACATACCTTGGTTGGCTGTGTTGCCATTGCGATGGGTCAGATCATGAAATATTACAACTTTCCTGAGAAAGGCTTTCTGTCACATTCTTATGACCACCCGGTCTATGGAACTCAAACAGCTAATTTCGGGGAAAGTACATATAACTGGAGAGCAATGGGAAAAACTGCCAGCAGTTCAAGCTATCAGGATATCGCAACACTCTTATACCAGGCTGGAGTATCGGATGATATGAATTATGGTCCGGGTGCATCGAGCGCTAATCCGGAAAGTGTACCTTGGGCGCTAACTACCTATTTTAACTATGATCCGACATCTGTTAAATACGTTAAAAAAGCCTCCTATTCTGATAATGAGTGGAAAGAACTGTTGAAAACTGAACTTCATGCTTTTCGTCCGATATATTATGGAGGTTATGGTTCTGATGGACATGCCTGGGTTTGCGACGGCTGGCGGTTGAGCGATGATATGTTCCACATGAACTGGGGTTGGGGTGGCAATTGCGATGGCTGGTATCGCATCGGACAATTTAATATTGCATTTCAAGGCACATTCAATAAAGATAACGAGGCTGTGATTGGTATCAAACCTGCCAGTTCGAATTTAGTCGTAAGAATTACTAATTTGAAGAACAATCAGTTAATCGCTTGTAACTCATCAGTAGCTATTGATTGCTCTGTGCTTAAAGGAACTTCCAGTGCAGTGAATATTTATGTTGATAACAATAAGATATATACAGCTGGCCAATCAAAGTTTACATATAGCTTGCTTACCAAGGATTATGCGATTGGCAGCCATACAATAAAAGTGGAGGCTGTCAATTCAACAGATACTGCATTTCATGAAGTTACTGTAAGGAACAGCGAATGGATTACACAGGCATCAGCGTTTCCAAAACCTTCGAGAGGCATAAGCCATATATATGCTGTCGATTCACTGGTTGTATGGGCAACAGCCTATGACGCGCTTAACGTAAACAGCCCTATCCAGGAGTTCACTCGTACCATAGATGGTGGCAAAACCTGGTCTTCTGGTTCGATTCCTAATTGCAGTGGACTTGTACCTTCCATGATATTCGCCCTGAATGCCAATACGGCTTATTGCCCAATGTTCTGGAAGTCGGGTACAAATCAAAAAGGTATTTATGTCACAACAGATGGCGGTACAACTTGGTATAGGCAGGCTACAGCAACCTTCAGTGATCCTGCTTCATTTCCTAACCTAGTGCATTTTTTCGATCAAAACAATGGGTTCTGCATGGGTGATCCGGTAGGTGGGGTGTTTGAAATTTATACAACCAATAATGGTGGGGTTACCTGGAACCGGATTGCTGCTGAAAGCATTCCTATTTCCCTTGCAGATGAGGCAGGTGTTGTTGGCTACTATTCGGCTATTGGTAAAAATGCATGGTTCGGAACAACGAAAGGAAGAGTTTATCGCACAAACGACAGAGGGCTTCATTGGGAAGTTAGTACGACAGCTTTATCAGGGAAAACCGTTGATGTAGAATTTGCTGATCAATTTCATGGGTTGGCGCAGGATAAAGAATCAAATTCTACAGGTTCTCTTTCGGAAACATTCGACGGAGGATTAACCTGGAAAGCAGTAGATATTACCGGTCTGATTGGTACAAACGATTTCTGTTATATTCCCGGAACTGAAAATTCCTGGATCAGTACAGGAATTAAAAAAGGTACAACTGGTAGTGGACTTTATGGGGTTTCTTACAGTTTAGATGGTGGGCATTCATGGGTTTCTTTTGAAGTAAATGAGGAAGACCAGATGAATAAAGTTGACTTTTTAAGCCCTTTGACAGGATGGGCCAGCGGGTTCAATGCCAGCGCCACCGTTGG
Source organism: Prolixibacteraceae bacterium (assembly GCA_025355875.1). Taxonomy (GTDB): domain Bacteria; phylum Bacteroidota; class Bacteroidia; order Bacteroidales; family Prolixibacteraceae; genus Aquipluma. The sequence goes on along the minus strand of JANXYV010000006.1, from coordinate 32,693 downwards.
AGGGATGTTTAAGTTTGTCGGGAAAATAAAAAGTAAAAAGTTCTTTATTCCCGCTACTGACCTTATTGCCAAGGTTACCGGCAAAAACATAAATCTGGAATGGAAAGCACCTGTAACAGACAACTATTCAGGATATAATGTTTACCGAAACGATACCTTGTTAAATACATCAATTATTGGTAGTCCGGTTTTTAATGAAAATAAAGTTGCCGGTGGTAAGCAAACCTATTGTATTGGCACTGTGTACCCCGCCGGTGAATCGGATTTAATATGTACCGATGTTTTGATTATGAACCCGGCGAGAAATTTAGTGGCTACCCCTAAAGACGGGGGCGTGAGCCTGCAATGGGATCCTCCTGCAATGGGACTTGGTGAGTTTGATGTATTTTATAATGTGTACCGAAACGACACCTTACTAAATCAATACCCTTTTAATGTCGGTACGAGTATCGGGGATTATCCGTACATACCTTTGAGAAGTGGTAAGAAAACCTATTGCGTTGTTGCGATATACCAGAAAATTGTATCGGATGCCGTATGTACTGATGCATGGGTACCTACAAGTATTCCTGAAAATGAACTGGCAGTGAAGGTTTATCCAAATCCTGCAAATGAATTAATCACAATTGAAACATCTGAAAGTTTCAATGAGGTGAGCCTATCTAATCTTTTGGGACAAGAGATTTATTGTTATTCTTCAATTGGAAATATTCTCGAAATACCTATAGTGGGATTTCTACCTGGTGTTTATATTTTGCAGATCAATATTGGGAATAAAACTGATACCCGCAAAATTTCAATTTATTAAGGCAAAGAATTGGGTCAGCGATCCAATTTGCGGCATATACATATAATATGTTTGAGTGATTAGTTCCAATTATAGCATTCTAAAATATAGGATATGAAAAAACAACTCACCTTTTTATTATGCATCGGATTTTCATTATTTAGTTTCGCCGGTTGGGGAAAACAGTTATGGGGAACCACCAATTCAGGAGGCGATAATAAAGTGGGAGTGATCTTTCACATCAATCCAGATGGAAGCGGATATCAGAAAGTATATTCATTCGCCATAGCCACCGGCTTTGCAGCCAATGGACGTTTGCTTATGGCAGTCGATGGGAATTTTTACGGCACAACCAACAATGGCGGAAAGTTTTCGAACGGAGTCATCTATCGCTTCAATCCGCATACCAACGTCTATACCGATCTCCACGATTTCAACGGTTTGGATGGAAAGAAGCCTTTCCGCTCAGCTTTGATTCAGGGTAAGGATGGTCGTTTATACGGGGTCACTGATGAAGGTGGAATCAGTAATGTCGGCGTGATTTTCGCATATGATCCCGCCAGCAGCACCTACACCAAACTTTATGATTTTGAAGGCAATACGGGCCGAAACCCACGAGGAGGATTGCTTCAGGCTTCGAACGGAAAATTGTATGGTACCACTTATAATGGCGGAATAACCTTCAATGAAGGTGTGATGTTCTCTTTTGATATTCAAAACAATTTGTACACCGATATCCGCGATTTCAACGCATATTACGAGGGAACTTACCCTGTCGCCTCACTTGTGGAGGGAGCCAATGCACGAATATTCGGAGCATTTTCTATCGGGACCAGCGAAACCACAGGCTGGATATTTAGCACAAATACCAATGGTGGCAATTTCAATGACCATCGCTTTTTAAATCAAAACTCCGGCTCACAAATCTTGACTGATTTCGTGATCAGTCCACTCGGTAAAATTTACGGCGAAGCCAGTGCCGGCGGGCTTTTCGGGAAAGGAACAATTTTTCAAACAGATACGGTTGGAAAAGGTTTTGTGCCTGAGCATCAATGTACTTCCATTCATGATTTCAATGGCACAGATGGTACTCCTTCCATGGGTGGACTTATGCTTGCCTTCGATGGAAAACTTTACGGTATGACTACTTTCGGCGGAGACTTCTCGCTAGTTGCTGGTTTTGGCGGCGGAGTTATTTATTGTTTGGATCCCACAACATACACTTATTCAGTGTTGCATATGTTTGATGCAACCAATGGTTATCAGCCCTGGGGCACCTTGGTTGAAACTGATCCGATCTTTGCTGGTATCGAAGAAGTGAATCCCACACGGATTTTAAAGATCTACCCAAATCCTGCCGGCGGAACCTGTATGATAGAAGTACCTGATGGAGCGAAGGAATTGCGAGTATTTAATGCTTTAGGAGAAATAGTGCTAGCCATAAAACTACAATCCTCCATTGTAAAGCTGAATCTGTATAAAGCTGGTATTTACTTTGTACAAGCAGATGGAGGGAGGGAGAATTTCTTAGGCAAGTTGTTTATTATCAAGTGACAATAAAAAAAATCATTTAGCAATATCATATATTTTTTGAATATCTCTTCTGCACGATTCTGCTAAAAAAGGTTCCAGCAAAGCTTTTTGAATCAAGTCTAGATTTTTACGGTTACGATCGAATATCGAAAACACCTCACTAACCGTTATACTTTCCATGTTTTGGTTCATTTTGATAATTTGGTCACCAATTCTCACCTTTCCTTCCTGAAGAATTCTGACATAAATTCCCGGATATAGCAATTTCCAGAAAACATCAACCACCGATTGATCTCCAAAGCGAAAGCCTAATTTAAAACAAGGTTGCCGGGGTTGAGTTACCTGAACTACCGATTCACCAATCTGAAAACGATCGCCAATTCTGATTTCGGACTCATCAAGTCCGATTACAGTAAGGTTTTCTCCAAACATTCCCCATTGCCAATTCAGATCTGGATACTTTTCCTTCCAGAACGTATAATGATCGGCTGAATAAAGATAGCATGCTTTTTCGGCACCGCCATGATAACGTCGGTCAATAACATGATCGTCCACAACATCCTCTTCTCCAAGAAAAATAGGTTCTTCTCGCTGATATTTAAAAATACCGGTTCGAATTGGTTGTCCCATCCATTCGAAAGTGACCGGTATCCCCGTGTTGGTCGAAACAACTTGCATTAATAAGGTTTTGAAAATCTATAGTCTATTCGTTCTCCTCAATAATTTCAGAAACACGTCCGACTTCACCTGTTTCAAGCCTTACCTTAATTCCATGTGGATGGCTTGGAGAATTGGTCAGAATGTCTTTCACATAACCTTCAGTCAATTCACCGGAGCGCTGATGATGCTTTTCAACAATATTCACCAACGTTCCAATTTTCAGGTCCGATCGTTTTCTTCCATCCATGATTCTGCAATCTCAGGCAACATTGAGCGAAAGATACTTTAAAAACTCATCTTTCCGTCCTTGTTCTTTAAAAACTCCACCGTATTCAGCCGTAATAGTCGAACTGCTTTCATCCTGAATACCGCGCGATGATACACACAAATGCCGGGCATCAATGACTACTGCAACATCTTCTGTTTTCAGGATTCGTTTAAGCTCATTGGCTATCTGAACGGTCAGGCGTTCCTGCACCTGAGGACGACGTGCGAAGTAATCAACTACTCTGTTTATTTTTGACAAACCTACAACTTGTCCACTTGAAACATAGGCCACATGGGCCTTACCCACAATAGGTAAAAAGTGGTGCTCGCAGGTTGAATTCAAGTTAATGTTTTTTTCGACGAGCATTTCACCGTACTTGAATTTATTCTCGAAAACCGAAATTTTGGGTTTATTTTCAGGATTGAGACCTGAAAATATTTCCTTGACAAACATTTTTGCTACTCTGTGCGGCGTTCCGTTTAAGCTATCATCATTTAAATCCAGACCTAAAACGTTCATTATGTCCCTGAATTTATCTTCAATCAAAAGCATTTTCTGTTCGTCACTGAGTAAAAAAGCATCTTCACGCATGGGAGTCTCCAGCGAAGTTGCCACATGGTTATCACCTATTAAATCATGACCGTTTTGATCACTGTTGCGTGAAAGACGAGTACCTAAATAACTAGTCTTTGCCGTTTCGGTTTTTAAAAATCCATTTACTTTCATTTTTATATCCTCCTCTTTAATTTTAGAATATAACGGTACATCTTATATTTTGTTCAAACATTTCGAATTTTATTTAAACAAATAAGCTTTTAAAATATTGCATAATCCTCATATTAAAGACATTGAATCATTTATGGTTTTATTCAAATTTAAACAGATTCAGCAATCATCTTTTCTGAATAAACACCTATTCATCCGATATGTTTAGGTACAAATGCAATCCTCAGTGTGAAGTATGATCTGCCAGATTTAAAACATCCGGGAAATTCGCATTCCTGTAGTTGGATATTATTAAATTAAAAAGGGCTACCCGAAACAGATAACCCTCGTGCTATTTACCAAATATGTATTTCTAATCATTTGATACCAATCCTATACCTTCAATATTTTTGAAGACTTTTGGATCACCTTTATACCGTATTTTACCTACACCACTGATTCTGGCATTCAGTTCATCAGTTGCATAAACACTTCCCGCTCCTACTCCTTCAATTTTGATATCTGTTTTTTTTGTTTTTAAATCAATCGCGTTCAAATATGCTGCCCCCGACAACGAAGCGTCCAACTCATCAGCAATACCATCAAATTCAAGTTTCATACCTCCTTGCCCTACCACCTTGACTTTATTGGCTTTCAGATTCATTTCAATGTTTGCGCCCCCTTCAGCATGAAGGAAAAAATCTTTCAAATCAACATACCCTTTTGTTTCAAGACTTATGCCACCTTCTATATACAATTCTTCGAGATCTTTAAACGAAATGTATAGGATCAGTTCATCAAAATCAAAGTGCTTTTTAGTGATCTTTAGGCCAAGCGATTGTGAATCAGAATTTACGTCGATATACTTAAAATTACCTTCGTCGGTTTTGATTCGAAGTCCTGGCTGAGTTCCTTGTTCAAGAATCACTTTAAATGTTCCCTCGAGATGAATTTTGGTAAATGGCTGAACCTGGTAGCTTCGGATGTCAGAGTCATCCAGATTTTGTTGAAATGGTATGACCGGACTGGCAAAAAGTCTGGAAACCATCAGGCCCAATGAAAAAATCAAACTGCTTATTCGGAGAAGATACATGATTTCAGTTTTAGAAAGTATTTATTTTGACCCAAAGCTATCAAAACTGACAGTCTATGACATTTTCTTATCGATGAATACCAGATTTCCTTAGGTGAAACAGGACATTTAAGGATTATCCTGATTTCAAAATGGATTTTGAACAGGAGTTTTATTTCGTTTCAGCGTTGTATTGAATCAGCTTTTTCAGAAATAATAACAAGTATACCACTATCAAGGTAACTATCAGGAGCAAAACCAGATTCCAGATTATAAAGGGTGTATGGGTAAATATCTTTACTCCGATGAATGCAGAGACTGAAAATAGCATAAAAATCAATGGAATAAAGAATACAACATTTTGATTTTTAAATAAAAGGAAGCTTAGCAGGAACCAAATTGATGCAACTCCAAAGGCAAGGAAGGATAAAGGCAGTTGGCCATTGACATAATTAATAAATCCAAAAACCGCTGGTAGAAATGATAAGATATATAAAAAGCGGAATATGCTGGCAACAAGCCTTTGCCGATGATAAGCATTCGATAATTCAGGGAAGAGTTTATTGCCATTTGACTTAACATTCTGAAATTCAGAAGAGAACAAATCCTGCTCGGAATTTATTAATTGCCGCTCGATTGCAATCCTGATTGCAGCCTCTGCTGCAGCTTCCTGATAGTCTTTGCGATTCTTCAGGATTTCCAGAATCTGTCCGTCAGTATGGTTTTGATATCTTTCGTAAAATTCCATATTTCTCAAACTATTTCCTAAATAGACGCGCCTTTGAAAGTGCGTAAAGACCATTCAAATATATGGCTTATAAATTCCGGATTTATTTCTCCGGAAAGTATTTCAACAATCACATCCTTCACCCGAAGAATATTCATACTGAAAAGTAGTATGGCTAATTCCGAAACGACTGCTCAGTATTCGTTTTGCATTGATTGCAATAGCATTGGTTTCAGAAACCCGGATATTTTCAGCCAATACCAAATGTGCTTCAAAATTGATCTGATGATCTGACAATTGCCATAAATGGATGTGATGGACACTTCTGATTTCAGGTATTTCCTGAAGTACAAGAACAAGCTGAAGCTGGTCGATTTCAGGAGGTGAAAACTGCATCAGGATGCCAACGCTTTCTTTCAGGATCTGGAAAGTATGGATGAATATATAGACGCTTATCAGCACGGTTACCAGCGGATCGATCCAGAATATTTTAAAAAGCCAGATAAATACAGAGCCAATAACGACAGCAACAGAAGTCAGCGCATCACCGATCAGATGAAGGTAAGCCGCCCGGATGTTCAGGTTTTCTTCCTTGTTTCGCTGAAGTATCAAAACTGATAGTCCATTTGCGATTACGCCAAGAATTCCAAGAGCCAGCATCCAGCGAAAATCAACTTCCTTCGGATTCAGGAATCGTTTCACTGCTTCAATCAGGATATATATTGAAATGGCTATCAGCGTGATGGCATTAATAAATGCAGCAAGGATTTCGGCCCGTTTGTAGCCAAAAGTTGATTTCTGGGTTTGCGGACGCAATCCGATCCGGTGAGCCAACCAGGCCAAAATCACCGAAATGACATCGCTCAAATTGTGCAGGGCATCAGAAAGCAGGGCCAAACTTCCGGAGATAATTCCCCCGGTAAACTGAGCCAGGGTGATGATTCCATTCAAAATAACGGTTATTGCCAGATTCCGTCCGGTATGTTGGTAATCATGTTCCATCAGATTCGTATTTTCGGGCATAAATAAAGAAATTTTTCGGGCTCATGCAACATTTGTATTTCAGCCTTCGTCTTTGAAACAGAAAACCAGGCAAATAGTTGGAAACACTGTACCAAAATATTTATCAGGATGTCATTGACCGGTGTCGTGAAGGCGATATCAAGGCGCAGTTTGAGCTTTACAAATTGTACTATAAACCCATGTATAACATCTGCTTACGCTTGGTTGGCAATGAAGTTGAAGCTGAAGATGTAATGCAGGAAGCCTTTCTGAAAGCATTTACTAAAATCGACACCTACGAAGGTAAAGTAAGTTTTGGTTCATGGCTGAAGAAAATTGTAATTAATCGTTCACTGGACGAATTAAAGAAAAGGAAAGTCAAATTCGTTGAACTGAATGAAAAGATACCCGACGAGGAGGCGATTTCAATCAATGTTTCGGAAATCCATCTGGACAAGCTAAAAAATGCAATTCAACGCCTGCCGGATGGCTACCGGGTAGTTTTAAGCCTCTATTTACTTGAAGGGTATGACCATGAAGAAATAGCTCAAATTCTGGGGATAACCAATGTTTCATCACGATCACAATTTTTGCGGGCTAAGCTGAAGCTCAGGCAGATGTTACACAAAGAGGAGATGTTCGAATACAATTAAAAATGACGATCATGAACGACGAATTGGAAAGATTAATCTTAAATAACCGACCTTCTTTTCAGGATGAAGAACCAATGGAAGGGCATCTGGAACGATTTGAAGCACGCCTCAGAAAGGCATCAAAACCTTCACCGAAATTCAATTCCGGACTGATATTGAAAATTGCGGCCATCGTAGTTTTTGCGCTTCTTGCATTAAATCAGGCCCGCATCTATTTTTTTTCTGAAAAGCACGAAACCCTCTCCCTGGGATCTATTTCGCCGGAATACCGCGAAGTAGAATTCTACTACACCAATTCCATTCAATCGGGTATGAATCAATGGAATCAGCTCAAAAAAGAAGGGATGATTTCGAAGTCGGATGAAGTGATGATGCAAAAGGAGCAAGCAGAATTCGACGAGATGTACCAGAAACTCCTGGTCGACCTGAAAGCGAATCCTGACGATGAGCGCGTCATCAATGCCATGCTCGATTATTATCAGGCACGGATGAATGTAATGGCACTCGTTATCAACAAATTAAAAGAAGTAAAACAATCAAAAAATAAAAGCCATGAAATCAAAATTTAAACTTGCAATTGCCTTGCTGATCCTGTCGACTGCATTCGCCACTGCGGCCGGATCCGAATTCACCAAACAATACCGGAAAGGCTGGCTCAGGAGCGAAGTAAACTCTCTCGAAATAAACAACAAATTCGGCGAAGTAAAAATCAATGATATGGGAGGCGATTCGATGACCATCAAAGTGCTGATTACCATCAACAACGCTTCTTCAGGAAAGGCAAAAGAACTGCTTGAAAAAATAAGGATCCAGTTTGACAAAACCGGATCGCTGGTTAGAGCTGAAACACAAATTGAAGAAGGTTTCCGGAACAATGAATCGTTTTCGATTGATTACCTGGTCAATATACCAAAAGACCGGAACCTGAGCATTACGAATAAGTATGGGAACCTTATTCTCAACGATTTGGAAGCCAAAGGTCAGTTCGAAGTCAGCTACGGGTCGATGACTGCCGGCAAAATGAAAGCGCCTGCCGGAAGCCCTGTCAAAATCTCGCTCAGTTACGGAAAAGCCGATCTGGAAACCATCAATGAAGCTGAAATTGAGATCAAATACTCGAAGCTGAACGCCGACGAAATTGAACATCTTACCCTCGACACCAAGTATTCAACGCTAACCTTGCACAAAACGGCCAACATGTCACTGGATTCGAAATATGATGCCATTAACATTGACGAACTTGGCAAACTGAAGTCCCAGTCGCGTTACACTAACTATAAAATCAGCGAACTGAGCGGAGATTTTGAGCTTGACAACGGATATGGATCAGTCAGGATCAGTAAAGTGGATCCCAAATTCGGGCAAATCAGGATCACAAGCAGCTATGGCGGCATAAATCTAGGCCTTAACAATCTAAATTACAAACTTAAAGCGGATTGTGAATATTGCGATATCAACTTTCCAGAAGAACGTTACAAAGGAAATCGGATCAAAGATAACCATACCTATAGCCTCGACGGAAATGTTGGCAATGGAGGGGGTTCGGTTACAATTACCAGCCGTTATGGTGGGGTGAAACTGACAGAATAAAAGAAAAAAGAAAGCGGAAAATACATTCCGGAAATTTTAAACCACGATTCAGGGACGAATCGTGGTTTTTCTTTTATATTTAGGATAAAATTTCATCGGTGGAAACAGCAATTCAACTGGTCGCTTTTAACATTCCCTATCCCCCCGACTACGGCGGTGTAATCGACATTTTCTACAAATTGAAAGCGCTTTCTGAATCTGGCGCTTTGGTTTACCTCCACTGTTTCGAATATGATCGTCCGAAAGCCAAAGAACTTGAAAAATATTGTGCGAAGGTTTTTTATTATTCCCGGAAAAAAGGTCTTCGCTTTCAGTTATCTTCTAAACCATACATTGTAATTACAAGATCGAACAATCAGTTAATAAATAACTTATCAGAAAATACGGCACCTATTTTGTTTGAAGGTCTTCATTGCTGCCATTATTTGGATGATTCCCGCATAAAAAACCATATACGCCTGGTACGAACCCACAATTTGGAACACGAATATTACCTGAATTTATACCACGCCGAGCAAAACCTGTTCAAAAAATTGTTTTTCAGGATGGAATCCTGCAAACTAAAGCGGTACGAAAAAGTGCTTAAAAATGCTTTGAAACTGCTCTGCATCTCGCCAAACGACAATTTCTATTTTGACCACCATTACGGACATTCGCGTTTTATTCCGGCCTTTCATCCGTTCAGTGAAATCAAATCCAGGCTGGGGCGCGGAAATTACATCCTTTTCCATGGAAACCTTTCTGTATCCGAAAACCTTCAGGCGGTTGAATTTTTGATCAAGCATGTATTTTCAAAAATTAGTCATGCCGTTATGATCGCCGGGAAGAATCCTCCTGTCAGTCTTATTCAGAAGATTAGCTCCTATCCAAATATTCAGCTGATTTCCAATCCTGAACAAGATGTCATGGAAGATTTGATTCGTGATTCGCAGATATGCCTGTTGCCTACATTTCAGGATACCGGTTTGAAATTGAAGTTGCTGGCTTCGCTCTTTTCGGGTCGATTTTGTATTGCAAACACGCCCATGATCCACAAAACAGGGCTTGAACACCTATGTCATCTGGCTGATACCCCGGATGAAATGATCAGGCTGATCAACGAATTATTTGTTCAGGATTTTACTTCCGAAGAAATAGAAAAGCGAAAAATAATTCTGGAAGACACCTTTTCGAATCACCAGAACGCGCTGAAAATCATTCGGATAATTGCTGAAAATCAATCGAAGTAATATTTCTATCTGATCCGGTCGATCGAACGAATCAAGGCTTCATCTTTACCGATAGCCCGAATGGCCAAATAGTTGATAATGATTGCAATTACAGGAAAAGTATGGCTGATTTTGAAACTGATTTGTGCACCACTGAAGGTATAATAGGCAATGAAGAAAAACAGGCCAAATAAAACCAGCAAACCTGCAATTGAATATTTAACCAGCCGAATCTGAAAGAGTCGTTTTTTGAAGTTCGCAATTGCAATTACCTGCAAAACAATGAGAAAGAAAGCCAGTACCAGAATTGTAATCCCGGTCGGAATTACAGTACCTTCCAATAAAATGCCTTTGAAATTGAAGATATAAACCACACCGTCTTTCGCAATTTCGGCAAAAGGTAAAACAAAAAGAAGTACCAGCAGAACTGCAGAAACTGAAAGATATAAAGTTTGGATACGCTGAATCATGATGAATATTTTTTGACAAAAATAAACTTTTTTCCAACGATTTCCTGAAAATTGGCAAGATTGCCAAAAGGTATTATTTCATACTTTTGAACTACCACTTTCTGGCAAAACGAGCGAAGATGAACCAAACCATTTTTTTTAGGAGAATGATACTGATTGTCAGTATCATAACCGGATCATGCAGGTTCTTGCAAGCTCAGGATGCTTATTTCTCGCAATTTTTCATGAACCCGGTGTATTTGAACCCGGCATATGCGGGCTCGATGAAAGTTCCTCGTGCCGGAGTTCAGTACCGCAACCAATGGCCGGCTTTCAACAATGCCTATACCACGTATTTTGCCAGCTTTGATACCTACCTTCCTTCTGTAAAAAGCGGGATCGGACTGCTCCTGTACAATGATGTTCAGGGAGATGGAATGTACACGGAAACCAGTTTCAAATTCGTGTATTCGAAGGAAATTCTGATCAGCGAAGACTGGACCATGTATGGAAGTATATCAGCAGGTGCACAGCTTAATTCATTAAATTTCAGCCGCCTGGTTTTTGCTGATGAACTTGATCCTGTTTACGGACAAAATCAGCCAACGGCAGAAACAGTACCGGATAACAACCACCACCTTTTTCCGGATTTCGGAGCAGGAATCCTGCTGTTTAATGGGCGGTATTTTTTTGGACTGGCAGCCGACCATCTCAGTGCGCCCGATCAATCGATCTATTCGCAGAATCCGCAGGCACTTCCACGGAAATATACCATGCACTTTGAAGTTAATCTTCCCTGGTTTCATCTCGGTCACCTTAGGAAATTTTGTAAACTGAACCCCAATTTTATCCTTCAGTCGCAGGGAAAGGACCAAAATCTGACTTACGGAATATATGCCAACCGGAAAGGCTTTTCACTCGGGATGTGGAACCGGCTCACTACACATAAAAGTTCGGATATGATCCTGATGGCCGGATTCATTGGCAAGCAGCTTAAAACTGCCATTTCGTACGACCTGAATCTGAAAGGTGTTGGTCTCCGCTCGCATGGCGCCATAGAATTGTCGATTTCATATCTGCTGAAGGATCCCGGCAAAAAAAGCATTTTCCCTTTTTATGAAATTCCCGGAGAATGGGATATCCGATAAGATAGTTCGACAGCGAAATCATTTGCTCAGTCTTTCTGCATTTTTTCCGATAATGACCAGGGCTGGCATTGGAGGATTCTGAATTTCAAAAATTTGGCTAATAGATCCGATTGTAGCTTCCAACGTGCTTGAATCGGGTTGCGAAACTTTGCTCAGTATTTGTACTTTCATTTCGGATGAAACACCAGATTCAAGCAATCGCTGCGCCAGTTGAACCAGTTTATTCAGTCCCATAAAGAAAATGATGGGTGAATCTGATTTCAGTACCGAAACAAAGGTTTCCAGATCACAAAAATCTCCTTCCTGATAATGTCCGGTTCCAAATAAAACCATGCTGTTTTTGCCACGCTCGGTTAGCGGAATTCCATAAAGTGCAGCTGCACCAAGGGCTGAAGTCACTCCGGGAATTACTTCATAGTTCAACTGATTTTCAATGCAAAACCGGATTTCCTCGGCGCCTCGGCCAAAAATCATCGGATCGCCCGATTTTAGGCGGACAATCTTCTGCCCTCTTTCTGTCAAATCTATGATCAGTTGATTAATCCATTCCTGCCGGTCAGTTTGGTCTTGTCCATCCTGATAAAGCTTACCTACATAAATCCGTTGCGCTTCAGCCCTGGCAAGATTTAAGATTTCGTCGCTCACAAGGGCATCGTGCAAAATACAATCTGCTTCCTGAATTCGCTTCAAAGCTTTTACTGTAAGTAATTCCGGATCACCAGGACCCGCACCAACTATGGAAATCAGGTGATTCATAACAACCTCCCCCAACCCAATCCCGATGGAATAGAATATCCATTTTGGTTTCCTTCACCAACCAACTGCAACGGAACACTATGACTGATCGCTTTTTCCATTTTCCTATTTTATCGAATCCAAAAAATCCATCGGATTTGGATACCGGAATTGGTAATTCAACAATCTGATCAGCTTGTTGCTATCGACCAGCTTAAACGACGCCTTTTCATCAGACATAAGTGGTTCGGGCAATCCTGAAATTTGGGAGGCCTTTCCGTAAAAATCTTTCTTGAGCGGATGTTCCGGGCAGCAGGCATTCAGAGTTTCACCCCAAAGTTCCTGTTCAATTATTTCAGAAATTATTCGGATACAATCTTCCTGATGAATCAGGTTTACCGGGATATTTGCCAAGGCTTTTGATGTTTTCTGAAGGAATCGTGCCGGATTACGGTTCTCCCCGATAAGTCCGCCAAAACGAAGGATAGTAGTTTTGAAGTCCGATTCACTTTTCAACAGATTTTCGGCGGTGAGCAAGGCATTCCCGCTTTCCTTATCAGGCAATGAAACATCTGTTTCTATGGCAATCTGGCCCAAATCAGGATAGACTGAAGTGGAAGAAATAAACAAAACTTTTTGAATCCCGGATTTTCTGATCAGCGGAATCAGATGCCCAATCTGTGCCGGAAATATATGCTCAATGGCTTGAATCCGACGTGGTGGAATGGAAATGATCAGCACGTCGCAATCAAAAAAAACCTCAGAGCTGAGCTCAAAATTTGTTTCATTCAAAACGATCTGGTAAGCTTGGATTCCCAGATTCCGGAGAGATCCCAGTTTTTCAGCGGAAGTGACCGAACCTTTCAATGAAAATCCTTTCCGGAGCAAATGGCCGGCCAGAGCGACTCCCAGCCAACCACATCCTAAAATTGAGACTGTTCCGGATTTCATTATTTGTGATTTTCTTTCATCCATCGCGCAATGGAATACTGCACAAACGGCAATTCGTCCAGTTCGTCAATCAACGAAACTTTGTTGGTAAAATAGCGCCAGGCTGCTTGAGCAGCGGCATTTCCGTTCACCATAATGGCTGAGTTTGGAGGAGGAAAACTTCCGGAGGCTCTGAAACTTTCTATTCCGGCCGGGCTAAAAAAGAGAAAAATGTCGAAAATTTGGCTTTCAAATTTTTCGACCGGCGTCAAATTATCTACCTCTACATACTCAATTTCCTGATTATACAACCATTGATGAGTAAACTCAGACAATTTCTGTCCGATAAACAAGACTGGACTCTTCATGATGTAGAATTTTAATGTTTAAAATCGCTGCCTTTCAGCGTTTCCTTCACATACTGTTTCCGGATGACGAAATCTCCGAATTTCTCTTCAGGGTTCCGGTTCACGGCATAATCAGCAACTATTGGTTTCAATTCGGCCAGTATTTCATCTTCAGTCAGTGTCTCTTTGTACAAGGTATTCAGACGTGTTCCGGTAAAATTTCCACCCAGATACAGGTTGTAATGACCTTCCGATTTGCCGACAAAACCAATCTCTGCCAGATATGGCCTTCCACAGCCATTCGGACAACCGGTCATACGGATTACAATCTCCTCGTTGAATAAACCGTATTCTGCCAGAATTGTTTCAATCTTTGTGATCAGCGATGGCAAATACCGCTCGGCTTCGGCATAAGCAAGCCCACAAGTGTTCAAGGCCACGCAGGCAATCGAATTCTGCCGGAGTCCGGAAATCTCTCCGGGCAGAACTCCGTATTTCTTCAGAATTTCGCCGATTTCCTTCTTTTCGTCTGCCGTCACATTGGCGATAATCAGGTTTTGATTTCCGGTCAGAATAAACTGCCCATCAAATACTTGTGCAATATTCCGAAGGGCTGATTTGAGTTTGAAATCCGATTTGTCAGCTACCCGTCCACCTTCCACGAAAAGTGTGAGGCTCCATTTCGAATCGATACCTTTTTTCCAGCCAAAACGGTCGCCGTTTCGCGTAAATTGATAGGATTTTGCCTCCTGAAAAGAATATCCGAGATATTTTTCCACTTCAGACTTGAACCAGTCGATGCCATGATCGTCAATGGTGTACTTCATCCTCGAACGTTTCCGGTTCAGCCGGTTTCCGTGATCTCGCTGAACCAGAAGGATCTTCTCGGCCACATCGATCACCTGTTCAGGCAAACAGAAACCAATTACCTCGGCCAGGCGCGGATAGGCTTCAGGTATTCCAAAGGTTGAACCCATGCCGCCGCCAACCGCCACGTTGTAGCCCGTAATTTTCCGGTTTTCGACGATGGCAATAAATCCCAGATCCTGAGAAAAAAGATCGGTGTCGTTGTATGGTGGTATCGCCACTGCAATTTTGAACTTCCGGGGAAGGTAGCGGTCGCCATAGAGTGGCTCAACATCTTTTTTACTATCGGCTACCAGTTTTTGATCGAGCCATATTTCGTGATAAGCTGTCGTCGATGGCAACAAATGTTCGCTGAGCTTCCGGGCCGTTTCGAGCACTTCGGCATGCAATTCCGACTCGGCTGGGTTCGGATGGCACATCACATTCCGGTTGACATCGCCACAGGCCGCAATGGTATCCATCAATTCGGAATTGATTCCCTGAATGGTCTTTTTCAGATTGGTCTTGATCACCCCATGCAGCTGAAACGCCTGTCGGGTAGTCAGTTTCAGGGTATGGTTGGCATATTCCTCCGACAAGGAATCCATACGCAACCATTGTTTCGGACTTACCACCCCCCCCGGAATCCGCACCCGAATCAGGAAGGAATAGGCTGGTTCGAGTTTCTGCCGCTTACGTTCTTTCTCCAGATCGCGGTCGGTTTGCTGGTACATGCCGTGAAACTTCGAAATCTGTGTGTCAGCAAAAGCCATCGATCCGGTAATTGCGTCTGCCAGGCTTTCCACGAGGGTTCCCCTCAGAAAATTGCTGTCGTATTTGATTTTTTCGATCTCAGAAAGTTCGTTCCAGTTTATCTCGTCGCTCATGATACTGCTCGTATTTTGTTGAAATTCTCGTTTGAAAATGGTTGAAAAAAGTGACTATTAATTTTTAACTAGTTGATTTTCTATTATTAACACTCTTATGAAGGCTGAGTTTATTCCGTCCGAAAGAATATTTTTATCCTTAAAAACGTTTTCCTGCGGACGGCTTGCCTTTGATTTCGTTTTCCCCAGGATTGAAACCCGGGGTTATTGATATTCAACCATTTAATGGAAAAACCAAAGTCTTTCTAACTCCTTCAATTCTTATCCCGGTATGCCAGTTATTCTATTCTATAAATCAACCAACTTTTTCTCTTTCCTTTTTTCTCTTTCCTTTTCCTATTTAGTAAACATCTGTTTGAAACCGTTTTTCTTTTTTTAGTTTTTTTAGGAATTCGTGTGCTTTTTCTTCTGTCATTCCGCCTTCGGTTTCAAAAATCCGGAGCAAGGTGTTCTGCACATCGCGTGCCATCTGTTTCATGTCGCCACAAAGGTAAATATTGGCGCCCCGGTTCAGCCATTCGAAAATTTCTTTCTGGCGTTCGATCAGGCGATGCTGCACATAAATTTTATCCTTCTGATCGCGCGAAAAAGCTACATCAATCTTTTCCAGATAACCGTCTTTCAGCAACTTCTGCCACTCAATCTGATACAAAAAGTCAGAATGAAACCGCCGTTCGCCAAAGAAAAGCCAGGTTTTCCCTTTTTGATTGTTCGCCTCACGTTGCTGAAGGAAAGCGCGGTAAGGTGCAACGCCTGTCCCGGCACCCACCAAAATCACCGGAGTTTCCTCATTTTCAGGAAGTTTAAATGCCGGATTCTTTTCGATAAAAACCGGAACCTGTGAATCTATCTCAATCTGGTCGGCCAGATAACTGGAACATGCTCCTGCCCGCTCCCGTTCTTTTCGGGTATACCGAACTGTTGCAACGGTGATGTGTACCTCGTCGCCAACTGCCGACTGGCTCGATGAAATGGAATACAACCTGGCAGGGAAACTCCTCAAAATATCGACAAATTCCTGAGCCGAAAATTGAAAAGGAAAATCTTCCAAAAGATCGATAACATCGTGCCCGTATAGGTATTGGTCCAGTTGATATTCATTGGAAATGATCTCCAGAAGCGGCTGGTTTCCGGTTTTCTCCTGAAATTTCTGCAATACATCGCGGTTCAGAACCGTGATTTCCAGGTGTTGGAACAAGGCTTCCTTCAGTGAAAACTCACCTTCTTTCACCTGAACCAATTCGCATCCTGTATATCCTGTATGCGAAAGAATCGCATTGACCAGGCCTGACGGATTATTTGCCAGAATCCCCACCGAATCGCCCGGTTCGTAGACAATTCCGGAGCCTTCGAGCGAAAGTTCGACATGATAAACCTCCTTGTCAGAATCGCGCCCGGTAATCTTTACCTTGTCGAGAACCGTTGCCATAAATGGCTTTTTTCGGGTGTACAAAACTTCAGTAAAACCTTCGACTCTTGCTTGGCTGACCGGATTTTCAGGAGCGAAATCACGGATAAAAACTTCAGCAAACTCGTTGATCCAGTGCTCAATTTCGTCCTCAAAATCGACATCCAGTTTCAGCACCGGAAGAATGCTTTTTGCTCCAATCCGGCTCAGCGCTTGATCGATATCGACTCCGGTCTGGCAATAAAGTTTGTAGCTTTTATCGCCCAAAGCCACCACCGAATAATTCAGATTGGGCAATTGTGGCGCGCGCTTTCCGGTAATAAACTGGTAAAAATCTTCGGCCATAGCCGGTGGTTCTCCCTCGCCGTGCGTGCTGACGATAAAAACCAACTGAGTTTCGGATGTCAGTTGTCGGGTTTTATAATCGTCCAAAGCCACCGACTGAACTTCTATCCCGCTGCCGGCAAGCTTTCCAGTCAGTTGAGCCGCAATGGTTTTGCTTCTTCCGGTATGAGTTCCGTACAAAATAGTCAGTTTCTGTTTCTGAATTACAGTGGGCGATGCCTGAATTTTATTCGTTCCGGCACTAGCCAACAGTCCTTGAAAATATCCGCTGACCCAAATTGTCTGCTCCCTAGTCAAACCTGAAGATAGGCTAGTCAACGCATTAATTTGCTGATCGTTTAACGGATTGAATTGAATGTTCATCCTTATGTTTTTATGTTTTCCAAATAGTTCTGAATCAGGTTTCGCAACCGAATGGATTCCTGAACATCCTCTGCGTTTGAACTTACCGCCACGCTGATATTACCATCCTGGTAAATGGCTGGAGAAATAAACTGGCAAAGAGCCGGAAGGTCATGAATATTGACCAAAACTCCCGCATCTTTGCCATCTAGTGCTATTTGCTGGTCAAGCTCATTGTGATTGGTGCAGGAATAGAGCATTAAATATCCTTTCAGATCGTCCTTTCCATACTTTTTTTTCATGCAAACTACTCCTGTTGCATAAACTTCATCCTGGATTTTTTCGGCCACCACTTCTATGTTGGCTCCAAACCGCTGCAAAATCCTAATCTTCTTTAATGCAGTTTGTCCTCCACCGATGACCAGAATTTTCTGGTCCGATATATCAATGGATATAGGTAAAAATATTCGTTTCATTTCCTTTTAAATTTGATAATCAACTTTTGCCGGTTTCACGCGGCCAAAACTAATCCGGTTCCAGGTTCGTTCATGTAAATAATAGAGTGTCATTTTTGTAAACACTTCAACACCGCCGATGGTTAAGGCAAAATCAAGTTTACCGGTCACAATCAGCGATATCAGAAAAGTGTCAATGGTTCCAATGGTGCGCCACGAAATTGACTTTGCCAGACTTCTGTATGATTTTTCGCTCATATTTGTTTGTTTCAGATCAAAAAAAAGCCCTTCCGGATTTCAGAAGGGCTAAAATAAACTTTGGTATAACCTACCTATATCTTATTAAACTTCTGAAAAGTCAAATGAAAAAACATGCACATTCCCATACAAGACTTCATATTGGATATAGATTTCATCATTGATATTTCAGAAGAAAATTGATTCATAAATAAAAGACTTTAATATCTTGAAATGTTTAATACTGCAAATGTAGGCTCAAATTTCACATTTCAAAACAATTTGGATTTTATTTTCGCTAATTCTTTCAATTAAAATAAAATAGGCTTTATTTACTTCCGTTATAGGATACGATTTCATGGACAAAGCAAAAGTATACTACTTCAACCCGACCTGTGAACTGGCAATCGCCAATGGTTCGTTCAGTTATATGCCTCCACTTCTACTTCAGGAAATGGAAAAGGATTTATCTGTTTTGCCTTTTGTTTTTGCATCGGCAAATGACATCATTTTGACTGAGAACAAGCCATCTTCCGAGTTCATGAATACTTTAAAAATGGCTGGGTTTAATCTGCCCAAATTTTACACCTTCAAAGAACTGAATGCAATTCCATCCGGTTCGATTGATTCAATAGTTCCCTGGGGATGGAGTCCTTCGTCTCATTTCATTCTTAAGGAACTTAAAGAAAAATGCTCCGACGAATTTAAAAAGAGTCCGGTTTTCGATTGGAAGGCTGAACATCAACTGCTTTACGAAAGATCTACTTCGCTTGATTTACTTCACAAAATACTGAAAAACAATTGTTTTGGCTGGCTTATCGACGAGAATAGGTGTGGAAAAATGGTCGAAAATTGTTCCGAAATTGAAACCATGCTGAAGAAACATCCGGAAATTGTGCTGAAAGCTCCGCTCAGCTCTTCCGGACGAGGAATCCAGATCATCCGCAATGGAAAACTGAATGCATCGAACCTGAAATGGATTTCAGGAGTATTGAAACAACAAAAGTATCTGATTGCTGAACCATTTCTGAATAAGGTGATTGACCTTTCGTTTCAATTTGAGATTTTAGACCATTGTGAAGTTGCTTACCTGGGATACTCTGTTTTCGAGACCAATTCGAACGGCCAGTACAAAGGAACCTTTATCCGTCCTGATTTGAAAACTCTTTTGCCGGATGATGACACAACTGTTGTGAGGCAAATGATTGAAACAACTTCGGGGATTTTGCAGGAAGCCTTAAAAATATCGGATTATACTCAGTATTATCGTGGTTATTTAGGTATTGATTCATTGATTTTCAGGCAAAATGGCCAACTAAAGATTCAACCTTGTATCGAAATCAATTGCCGGATGACCATGGGTTTACTTGGACTTCAGTTAGAAAAAGTGATTCATCGGGATGCAAAGGGTAAGTTTGAACTTTTTTATGCGAAGTCAGACGAATTCATGAATAAGGTTAAGCAACAGTCACAAGAAAATGAACCCAAATTCAGGGAAGGCAAAATTATTTCCGGTTTTCTATCTCTGGCAGAACCTGAGCCAAACGGAAAATTTGGTGCTTATATATTTTTAGGATCGGCTAAATAGCGGTTAATTGTATCGAGCAAATATTTCAGACGGATTGGTTTGGTAATGAATTCGTCGCATCCGGCTTCCTGACACAAGCGTTCTTCACCCGAAAGGATAAAGGCCGTCTGTACGACAATGATCATGTTGGGGTAAATAGATTTTATGATTCTTGTAGCTTCAATTCCATCCATTTTGGGCATATTGATGTCCATCAAAATCAAATCAATGTTTCCATTCTTTTTTGCAATTTCGACGGCATCAAATCCATTTTTTGCCCATATCAGGGTTGCTTTGGTTTTCCTTAAAGCAGCTTCAAAATAAATATTACTCGTTTCATTATCTTCAACGATTAAAACGGTTTTTCCTGTCCAGGAATAAGTTGCATCAATGAAATCCATTTCTTAAAGTATTAATTATAAATTCTATTGTTCAATCTGGCAATAAATACGCTCGATAAGAAGAGCTAATTCAGCCGAATTGAATGGTTTGCCCAAATAGTCATCCATGCCGGCGGCTATAAATAAGTCTTTATCCCTCTTCATTGTATTGGCTGTCATAGCAACAATCGGGACATGATTTTTAGTGTTATTTGCTTTTTCCCATTCACGAATTTTACCAGTTGCCTCTACGCCATCCATTTCAGGCATCTGAATATCCATAAAAATAACATCGGGTGCATCGGAAATAAACCGTTCAACAGCCTGAAAACCATCAGAAACGACGATTACCTGATGACCTAATTTTTGCAGATTTAAGATAGCGACTTTTTGATTAATAACATTGTCCTCAGCTAATAATATTTTTAATTTTTTATCTTGATCCAGTGCGACTTTTAATTCGGGTTTTTCGGCCCCTGCAAACCATTTTGTTGAAATATCAAATTCACAGTCAAAATGGAAGATTGCACCTTTTCCTTCTTCGCTAAAAATGCCTATGGTTCCATTCATTAACTCAACCAGGTTTTTAGAGATGGCAAGCCCCAGTCCTGTACCTCCAAATTTTCGGGTAGTTGAAACATCGGCCTGTGAAAATGATTTGAAGAGTTTTAATTGATTTTCAGGAGAAATTCCGATCCCTGAATCCTGAACCTCAAAATTAAGCCGAACTTTCAAGTCGTTTATTTGAATCAATTTGACCACGATTTTAACATATCCTTCCGAAGTGAACTTCAGCGAATTGTTGCACAAATTGATGAGTATTTGCTTTAAACGTAAAGGATCTCCAACCAACAGTTCAGGAACATCAGGATCGATGTGAAAAGATAATTCCAAATTCTTTTGAATGGCTTTGTATCGAAGAATTTTAATGACTTCGCTGATTTCGTGAGGTAAGCAAAAACGTATTTTTTCAAAGGTAATCTGTCCGGCTTCGATTTTAGAGAAATCGAGTACATCGTTAATGATCATGAGCAGATTCTCACCTGAAATCCCGATAATATCAATATATTCAATCTGCTCCTTCGTAAGTTCAGTCCGTTTAAGAATATCAATCATACCGATGATCCCATTCATCGGTGTTCTTATTTCATGCGAAATGTTAGCCAAAAATATGGCTTTTGCCTTTGCTGCAGCTTCAGCCTTATCCTTTGAGAATATTAACTCCTCCTGGGTTCTTCGGAGCGTAAGATGAAGGTTCACCCGGGCCAGAAGTTCTTCTTTACTGAATGGCTTAGGGATATAATCGACCGCGCCTAATTGAAATCCTTTAATGATGCTGTCCTTTTCCTTTTTGGCAGTAAGAAAAATAATAGGGGTTTCCTGGGTTTGGTGATTTGATTTCAGATGGGTACAAACTTCAAATCCATCAATATCAGGCAGGACAACATCGAGTAAAATTAAATCAAACTTATGTGCCTTGGCTTTGGCAATCGCTGATTTTCCGTTAATTGCAGTGGCAATCTGGTATCCCTGTTCCGACAAAATTTCTTTCATCAATTCAAGGTTCATTTGAACATCATCCACAATCAGGATTTTTGAATATTGAATACTATCTTTCATCGCTCAGAAATGCTTTATTTAACCAATCCACTAATTCATCGGGATTCCCTATCATTTTTGCAGCGTCCAGCCTTATCGCTTCCTTTGGCATACCAAAGATTACGGACGATTTTTCATCCTGTGCAAATGTCATTGCCCCGGCATCGTGTAATTCCAGCATTCCTTTTGCACCGTCAGATCCCATGCCGGTTAGAAGGATTGCCGAAATATTTTTAGCCGGAAATTTACTTGCTGAATGAAACAACACATCCACCGAAGGCCGATGCCTGTTTACCAACGGACCCATTTCAAGTTTGCATTTGAACTGGCCATTTTCTTTGATTAACTGCAAGTGATTATAACCATTGGCAATATAAACAAAACCCGGCTGAATGACATCACCTTGCTCGGCTTCTTTTACATTTAGCTGGCATTCCTTATTTAAACGGTCAGCAAAAGCTCTCGTAAACTCGCCTGGCATGTGCTGCACAATCAATATTCCAGGAAGGTCATTCCTTATTTTTTGTAATATTTTTGAAATAACCTCGGTTCCTCCGGTGGAAGCCCCCAATAGTATGATTTTTTCGGAATGTTTGATCGGTAATTTTTTAGAAGCATCGGTTATTTCACCAATCCTGGCCTTAATTTCTTCATTTTTAAAAGTTTTATCCGGTTTAGGTCTTATCCGCTTTAATAAGGCAGACGCTTTTATAGCATCTGTAATCCGGATGCCATATTCTTCAAATTGCTCCATGTCGGATACTTTAGGCTTTGGGATGATTTCGCTTGCCCCGAGTTTCAGTGCCCTGATTCCTTTTTCAGAACCTTCGCCTACCAAAGAAGAAATAACAACGACCGGAATAGGATGCTGCTTCATAAGTTTCCCCAAAAAGGTCAGGCCGTCCATCCGCGGCATTTCAATATCAAGGGTAATAACATCAGGAAGGTTCTCTGCAATTTTTGAAACCGCATCAAACGGATCAGATGCAATTCCGATGACTTCAATTTCAGGGTCACTGCTTAATATTTGGTACAAAACATTTTGTACCGAAACTGAATCATCAACGACCAGAACTTTAATCTTTCGAACCATTTTGACTTGTTTTTACCAAATACTTTTGTAAAACCTCACCTGTCGCTGTATTAAAATAGATTTTTCGGCCAAGTTTTCCACCGGTGCTTGAACTCATCACCGAAATTCCCATTTCTCCAGTCACTTTGTAAGCAAGTTCGATGTTTCGTTGACCAACATTATAAATCGAACATTGTTCACCAAGCACTTCACCTCCCCCGAAAATTTTACATACAATATCTTCTTTTTTTGCGCCAAAATCAAGCATTTTCTGAAACAATTGAAAAATTGCCACATTTCCATATTTCGGAGACTCCAAACCATCGCCATTCCAATATGGAAGCATGTAATGATTGATCCCTCCGATGGATCTTTTCCGATCGAATAAACATACTGCCACACACGATCCAAGAACGGTAATAATCCACATCGGATCTTTACTGATATACATCGTTGATGGATGGAGAAAATGTGGAGTTTGCTTTTGTTTGTTCATCAGAAACTTGCTTCAGAATCAAGTAAAAAGCCTTCCAGATCGTCCCAATCATCAGCTTCAAGGCTTTCAGGAATGGAAACTGTAATCTGCAAACCTCCATCCGGATTATCATTGAGGCTAACTTTACCCCCCAACATTTCAGTGTATGACTGTACTATCGATAACCCAAGTCCATGACCTGTGTTGATCGAATTGATTTTTTCATCAAGTTGTTTAAACCGGTCGAAAATAATTTTGCGGTCGGCGGTAAGGATTCCTTTACCATGATCAGAAACCTCGATGGCAAGATGTCCTTGTCCCAGGATAAATTTGAGTTCAATAACCGCATGATCCGGACTGTACTTGATTGAATTACTGATCAGGTTTTTCAGGATCAGCTCAATTTTGTCCCTATCTGAAATCAATGAAATTGCTGTGCCAGGCAACTCATTGTTAATGTAGCTGACCACAAGATGAATGTTCTTCTTACTCATAAGTGCTTCAAAATATCGGACGATTTGATCGCACATTTCATCGGGCCGAAACGAAGTCCTCTTCAAATCCTCTTTGCCAGCTTCGATCAGAGCTGCGGCAAAAATATTTTTCAATTGAAAATCAAGATGGAAAGCTTCAATAAAAATCAGATCGGCCATCCGGTGGGCCTGTACCATGTCGCCTTCTTTCAGTTGTTTGATATTTTGAGCAAGAGCCAGTACGCTTGTAAACGGATTTACGATCTCATTCGTGATATTGCTGATAAAATGACCTTTCAGCTGTTCCGAATCGTGAAGTTTTTCATTGACTTTGGAAAGGCTTTTGGCCAAATCATCATTTTCGATTTTGAGCATTGAAATCTGCTCCAGGCAACTCTTCAATTCGTTTCGAAGTTCATTTTCTGTATTCATCACTAAATGGTATTTGTTTTGATATAAACACTTGGAGCAATTGTTTTTATGGGCAATTCCATATTGATAAGCGATTCAGAATGTCCGATAATTAAATAAGCCCCGGCATTCATGTTTTCAAGAACTTTCACTAAAACTCTGCGCTGTGTTTCAGAGTTGAAATAGATCAAGGTATTTCGAAGGAAAACAACATCAAATTTTGTATTAAAAGTATAAGAATTGTCCATCAGGTTTAAGTAAGCCAGTTGCACATGATCTCTTACTTCTTTGATCACCCTGACTTTCGGCTCATGCACATTTTTACTCTTCAAAAAATAGCGATGCTTAACATCCAGAGACACCTCTTCGATCTGCGCCATCGGATAGATGGCTTCCCTCAGTGCTTTCAGCATCCGTCCTGAAATATCGGTGGCAACAATTGAATAATCGAAGCTGATGCCTTTTAAGCGCATAAATTCTTCCAGGGTAATAGCAATCGAATAAGGTTCCTGTCCGCTGGAACACCCTGCACTCCATATATTTAACCGCTGAAATCCCAGTTTTGACGCCCGACCCAAAAATTCAGGAACCAGTTGAGTCGAAAGAAAGTTGAAATGTTCCTTTTCGCGAAAAAAATCTGTTTTATTGGTTGAGATATAATCAACCAAAATAGCCAGTTCGGGTGATTCACTATGTTCACCAAGCAATTTTTCAGCATACATATCAAATGAGTTTATTCCCAGTTCACGGAGCCGCCGTTGAAGCCGCGCCTGAAACATGATCTTCTTATCCGGACTCATTTTAATCCCATACCTTTGGGTGATCATTTTTCCTATCTGAAGGAAAAGCTCGTCTGATATTTGAACAAATTCTGAATTCAACGCTGTCAGATAATGGGTTAATGCTGAAAATAAATTTACTAAAAGCGTTCAAATTCTTCATCCAAATTATCGGGACCACCCAGATCAATTACAATTCCCCGTTTCACTTCAGATTCTGGTTCAGTGGTGGAAGTGGAATGTTTTTGACTGCTGTTCATCTTCGCTTTAGCCTTTCGTGCTTGCGGTTCAACATTGCTAATCCTGAAAAATGAAATAATCTCCTGAAGTTGTTCTGCCTGAGCCGACAACTCCACCGCATTGGTTGACAATTCTTCGGAAGTCGCTGCATTTTGCTGGGTGATCATGTTGAGTTGCTGGATTGCCAGATTAATTTGTTCAGCACCAGAACTTTGCTCATAATTTGCCGACGATATTTCCTGAATCAGCTGCGAAGTTTTCTGAATATCCGGAACAATGTCTTTCATCAGTTTTCCGGCCTCTTCAGCATTCAGCATGCTCGATTTAGTCAGGTTATCGATTTCCGTTGCAGCCAGTTTGCTTCGGTCGGCCAGTTTGCCGACTTCGGATGCCACCACTCCGAATCCACGGCCGTGTTCCCCGGCCCGGGCAGCCTCAACAGCAGCGTTCAGGGCCAGAATGTTGGTTTGAAAGGCGATATCGCCAATGATAGATATTTTGTTGGCAATTTCCCGCATGGCATCCACCGTTTGAATAACCCTTCCACTTCCGGCATAAATATCTTTTTCGGCTTTCACGGCGATAACTTCGGTTTGTTTTGCATTCTCTTTGTTTTGCTGGATATTGGCCGCCATTTCTTCGATTGCCGCCGAGACTTCCTCCGCTGAAGAAGCCTGCTCAGAAGCTCCCTGCGAAACCAGTTGTGAACTTGAACTCAGCTCAAGGCTTGCTGCAAACAAGCTTTCAGAAGTAGTTGCCACATACGAAATTATTTCTCTGATCCGATTGTTCATTTCTTGAAGGTTGTGTGCCAGAATTCCGATTTCATCTTTCTGGTTTACCTGAATTTCTGCCGTCAAATCGCCTTTTGCCATCTTCTGTGCAAATTGAATTCCCTTCATAAGTGGTTCGGTAATCTTTCCTGAAATGAAGAAACTAACAAAAACAGAAAATCCTAGCAAAATGAGTCCGACAAGGAGCTGTATCGCAACCGAGAGGTTGATTGAATTGGTAAAACTTGAGGCGACCTCATTGGTATGAGCCAAAGCCGCAGTCCGCAGGATGGACGAATTTCGCTGGAGTTTTCCGGAGATTAGGATATCGCTCTTTTGCAATTCCTGAATTTTGGCCTTCTTTTCAGCAATCTGAATAAGGACAAGTTGATCATCCGGAATGATTTTTTCTTCAGTCCTGGCCGTATTTCTTTTAATCTTTTTCTTCGTTTTCAGATTATCAACACCGGCCATAGGCAAACGCTTTGATTTGACCTGAATGAAATTAATATCCTGAATCGTTTTAAATGCCATCACCATAATTTGCTCGTAATGAGCAATCAGAATGCTTGATTCGCTAAGGTTTTGTTCCAGTTTTGTGAGGCTTTTTGACCTTTCGAGCAATTGTTCCCCTTCGGCCAGAATGGATTTCAAAGTGTCGAGTTCGAATC
This sequence comes from Prolixibacteraceae bacterium, assembly GCA_025355875.1. Classification (GTDB taxonomy): domain Bacteria; phylum Bacteroidota; class Bacteroidia; order Bacteroidales; family Prolixibacteraceae; genus Aquipluma. The sequence continues at coordinate 5,919 of JANXYV010000006.1, read as the reverse complement.
TTGCTGATTTATAATATTCAGGTTTGTAGGTCAGATAATACCCTTGCATATCAGATGCCGTACTTTGCGCCTTATTACTAAATCTTGTTGCGAGATCCAGTTCAGGGACAAACTCTTCCGAAAAAGTGGTCATCCCTTTCTTAAAGTACAACAGGTTCACAACTGAATAAGCTGAAATTAATAACCCGGCAAGGATTAGAATACTGAAAGCACCGATCAGTTTGGTTCGTATTTTCATGTCGACGAATCTCATAGCTTGATTTTTTATGTTGATTATTCTACCGATTTAATTAAACTGATTTCTTCTTCCGAAAAAATCTTCTCCAGATTTAAAATGATGACAAATTCATCTTTGTATGTGGTTATTCCATGGATGTATTCATTATTAAAACCTTTACCAACAGTAGGTGCCGGACGAATCTGATCAGATTCAAAAATAAGGACCTTTTCAACCGAATCGACAATAATACCGGAGCTCACCACCTGGCCATCCAATTCAAAAACAAAAACCAGAATACAGGTATTCCGGGTGCTTTCAACTTCAGGAAAACCAAATTTCAGGCGACCATCAAATACGGGCAAAACATCGCCAAAAAGGTTAATAATCCCTCTGAAATATTTTGGTGAATTTGGCACACGGGTAATTTCAGATAAGCCCAAAATTTTGGTTACGTGGCCGATATTTACAGCAAACAACTCACTACCCAGCCTGAATGTAAAATAGGAGTTTAATCCTTGTATGATTTCTGCTGCCATGGTTACGAATATTTTTGAATCATTTTGTTGGTATCAATCACCAGTGCCAATTGACCAGTCCCCAAAATACTGGCTCCTGAAAACACATCCTGTCCCTTTAACTGCCTTCCCAAGGGTTTGATCACAGCCTGGTATTCGCGGATTACTGTATCTACAACCAATCCGAATGACTGGTTATCAAATGCAACAACCACTACAAATTGTTCCTCAGGTAGATGGTTCCCGTTTTCAAATTCCTGATGCAGATTGATGTATGGGAATTGAATCCCTTCCAGTTCAACCACTTGTCTGAATTCAGTTTTTAACAATTCACGCTTTATGGTATAAATTTTCTTAATGACCGACGAAGGAATGACATAATAGCTTTCGCCGACCGAAGTTAATAATCCGTCGATAATCGACAATGAAAGAGGCAATTTAATCGTAAACCTGGTAAACCGGTTCTTTTCGGTACTGATTTCAATTGAACCTCTCATTTCCTGTACCCTCCGCTTTACCACATCCATTCCTACACCGCGCCCCGAAACATCGGTAATCAATTCGGAAGTTGAAAAGCCGGGCTCAAAAATCAGGTGGAAAATTTCTTCCTGTGTCATTGAAGCCAGATCAGGAAAAATTCCCTTTGATATGGCTTTTTCCTTGATTTTGTTTAGGTCAAGGCCTGCCCCATCGTCTTCAATCACAATCTGAACATAACTTCCAATGGTCGAAGCCTTGATCGAGATGGTCCCAACCGGATCCTTTTGACCAGCCAATCTGGCGCTTTTGCTCTCGATGCCGTGGTCCAAAGAGTTTCGGATGATATGAAGAATGGGTTCGATAAGCTTTTCTATGATGTTTTTATCCAGTTCTGTTTCCATCCCATCGGTAACCAAGACCACCTCTTTTTCGAGAGACTTCGACAGGTCATGAACTAATCTTTTAAACCGGACCGCAATGCTCTGCAAAGGGATCAGACTCATATAAAATGCATTGTCGCGAAGCTGACGACTTAATTTTTCAAAGGCTTCGGATATTTGCTCCAGATCCGGATTCTTGATTTTCGTTGAAATCATTTCCAGCCTCGATTGGGCAGTGATTAGTTCGCTGACTAAATTCATATACTGATCGATCTTCAGCGAATCTACCCGGATGGAATCCACCGTCGTTTGGGCAAAAACTGAATTTTTGGAAACCTCAGCCACAGATTTAAGTAAAACCCCGGCTTCTTCATTTTCATCGGGGTCAATAATTTCAGTTTTTATGGCTGGCTGTACTTCAGGTTCAAGGGAAATCCATTGTTCATTTTTGTATTTCGCGTTCAGAAAATCCGATAAAACTGCTTCATTTTGAAGCACATTGAATGTTGCAACCTTTTCAATAGTTACCTGTGCATGTTTGGTGACAAAAATGAAAACATCATGCAGGGTTTCAACATTCTCGGTGCTGGCAATAAACAGATTCCAGGAAAGATAACACTTCTCCGGATTGATTTCGGACAGGGCCGGAAGCTGGGAGAAAGAAACCCGGATATTGCATTCACCCAAGGCATGAAGTTCGTCGATCAGGTAAAGAGGATTCGTTCCATTGGCAAGAATATCTTCATCAGGAATAAATGAAATAAAGTATGTGACTGGATTTGAAACCTGCTCCAAAGCAGAGCTTCGTACTGGTGATTTCAGATTTTCAGGAGTAATTTCCTCCTGTGTCAGACGGAGAATTTGCTGACGGGTAGCCAATTTCAATTCTTCAGCTCTGGCAAGGTGTTCATCTTCAGGCTTCTGAACCATCAAGTGATGTAAACCGTCAATTGAATTTAATGTGAAAGTAATAACCTCCGAGTCAATTTTATGCTTTTTGTTCCGAAAAAGATCGTACAAAGATTCGAGATCATGCGTGACATCGCTGATCAGGTCGAATCCAAACATCCCGCCGCTACCCTTCATGGAATGCATGATCCGGAAAATTTCGTCAATGACCTGATCATTTTCTTTATCCTGTTCCAAAAGTAACAACCCGGACTCAAGCCGTTCGCAGTACTCTCCTACTTCTGCCTTAAATTTCTCAGCAAATGAATTCATGAGAAAATATCGATGTTAAATAACTGAATAAATGAACATTAGCATTGGAATCTCATTCCCGAAGATTTCCAATTTGAACTATATTCTATTTTAGTATTGCCACCATTGAATGATTTGCGAAAAAATGTTCGGATAATCAACGAATCACTTTCCGTAAAGTCTGTAATAATTTTTCAGTATTGAAAGGTTTTGTTAACCAGCCTGTTGCCCCGGAATCCCTGGCTTCCTTCATTAAATTATTTTGATTTTCGGTAGTCAGGACCAAAATCGGAATAAACTTATAATTCTCAATCTTCCTGACCTTGCCTATCAGTTCCAGACCATTCATATTGGGCATATGATAATCGGTCAGCAACAAATCGACGGTACGACCGTCCAAATATTTCAAGGCATCGACTCCATCGCAAGCCATCAATACCTCGTATCCGGCATTCTTCAGGCTGTATGCCAACACTTCGCGAATGCTTTCCGAATCGTCGGCAATTAGAATTTGTTTCGACATATCAATTGTTCATAAATAATTCGTTCCCCAGTCCAACATGCTCAAGCAGGAACTTTTGATCTTCATCAATATTCCACTCCAATTGGTATTTTACATTGACTTCATCTAAACGCCTGATAAAAGCCACCAGAAGCTGGACAAAGGAGATATCCATTTCCTCGGGCGCTGAAATCGTAATTTTAACTCTGTCACCTAGCAAATCTGTAATCCTAATCAACTCTTCCTTAATTATTTGTGCATTTTCAAGCGCCAAAAAACCGCTCATCTCTATTTCTGCAATCCGGTCGTGTTCATCAGATGTTATATGAAAGATATTGTTCTCCATCAGGCTGTTGTTGAAAAAATTAAAGATAAGCGAATTTCTTAAATTACAACTGAGTTGACTCTGAAAAGTCAAAAACCTGTTAAATTGCAGTTGATGCATTTGGTGGAGCAAGCTCAAGTTTGAAAATTTTAAATTGTTTTAAGATTTTTTTAGAATCTAAATCCTGATTTGAGTTTAATTTTGTACGTGATTTTAAAACAGATCGTTATGAAGCGGCATTTTGCATTTTTGGCGGTGGCCATGTGCCTTTTCCTAAATCTAAAGGCACAAAAAAATGATCAGAAACCCATCGTACCGAAAGAAGACATCAAAGTAAACCGCGAATATGATGAACATGGTAATCTGATCAGGTTCGACTCAGTTTACAGCTACAGCTGGTCGGGAGACAGCACTTTAATGAAATCTATTTCTCCTGAAAACTTTCAACAACTTTTCGGAGGCCATTTCGGGAACTTTCCTGACAGCGCTTTCCCTGGCGGTTCATTCTTTGGAGGATCTGATCCGTTCTTTAACCTGTTTGGCGCGAAGCAGGATTCAGTACTTTTAAAAAGATTCGGACCAAATTCTAATTTTCCCGGGGTTGAATTCAACAACGATTCACTGGCGATGAATTTCAAAAATCCGGATGATTTTTATAAAGATTTCGGGTTAACACCGAACGACAGCCTTTCGGCAAAGTCTCCTCATCAAAAACTTCATGGATTCCAAAATGGCTCAATGGATGAAATGTTGAAAATCTTTGAGGATCAGATGCGGCAAATGGAAGAACACCAACAACAATTCTTTAAAGAAAATCCAAAGCTGAAAGAATTTTAATTTCCTGTCAATCCCGGTAAACCGCGACTGAGCAAAAAGATGCACACCGAAAACCACTGCTGCCACTGCCGGGATATGTCAAAAAAAGTGAGAACGCTGGTGCTGATTTGCAATCCCCACCTTCAGGTTGCGCATCTGCGATCCGATATCTACCAGTTCAATTTCAACCAACCATTTTCTCTTGCATAATCCCTGGCTAAACTGTAAACACAATCTTCTACTCGTTCAACCGTAAAACTGGATTTTAAATCCAGAGCTAATAAGTGCTGATTGCAAATCAGCACGAACGACTGCCGGCTTTAGTATATCCCGAAGAGTGGGGTGCGTTTTTCCTTAAGCTATCTGGATTTATTTGTATTTGTCCGCCGATTGCTCTCAATACTTTCATAATTGTCTCAAATTGAGGTTTAGCCCCATCAGATAAAGCTTTGTATAAACTTGGTCTGCTGAGTCCTGTTTCTTGAGCAATTTTTGTCATTCCAATTGATTTTGCAATATGTCCGATTGCTGTAATTACGTCGGAATCATTTCCTTCTGCTAAAACAGCATTAAGATATTCTGCAATCATTTCGTTACTATCTAAATAGTCTGCTATATCAAATTTTGATGTTTCCATGTCTCTACTTTTTAATTCGTTTTAAAATCTCATTTGCCTTTTCTATGTCTTTCTGCTGAGTTGATTTATCACCACCTATAAGCAAAATAATGATTTTCCCATCAGATTCTTTAAAATATACTCTGTATCCTTTTGCATAGTCTATTTTTAATTCCCGAATCCCATTGCCAACAGGTTCGCAGTCTCCAAAGTGTTCATCAATTTCAACTTTTTGAATGCGAAACAATATTTTGGCTTTGGCTCTTAAATCTTTTAGTTTTCTAAGCCATTTATCAAATTCGTCTGTTTTTTCAATTATGTACATTTACCAATGTATTCATTTGGATACAAATTTATGTGATCTTTTGTATTTATGAAAGTTTTAATTCAAAATTTTAAAGGAAAACTAATGACTTCTAAAATGCTCTGATATAAACAAACACCTAATTTTTAGATCTAACACGCGGGTATTCCAGTACTTCAGTCTGCAATATAACGAACGCTGGTGCTGATTTGCAATCCTCACCTTCAGGTTGCGCATCTGCGATCCGATATCTACCAGTTCAATTTAAACCAACCATTTTCTCTTGCATAATCCCTGGCTAAACTGTAAACACAATCTTCTACTCGTTCAACCGTAAAACTGGATTTTAAATCCAGAGCTAATAAGTGCTGATTGCAAATCAGCACTAGCGACTGCGGGCTTTAATATATCCCGAAGAGCTGGTTGCTGTTGTCAGGTAATAAAAATGATAACCAAAAATCAAAAATAATGGGTTGAAATAAAGTGTCTGAGAAAGGAAAGTGAACAGAAATAAAATAGCAAAAACAAAAATCAAAGTATCGCAATACGGAACGCTTAATG
>JANXYV010000002.1 GCA_025355875.1 Prolixibacteraceae bacterium | reverse complement strand
AAATTTCAACAAAATCCCCGGCCCAAACTCAGTAATAGTGTATATAAATCACCATGGTATGCACGGACTCTGCCAGATCGCGGGTTTATGCACCTAAGTTATTCTTTTTGTTGTTCCGTTGAAAACGGTGGGGGACTCATTTATGATGTAAATTCTCTCTGAAGAATATCCGGAATTCATTTTGGCGAAATTTACCAGCCAATAGAATTATATGCCTACATTCTGATGTTGTATAAATCAAACCGGACCGATAACCTGTAAACTACTTTGTTTCCTCAGGCTGTGCTGGCGGATAAATCTGCCCATTATAGGAAATAGAACTACGATTATTGCTTGTGATTGACAAAGAAGCACTTGAATCGAAACTTACGGTTATGTAAATCGTATAGTTATCGGTTGGCCCCTTCACAACAGCCTTAATGGTATGGTTCTTCTTGCCGGTTTCTACTGTATATTCGGTGGGCTTCCCTTCAAACTTCAAACCCGGGTCATTGCCAGCAGCTCCTATATTGTATGTACGTCCAAAATAGGGCATGTAACTCTCAATATTGTCAGGATGAAACTTGACGTAGTTTGAATTGCTTGACAGGTTGACCGAGCGATATCCGGCAGGAAAGGCCGTTTGCCCAATAAAAATAAACTCTTTCGAATTGACCAGCATCTCAACTTCTTTTTGAAGGGCCATCTTTTTTTCTTCCTTGATCTGTTTTTTACTTTTTTCCTGAGCATTTGTCATGCCAAACTGGAATAAGAAAACTACGAGTAACACTGAAATTTTTGAGTTCATTGCTTAATTTATAAAGATTTATTTTAGGTAATATGCTCTTTCATTTAGATTTATAAAACTAATAAACTTATTTCAATAACCATAAAATAAAAGAGAACACTTTCACTGAATCAAGTACATTCCCCAACTTACCAAAACATATTCCAAAACTGAACTTGAAATTTAAACTTCTTTGTACCATCCCGAATACATCCCATAAGCTGCTGCGATCCGTTTGATTTGTCCTTCAAGTAATTCAGGACTGATATCTTTGATTTTTTTTGCCGGAATACCTCCGTAAACTGTTCCACTTTCAACCCGTGTGCCTTTGCTTACAACCGATCCGGCAGCCACAATACTGTTGCTTTCAATAATTGCTTCATCGAGTACCACCGCATTCATACCAATCATGACATTGTCGTGAATGGTGCAGCCGTGAACAATCGCCCCATGAGCAATGGTCACGTTATTCCCGATATTGGTCGGCGATTTCTGATAAGTAGCATGGATTATCGCATTATCCTGAACATTGGTATTGTTTCCGATCCGTATATAATGAACATCGCCTCGTAACACAGCACCGTACCAGATACTGCAACCATCGCCTGTTACAACATCGCCAATGATGACGGCAGTTTCGGCTAAAAAGCAATCTTTGCCAAATTCCGGAGTTATTCCTAAAAGTGTTTTTATTAATGCCATTTTATTGAATTTATTTAATATTCATCAGCAAAGATAAGAAACAAGGCAAACCCGGAAGTTGTTTCAATCCGGATTTCTTGAAAAATTCGCTTTTCTCCTACAACAAATGTCAACTTAAATAATTGAAGTAATTCCGTTTGCCTTGTCAAAATATGGTTATTTTTGCTGCGTTAAAAAAATGACGTTTATTAATACAATACAATAAATGAAAAACACAAAAGTAATTGAACTAGAAGAAGTTGCCATTCGGTTTTCCGGAGATTCGGGCGATGGGATGCAATTGACCGGAACACTGTTTTCTGACACTTCTGCGCTATTTGGAAATGATATTTCAACTTTTCCAGATTACCCATCCGAAATCAGGGCCCCTCAGGGAACGGTAGCCGGAGTATCCGGATTTCAGGTTCAATTTGGAAAAAATAAAATTACCACACCGGGTGATTTGGCGCATGTGCTGGTAGCAATGAATCCTGCTGCGCTAAAGGCTAATGCAGCATTTTTAAATCCGGGGGCATCGATCATTTTCGATGTTGATTCGTTTAGCGGTAAGAATTTAGAGAAAGCCCAATATAAAACGGACGATCCGTTTACAGAATTAAAACTTAACGATTATTCATTGATTCCGGTTCCGATTACCAGCCTCACCAAAGAAAGTCTGAAAGATCTTGAACTCGACAACAAGAGTATTTTGCGTTGTAAAAATATGTTCGCCCTGGGATTAATCTGCTGGATGTTCGATCGTCCACTGGATTATATTGAAGGATTTATTCAGAAAAAATTCGGCAAAAAAAGTCCCTTAGTTGCTGAAGCGAACCTGGCAGTTCTGCACTCCGGGTACAACTACGGCATGAATCTTCAGCACATGACCCCTCAGTACATTGTTCATCCCGCACCAATTGAAAAAGGGATCTACCGCAATATAAACGGCAACAATGCAACCGCATGGGGATTCATTGCAGCAGCCGAAAAAGCCGGATTGGAACTGTTTATTGGCTCCTACCCTATTACCCCGGCTACCGAAGTTTTACAGGCTCTGGCTGAACGGAAGGACCTGGGAGTAAAATCGTTTCAGGCTGAAGATGAAATTGCTGGTATCTGTACTACCATTGGTGCTGCATTTGCAGGACATCTGGCTGTTACATCCACTTCAGGTCCAGGGTTTGCGCTGAAATCTGAAGCGCTCGGTCTATCGGTAATGGCCGAATTACCGATCGTTGTGGTCAATGTTCAACGTGGCGGCCCGTCAACCGGATTACCAACAAAAACCGAACAATCTGATTTATTGCAAACACTTTACGGAAGAAATGGTGAAAGTCCTGTCGTAGTATTGGCTGCCAGCACACCTTCCGACTGTTTTTACTACGCTTTTCTTGCTGCAAAAATTGCCCTTGAACGGATGGTTCCTGTAGTACTTTTAACCGACGGTTTCCTGGGGAACGGAAGCGAACCATGGAGGGTTCCATCGATGAGCGAACTTCCATCCATCACTCCGAGAAAGGCAAAAAATCCGGAAACTTATTTACCATATAACCGGAATCCGGAAACTCTTGCCAGAGAATGGGCCATTCCTGGCATGGAAGGTTTTGAGCACCGCATCGGCGGGCTGGAAAAAAATAATGCGGGAGGTGTAAACCAGGATCCTGAAAATCACCAGCGAAACAGTGAAATGAGAGCTGCCAAAGTCGAAAAGGTGGTTGAAATGTTCCCTGAACTTGAAGTGACAGGTGATTCAGAAGGAGATTTACTGGTTGTTGGCTGGGGTGGAACCTATGGGCACATGATCAGCTCGGTTCAATCCATGCAGGACGCAGGAAAGAAGGTCAGTCTGGCTCATTTTAACTATATAAAACCCTTACCAAAAAATACAGCAGAAGTTTTCAGCAAGTTCAAGAAAATTGTGGTTTGCGAATTGAACCTGGGACAATTTGCCAGCTATTTGCGCGACAAATTGCCCGGATTTAATTACCACCAAGTCAATAAGATGAAAGGACTTCCTTTCTCAGTAAACGAATTAGTTGAAAACTTTGAAAAAATAATGGAGGCTTAATCATGACTAAATTCAATTATACAGCCAAAGATTTTAAAAGCACTGCTGAAGTGCGCTGGTGCCCGGGTTGTGGCGATTATGCCATCATGAATGCAGTTCAGAAAACCATGGCCGACATGGACATCGCACATAAAGATTTCGCTGTAATCTCCGGAATCGGTTGCTCATCAAGGTTTCCATATTATATGAGCACCTACGGATTCCATACCATTCATGGACGGGCCGCTGCAATTGCTTCAGGAGTTAAATCAGCCAATCCGGCGCTGACTGTTTGGGTGATGACGGGCGACGGTGATTCGCTGGCCATTGGTGGAAACCATTTTATTCATCTGGTTCGAAGGAATATTGACCTGAACCTGGTTCTTTTCAACAACAAAATATACGGATTGACCAAAGGCCAGTATTCTCCGACGACTGATCGTGGAATGGTTACCAAAACCTCACCTTTTGGAACCATTGAAGATTCGTTTGTTCCGGGGCAACTGGTTTTAGGTTCACGCGGTACTTTCTTTGCCCGGGCAATTGACAACAACATCAAACACACCCAGGAAGTATTGGCCGATGCTGCTCAACACAAAGGAACTTCGGTAGTTGAAGTTTTGCAAAACTGCGTTATTTTTAATGACGGCATACACGAACATATTTCAGACCCAAAATTCCGTGCCGAACGCCAATTGTTTCTGAAGAGCGGCCAGCCCATGATTTTTGGTGAGCAAGAGGACAAAGGCTTGATTCTGGAAAAGGGAAAACTCAAAGTGGTTAAGATCGGCGAAAACGGCATTACCCGTGAAGATATCCTGGTTCACGAACCTAAAGAAGATAACCTCGGATTACAGGTTGCCCTGATCAATATGGCACTGCCAGAATTTCCTGTGGCCATGGGTGTTATCCGCAGTGTGGAAGCCCCTGTTTACGATCAGGAAATGAAGAAACAGATTGAAACCGTTCAGGCAAAACGCAAAATCACCTGCATGGACGATCTCCTTCAATCGGGCAATACCTGGACTGTGGAGGGTGAAAACTGTGACGAACCAGTTAAATTTTTCAACAATAAATGTTTTGGATAGAAATCAGGAAAAAGAAAGGGAAAGAGGAAAAATAAATCATTTTCACCATCAAAGCTGATCAAAAAAACTTCCATCCCTGACATCGATTTCATCAGTTTCAGAAACGGGTCATACTTTGTTCAGGTTAAAACTAACAAAATTAATCCAATCAACTGATTGTAAAACAAATGACATCGGAAGAAATCTCAGCCATACGGTTGCATAATCAGCAAATCGCAGCACCTAAATTTCGCAAGGTGCAGGATTTGGTTCATTGGATGGGTGCTATGCAGGCTCAAGATTATAGTATGTGCAAATGGGCTATTGGAGCCCGTTTACCAGATATCACTGACGAAAAGGTAACTGAGGCATTCCAGAAAGGAGAAATCATCCGGACTCATTTATTAAGGCCAACCTGGCACATTGTATCATCGACAGATATTTATTGGATACTTGGCTTAACAGCGCCCCATATTAAACGACTGCTTCGCTCAAGACACCGGCATCTGGAAATCAGCCAGTCGACCATCATGAAATGCCAATCGGTTATTGAAAAACTACTGGTAGGAGGAAAACATCTGACTCGTGAAGAAATAATGCTGCAGCTTCAGAATGCAGGGATTTCTACTGAAGGTCAACGTGCATCTCATTTGATGTTGACTGCCGAATTGGACGGGCTTGTATGCAGTGGAAAGCCAAATGGTAATAAACAAACCTACACTTTACTCGATGAGTGGGTGCCAAAAACCGGTTCAATAAGTCGGGATGAGTCATTGCATGAACTTATAAGGCTATATTTTGCAAGTCATGGTCCGGCAACAATTCAGGATTTCATCTGGTGGTCTGGACTTCCAGTGAAAGATGTAAAAAATGGACTGGAAATGGTCAAATCAGATTTTATTTCAGTTAAAGCCGATGAGCATACATACTGGGTTTCACCAGCTAATCCGACTTCGCCAGCTAAAAATACTGCAGCTTATTTAGTTCCCGCATACGACGAATTTATTATCAGCTACCGTGACCGCACTGATTCACTTGAGTCAGTTAACAACAAAAAAGCAATTTCAGAAAATGGGTTGTTCCGACCAATCATAGTGGTCAATGGGAAAGTTGTCGGAATTTGGAAACGACAGCTAAAAAAAGATAAAGTTCTGGTTGTTCCTGAATATTTTCGGCAAGTTACTCCAAAAGAGCAGATCCAAATCGAAACAGCCGCAAAACGATACGGCCAATTCCTGAATTTGGATACTGAACTTGTTAATCAAGCTAAATAATAGAAATATCTGAACTTCGGATCTGAAGATTTGTTTTAAAGAGTAAAATCAAATAAACAGTATTATGATCCTGGTAATTTCACCTGCCAAAACACTCTACGAAAAAGCTCCAATTCTGCTTGAAAACTTTACCTCTGCTGATTTTCTGCCGGATGCCACGAAAATAGTGTCAGTCATGAAAAAGAAAAAACCGGCACAATTAGCCAAACTGATGGACATATCGCCCAAGTTGGCTGAATTAAATTACCATCGTTTTCAGGAATGGAATCTACCGTTCGCTTCTGAAAATTCGTGGCAGGCAGTCTTAATGTTTAACGGCGATGTATATCAGGGCTTGAAGGCTGAAACCTTTTCTGACACTGAATTTGAGACTGCTCAGAAACATTTGCGGATTCTTTCCGGATTATACGGATTACTGAAACCGCTTGATCTGATTCAACCATATCGTCTTGAAATGGGAACCAACATAGGTATTGCCCGCAAGAAAAATCTTTATGAATTCTGGAAGTCAAAGATTACCGCTAAACTGAGCCAGGAACTGACTGAAACTGGTCAAAAAGAACTGATTAATCTGGCCTCGAACGAATATTTCAGCGCGATTGATCCAAAAAGACTAGAAGCCCGCATCATTACTCCTTCCTTCAAAGAACATAAAGATGGGCAGTACCAAATGGTATCGTTTTTTGCAAAAAAAGCACGTGGATTAATGTGCCGGTTCATCATTCAGAATCAGATTACTGATCCTGAGGAAATCAAGGCTTTTGATCTGGAAGGATATTTCTACAACAATCAACTTTCGAAAACTGACAACTGGGTGTTTACCAGATGAGTTCCAGGTTTAAAGTTGAGGAAATTAAGTCTTTGAGTATTAGCTGCTGAAAATTGGTTTTTGGATATTAGCCTTTAAATTGTGGACAGTTTTAATATCTGTTGTCTGGAATCAGGTAATTCTTTACATAGTCATCAATACCCTCTTCGAGACTTAAGAATGGAGTGTCGTAACCGATACTTTTCAATTTCCGGATATTGGCACAGGTATAATACTGGTACTTGCCTAATAAATCTTCGGGAGTATTAACGAATCCTATTTTTTCAGGTTTATTCATTGATTTAAAAACTGCTTTCGTCAAACTCAGGTAGGTACGTGCTTCACCGGTTCCAACATTGTAAACCCCGGAATCTTTTCGATGATTCATAAAAAACAAGATAACCTTTGCGATATCTTCAACAGAAATAAAATCGCGGGCTTGCTCGCCATCTTTGAAATCAGGCCGATGCGAGCGGAAAAGTTCCATTTTTCCGGTTTCAGCAATGGTGTTGAATGCCTGGAAAATTACCGATGCCATGCGGTCCTTATGGTATTCGTTAGGACCAAATACATTGAAAAATTTCAATCCGGCCCAAAAAAATGGCTTTTCGATTTGCTCCAATGCCCAGCAATCAAAATCGTGTTTCGATTGCGCATATAAATTCAAAGGTTGTAATTCAGGAATCAAAGAATGGTCGTCATCAAATCCAAGTTTACCATCCCCATAAGTGGAGGCCGAAGAGGCATATACGAGTGGCAAGCCATACTGAATGCAGGCATTCCAGATTTTCTGTGAGTATTTGAGATTGAGTTGCTGATATATTTCAGGTTCCTGACCAACGGTGTCGGTTCGTGCACCCAAATGGATAATCATTTGTACAAATTGCTCATTGGCCTCCAGCCAATCGAAGAAACTGTCCCGATCGACCATTTCTGTGTACGTTTTGGTCTGGTAATTCTGAAACTTGAGGGGATCGTCGTATTTGTCGACTAAAACAATGTCCTTAAAACCTTCCCTGTTTAGCTTCCCGACTAGATAACTACCTATAAAACCAGCTGCTCCGGTAACTACAATCATAAATACAATCAATTAACGATGGTTAATTTTCTGAGACATTGTTTTCATCAATACTAACTTTGTTTTGCAGCTATTATTGTTTAAAATCTTCAAAAAAATTAACTTTTTTTCACATCTGAAAATTCTCCGATTCAACATACTGAAAGACTTATTCTTACCATTCAGGCCTTTTCTTTCTATTAAAATCAGATAGCGCGTGCAAATGTAAATAAAGAAATCGGTCAATCAAAAAACAGTCCGGTCAAAGGTCGCTGCCTGCCTTCCTATTGAGGATAAAACAACATTTAATGGACTCAATTAAAACTTAACTTACTACCTTTGCACGAAGTCAATTTATTTTGCCAAGAAAGGAGCCACTATGGAATATTCTTTGAATGGAAAAGACGGGAATTACCGAAAAGTTGAAAAATATGATCCTGAAACTACCGAAAAACTAGCTGAATGCTATCAAAAGGCGCTTAGCTTGCTGGTCGGAGATGCCGATCGCGAAGGTCTGGTACAAACCCCCTTGCGGGTGGCCAAATCAATGCAGTTTTTGCTTCAGGGTTACGAACAGGATCCGGAAGAAATTCTTCGTTCGGCCATGTTCAAAGAAGATTACCGGCAGATGGTCATTGTGAAGGACATTGAAATCTATTCTCTTTGCGAACACCACATCCTGCCTTTTATTGGAAAGGCACACATTGGCTATATTCCAAATGGATACATCACCGGATTGAGCAAAATTGCGCGTGTGGTGGATGCGTATGCCCGACGTCTTCAGGTTCAGGAACGACTGACCACGCAAATCAAAGAATGTATCCAAAAAACGCTTAATCCGCTTGGAGTTGCCGTGGTTATTGAGGCACAACACCTCTGCATGCAAATGCGCGGTGTACAAAAGCAACATTCAATAACAACTACCTCAGATTTCACCGGAGCTTTCGAACGGGTGGCCACGAGGGAAGAATTTGTCAGGTTGATTCGCGGGTAGAGATGCGATGAATCGCGGCTCTAAAAACATGTTTTATCTCAAAAACTGCAAACAAACCGGTGATTGGCTGGAAAATTTAATGCCAGTATATTTCAGTATTCCAGTCATTTCATCGACTCTAAAAACGGTGATATCATTGCTTTTCTCGTTAGCTGCCAGCAAGAACTGGCCGCTTGGATCGATCGTAAAATTTCGGGGCCAATTGCCTTCAACGGAAGCAGTTTGAACCATTTCCAACTTACCGCTTAATTTATCCCGTTTGAATACTGAAATACTGTTATGACCCCGATTCGATCCATACAAAAACCGGCCATCGGCCGACAAATGGATATCGGCACACCAGTTTTCTCCTTTGTATTCTTTGGGCAACGTTTTGATCGTCTGAATCGACTTCCAGACATTTCCATACCGCATCAAAACGGAAATGGTTGAATTCAGTTCGTTGATCAGGTAGATGTAATTACCATCCTCCGAAAAATCGAAATGCCGGGGTCCCGATCCGGGCGGAAGTTTAACAAAAGGTTGCGAAGCCGGGGTAATGGGAGCATCTCCCTTAACATCGTTGTATACATTAAATTCGTCGGTTCCCAAATCAGCGGCATACAGTAATTTCCCAATAGGATCGAAACGGGCAGAGTGAGCATGTGCCCCGGTCTGCCTGCCTGGAAACGGGCCACTACCTTCATGCTGGATGCGTTGGATCATTTCGGAGATACTTCCATCGGGCAGTACATTAAAAAACGATAAGGTTCCGCTTGAATAATTTGAAACCACCATTTTTTTACCGTCGGGCGACAATGCAACATAGCAAGGGTCAGCACCATTGGTCAGTACCTGATTAATCAAATTCAACTGCCCGCTTCTATCAACACGGTATGAAGAAACAGATCCACTATTGTTTTTTTCCGGAGTGTGCACCTCACTGACCGCATACAGGAAATTTTTATCTTTCGAGATAGCCAGAAAGGAAGGATTTTCTGAAACAACCGGCATTTTTAGATTCGATAATTTTCCGTTCGAATCATTGAACAAATACACAAAAAGACCATTCTCAACTCCTTTGGTATAACTTCCAACATATAAAACATGTTTCTTTGCTTCAACAACCTGACTTGCAAGAATCAGGTAAAGAAAACAACAGAAAAACCATTTTCCTCCAATATTTTTTCGCATGTTAATTAACTATTTCTATTTAGGTTTGTTCTACTGATAAATGAAATCAAATTTATAAAAATAATTCCTATGAACCGAAAATTCTTTTATCAGCGCATTTTCCAATACATGAATCTATCCTGAAGTGAGTGTGGAAATACTCAGAAAAAAGAAAATTGGGATACGAAAAAACTTTATACATTAATTCAAATCTATCAAAATGGAAAGACCAAACATTGCCGCAAAAATGCCAGCGCTTGTAACACTTGAACCAGGACCAGTTGCCTGGTGTGCCTGTGGGAAAAGTTCGAACCAGCCATTTTGTGATGGGACACACCAGGGGACAAAATTTATGCCGGTGCTTTTTAAAGTCGCCGAAAAAAGGGACGCATGGCTTTGCCAGTGCAAACAAACCCTAAACCCGCCCTATTGTGACGGAACTCACAAAACACTCTAAACCAGACTCTTTATGAGCATCTGGTATTCAAACTCGAAATTTGGGGTAAAAATTCCACCTCCAATATGTGCCTGAATTTGTTTGGGAGTCCAGAATTGCCCTTCTTCCACTTCTTCGGAATGAAGCTGGATGCTTTTGAAGTCGTGGCTTACAAAAACATAAACCAACTCCGATTCGATCTCGCTGTCCCATCGATAGGTTTTCACCAGCCTGGCAGAAAAATTCTGAAGGCCGATTTCTTCCCAGGCTTCCCGTTTCAGGGCAGTTTCAAGTGTTTCTCCGGCTGAGATATGCCCACCCACTGCAGTATCCCATTTCCCTGGCTGAACCAGTTTATTCAGCGGACGTTTCTGTAAATAAATGTTTTTCTGATTGTTTAAAACATGTAAATGAACAACCGGGTGAAGTAATTTTTG
Organism: Prolixibacteraceae bacterium; assembly: GCA_025355875.1. Classification (GTDB taxonomy): domain Bacteria; phylum Bacteroidota; class Bacteroidia; order Bacteroidales; family Prolixibacteraceae; genus Aquipluma. Next base: position 9,599 of record JANXYV010000002.1, on the reverse strand, counting down.
ACCACCGTGGCAAACCGAACGAGGGGCTTTCCCAATGATTTCTCCGTTTTCATTCACGATGGGCAGCCATTCTTCTTCATCAGTAATTCTGAGCGTTTTTCGTTGCTTAAGTTTCTGTTTTATGAATTCGTAGGCGAAAACCAGTCCAAACAGAATATAGAACAATCCGCCGCTGATGAAGGCCCATGCTTCCTTTGACATATAAAATGCCGAATAAAAAACCAGAATAGTATGGAACAGGAAAACAAAGAACATCATTTGCAGCGTCTTTCTCATCTGTCTCATCTGCTGATCGTTCAGTTCCATGTCTTTTATATACCGCTGCGTCATCAGACCGACAATATTCAAGCCAGAAAATGCCGAAACTGCCAGGACTCCGCAAAGTATGAGTTCGACCAACCCCGGTTTCAGCTTAAAGAATATATCATTATCAAGAAAGATTGAAACAGAACCCAACACGAAAAGCAAACCGGTATCAACTAATACAAAGCTATCGAAACGTCTTTCCCTGAACCATATCCAGCCTAATTCTGAAAAACCAATCACCAATGCGGCAACCAGTCCGGCGCGGGTTCCCCAAATTTCGTCGATGGCAATAAAAACGAACAAGGGAATGAATCCGGGCAGAAGTTTCTTAAGTATTTCAGATTTGCTCATAGAATGGCAAAAGTAAAAAGGAAATGGGAACAGTGTGGTATGTCAATCAAAAAAAATCCCGCAACAAACTTTTCATTTGTCACGGGAACTTTCTGGATATCGTCTACTCCTATTACTGTTGTTGCTGTTCTTTCTGTTGCTCGGGAGTGTAGGCTTTTTTAGCATAAATCGTTGCAAGTAAAGTTGAGAACCTGGGAACTCCCATGGCGGCCGTGTTATCAACTGCTTTAAATGCCAATTGTGAAGGAATGACCATAAAGGCTATTCCACCAACCTGCATTTTTTTCATCCCTTTATGCAAACCCGCAATTTGTTGTATATAGCTTTGATTGACTACCGTATTACTTACATCCACAAAAAAGTCATGCTCCTCGTAGTTGTGCCCATATTTATCAGCCGAAGTAAATATAACAGTTCCATTAATCAGCGTAATTTTATAGTAAATCTTGACCAGATATCCCGATTTAATTGTATCGCCGGTTCCTTTTATGCTGTCCTTGAAGTAAATTCCTGAAGCATCTTTGAAATCCGCAAGGTTATGATCCTTAACATACTTATCCATGACAGCAACCTCATTATCTTGCAATGCGGTTAGCGTATCGGGTTTACACGTGGTAAAAAGTCCGGTAAGTAAAACCGCTAAACCAAAAATGCACAAATACTGTTTCATAAATTATTCTTTTTTTTTGCAAATTACAATTTTCAATCAGCTACTATTTAATACTAACGACTTCGATTACAAAGACCAATGGTGAATATGGCGGAATGGTCGGTGAACTACCAGTTGAACCATACGCTTTATACGAAGGAATCAGAAATGCTGCACTTGCACCTTTATTTAGCACTTCAATTCCCTCTTCCCAGCCCTGAATCATGGATCTGTCAGAAGCAGTAGGTGCTTTATGAATGTAAGTCAAAGTTCCAGCTTCATTGTAATAAGCCGAAGCATCAAAGACTTTTCCATTCAAAAACTTTCCAGAATATTTCACAGTAACGACATCTTCGGCTTTAACTGTAGGCCCGGTCCCTATTTTGCCCTTAATATAAATAAGCCCTGTCGAGGTAGTATCCATTATTATTTTATTTGCGACGACACTATCTAACCAATTTTTTATCAAAGTTGCTTCCCTTTCAGGAGTATAGATTGTATTCTGATCAACAGTACTACTTTTTCCACATCCTGAAATGGCCAGTGCAGCAAACAGGATGAATGCCATAACTTTAAAAAATGTGATAAATTTCTTCATGGTTGTTTATTTACTGATTGTTTAATCCGATCCGCAAATTCGGGAAGCAAATTTTCAAACTTCGCCAATGTTTCGGATAAAGATGCATAAAGTTCACCACCGGCTGCGTTGCGGTGACCTCCACCATTAAAATATTTTTCAGAAACCTCATTAACAGCAAATTCGCCTTTCGACCGAAAAGATGTTTTGATGTATTTACTTTTTTCGGTAAACAAGGCACTAAAAACAATTCCTTTGATCGAAAGTGGCATATTTACAAAGCCTTCGTTGTCACCAGTCTTGAAATTGAATGCTTTCTGATCTTCCAGCGAAATATACATACAAGCTGCATGATACTCCGGATAAACTGTCATCCTGTTGCTCAGGCAAAAACCCATGAGCCTCATCCGGTCTGGTGAATAATTATCGTACACTTTCGAATGAATATCCTGCTGATCGATTCCCATCCGGGTCAGCTGGGCAACAGTTTCAAATGTATTCGGATTCGACACGCTGAAATCGAACGAGCCGGTATCGGTCATGATGCCAGTAAAGAACGAAGTAGCCGCATTGCGGTCTATAAATTGGGCAAACCGGGTAGACTGAAGAATCGTGAAAATTAATTCTGCGGTCGAACTGAACGACACATCCGAAATCACCAGATCTGCAAAATCACCGGGATATGGATGATGATCAACCAATATTATCTTGCCTTGGTAGCCTTCAATCAGTGGTTTCATATCTCCAAGACGCGCAATTTGATTAAAATCCAGGCAAATAATCAGGTCTGATTCGGATATTGCCCTTGCTGATTGTTTCGGGTGATGGCTGAAATTAATCACTTCATCGTGCCCGTCCATCCAATGATAAAATTCAGGATATTTCGTCGGACTGACAATCTTCACCACAAACCCGGCATTTGTTAAAACTCTCCATAATCCAAGGACAGAGCCCATTGCATCACCATCAGGATTGGTGTGTGGCAACAAAACAATAGATTTTGTATTGCTTTCAACCAGCCTCTCAAAATCCCTGATCAATTCTATTCCAACTCGATCCAAATCCATCATTTTTAAATAAAGTGCAAAGATAAAAATAAAGCCATGGCCATGATCAGATAAACAATTTTTAACGTATATCGGTCAATAATAGTTGTTGAAGTCTTATGAAAGCTCAGCCAGATAAGGCCAAATTTAAAGTTTGCCAAACTCGGGCTAATGGTCTTCTTTATGAAAAGGAGTGGCAGATTTACTTATAAAGAGTTGGAATCATCGTAATAACAGTTGAAATTCTTTGTAAGATTTGTAATTCAAGAAATAGATTTTCAAAACAATGAACCGCTGAAAACCTTAAAATTGCAATGACGACAAACTATCAAGGTGTATTCCTGATTTCTTTTTCCTGATTTTATTGAACAAATTCAAAATTAAAACCTTATTTAGCAGTAATTCAACTGCCAACCCTGAGCTATGAGTAAAGTCCAGAAATGTATTCATTGCGGCAATTCTTGTGGAAATGCTCCCATCTTCTTCGAAGGCAATCCTTTCTGCTGTTCAGGCTGTTCGTCGGTATTCCAAATCCTGAACTCCGGTCAACTCAAACAATACTATCAAATTGAGCAAATGCCGGGCATCCGGATCGAAGATGGAAAGCATCCGGCTGATGAAACTTACGCATTTCTTGATCTCGAAAAATTTAAATCCGGAATCCTTACTTTTTCGGGCGGCGGCATTTCCAAGGTCAGCTTTTTCATTCCTGAAATCCATTGCACTTCGTGCATCTGGCTGCTTGAAAACCTTCATAGTCTTCATTCTGGAGTCATTCAATCGTTCGTCAATTTTCCGAAAAAAGAGATCAGCATTACTTTCAGGGAAAACGAAATTTCACTGCGCCAACTGGTTGAACTCTTGGTGAGTATTCATTATATTCCTGAAATCAGCCAGCACAGCATCGAAAAATCAGAGACGCAGCATACCGACAAAAAACTTTTCCTCAAAATCGGTGTAGCTGCTTTCAGTTTTATGAATGCCATGATTTACCACTTCCCGCAGTACCTGCCCGGACACGAATTCCTGGAAACCGACATTCGCCGGATGTTCGGTTGGCTCAGTGTTCTGTTGGCCATTCCGGTATTGACATTCAGTGCCAGTGACTACTTCCTGACTGCCTGGAAAAGCCTGAAAAAAGGGATGATCAGCATCGATTTGCCCATTGCTCTCGGATTGACCACGCTTTTCACCCAAAGTCTGGTTGATATTATTTCCGGAAGAGGAATTGGCTACCTTGATTCGTTGACCGGACTGGTATTTTTCATGTTGATTGGCCGTTGGTATCAGGGAAAAACCTACGAGGCTCTGTCGTTTGAGCGTGATTATAAAACCTATTTTCCTTTGGCAGTCACCAAAATTTCGGAAAACGGAAACGAAACCATTCCGCTCGAAGATTTGAACCCAGGTGACCGGATTCTGGTGCGGAACCAGGAAATAGTTCCTGCCGATTCGATCCTGAAAAGCGGAATTGCCAGAATTGATTACAGTTTCGTAACCGGCGAATCGATGCCTGTTGCCAAACAAACAGGCGATTTCGTGTTTGCCGGCGGACGCCAGATTGGTGCCGCCATCGAACTGATCATCGAAAGGGAAGTTCAGCAGAGTTACCTCACTCAACTCTGGAATCAGATTGAAAATCCATACATGGCCAGCAACAAGCTTAACACAGTAGTCAACCGGGTGAGCCGGTATTTTACGGTGATCGTAGTTCTGATCGCTATTGGTTCAAGTGTTTTCTGGCTCCTTTATAAACCTGAAATTGCCCTGTTTTCATTCACATCGGTCCTGATTATTGCTTGCCCCTGCGCCCTGGCCTTGACTGTTCCGTTTACCTTTGGAAGCACTATCCGTCAGTTCGGACGGAAGGGCTTCTACCTGAAAAATACTGCAGTGATCGAACATCTGTCCAAAGTTGACACGGTGGTATTCGATAAAACCGGAACTATTACCAATGGCCTGTCAAGCGAAATCCGATTTGTTGGAAAGCCACTTTCCGACGAACAAGTTCTGGCAATCAAATCGCTGGTATTCCATTCGTCGCATCCTCTGAGCAAAACTATTTTCAATGCACTTGAAGGAGATTTGTTGCTCGAAATTGTGGAGTTTAAAGAGATTCCGGCACTTGGCATTTCAGGAGTGGTCAATGGAATCCGGATCAATTTAGGCTCGCGATATTTTGTGACCGGAGAAACAAGCGAAGATGAAAACCTGAAAACTGAGGTTTGGGTTTTCTTTCAGGATTCGGTGATTGGTTGTTTTCAGCTTGAAAATGAATACCGTCACGGACTTCAGGAATTGATCGAAAAGTTTGGTGAAAAATATGAATTACATCTCCTGACCGGAGATAATGAAGCCGAAAAAACGAATTTGATCCGGTCTTTTGGAAACGAAAAACACCTCCATTTCAACCAATCGCCCACAGACAAGCTGAATTACATCCGGAAACTCAAGAAGGACGGAAGGAAAGTCCTGATGATCGGCGATGGACTGAATGATGCCGGGGCACTGAATGAAAGCAACGTGGGAATCGTGATTGCAGACAATGTATTCAATTTTTCGCCTGCCTGCGATGCCATTTTGCAATCGAAACAGTTTTCGAAATTGTACCGGTTTATCAATTTCACGCACGAAAGTATGAAAATTGTGAAAGCTGGTTTCGCGATTTCATTTCTTTATAACCTGATTGGCTTATCGTTTGCCGTTCAGGGAAACCTCAGCCCCATCGTGGCGGCGATTTTGATGCCAATAAGTTCGGTTTCGGTGGTGGTGTTTGCCAGTTTTTCAGTAAGTTTATCAGCAAAAAGGTACAGGTTTTGAAAATTGCCGGAAAAGTCATTCAATAGTCATTCAGCAGATCAGATAGTTGCAAATAATGAACTTGGAATGACTATCAATGACAAAATGATTAGAAAAAAATATAATAAATAGAAGTTCATGTCTGTCGTTTTCGTTTTGGTTTTGGTGGCTATCATCATGGCAAGTGCATTTCTGATTGCATTTATCTGGGCGGTTAGGAATGGCCAATACGAGGATACCTACACGCCATCCGTCCGGATTTTGTTTGACGATCCGGCATTGACTGAAACTGATGAAAAGGGGAAAGAGGAAAAAGTGGTCAGTCTCAGTGTTCAGTCACAGGTTGGAGAAAACAGTGAAAGTCATTAGTGGTCATACGCTGTTCGTCATTCTTGGATAAACCCAATGACAAACAATGACTTAATGACAATTAAGGACATTTTTGAAGCTCGAATATCTAAAAACTAAATACTACTCTATGGAATTACAGAAGTTCTCGTATGACAACCGCATGACCCGGAATTTTGCCATTGCAACCATCGTCTGGGGCGTTGTTGGTTTATTGGCAGGTTTACTGATTGCTCTGCAAATTTTCATTCCTTCCATGAATTTCGGACTCGAATTCACCACGTTTGGCCGGACACGACCGGTACATACCAATGCGGTGATTTTTGCCTTTGTCGGAAATGCCATTTTCACAGCAATTTATTACTCGTTGCAACGGCTGTTAAAAACCAGAATTTACAGCGAACGGCTCAGCAAAATTCATTTCTGGGGCTGGCAAGCAATCATTGTGGCCGCCGCAATTACATTGCTGATGGGTTTCACTGTCGGCAAGGAATATGCCGAGCTGGAATGGCCGATCGACATTGCCATCACCCTAATTTGGGTGGTTTTTGGATGGAACATGTTTGGCACCATTTTAACGCGCCGAACCAGTCACATTTACGTTTCCATCTGGTTTTACATCGCTACATGGGTAACGGTGGCTGTCCTTCATATTGTGAATTCACTGGCTATTCCGGTCAGTTTGTTTAAAAGTTATACGCTTTATGCCGGAGTTCAGGACGCACTGGTTCAGTGGTGGTATGGCCACAACGCGGTTGCTTTTTTCCTGACCACGCCATTTTTGGGCCTGATGTATTACTTCGTTCCGAAAATCTCAGGGCGCCCGGTTTATTCGTACAAATTGTCGATCGTTCATTTTTGGTCACTCATTTTTCTTTACATCTGGGCCGGACCACACCACTTGTTGTACAGTTCACTCCCCGACTGGCTTCAGGCTTTGGGAACCACTTTTTCGGTGATGCTTATCGCACCAAGCTGGGGCGGAATGATCAACGGTCTGCTAACCTTGCGCGGAGCCTGGGATAAGGTTCGGAGGGATCCGATCCTGAAAATGTTTGTGGTTGGAATTACCGCATACGGAATGTCGACTTTTGAAGGTCCGATGCTTTCGTTTAAAACCGTGAATGCAATCAGTCATTTTACCGACTGGACCATCGGTCACGTACATATTGGTGCGCTTGGCTGGAACGGAATGCTGACTTTCGGAATGATTTACTGGCTCATTCCTCGTCTGTACAATACCAAATTATATTCCACCAAACTGGCTAACGTTCATTTTTGGATCGCCACTCTGGCCATCGTCTTTTATGCCGTTCCATTGTATATCGGCGGCATCACACAGGCCCTAATGTGGAAACAATTCACACCTGAAGGCTACCTGATGTACCCGAACTTCCTCGAAACAGTAGCTCAACTCATCCCGATGTACACCATCCGGGCATTTGGAGGATTCCTGTACCTCAGCGGATTTCTGATTCTGGTTTATAACATTACCAAAACAATTCAGGCAGGATCGTTTGTTGCCGAAGAGGAAGCCGAAGCTCCAGCAATGGATGCACTTCCTGTTGGGAAAACCCAAACCGAAAGCGGGCACCGTTTCCTCGAACGCAAACCCATTCGTTTCCTGATATTTGCCACAATTGCTATTTTAATTGGTGGTCTGATTGAAATCATCCCGACCTATCTGATTAAATCGAATATACCCACCATCACCAGCATAAAACCTTATACTCCCCTCGAATTGCATGGACGTGATATTTACGTGAAAGAAGGCTGTTACAACTGTCATTCACAAATGGTTCGGCCTTTCCGGTCGGAAACGGAACGCTATGGGGAATATTCCAAAGCTGGCGAATCGGTTTACGATCATCCGTTCCAGTTTGGATCGAAACGTACCGGTCCCGATTTGGCGCGCGAAGGCGTAAAAACCGGAAAACTTTACAAGCCGAATGCATGGCATTACAACCATTTCATCAATCCTCAAAAGATGAACGAAGCTTCGATCATGCCAAAATATCCGTGGCTGGCCCAGAAAGAGATTGATATTGAGTCGACTCCCACCAAAATTCATGTCATGAAGAAATTGGGTGTTCCGTATCCCGATAACTATGAAATGAAAGCCATCGGCGACCTGAAATCTCAAGCCGACAGCATCGCCAAAGATCTGGCCACCAACGGAATTCAAACCAGCGCCAACCGCGAAATCATTGCCCTGATCGCTTACATTCAGCGGCTTGGAGTCGATATTTCAAACAAAACTGAAAATAAATAAGCCATGCAAACAGAATCATTCGAAAATATATTTCACGTTGAAATCTATGCTTTTATTGGGTTTCTAATCTTCTTTGTTTTCTTCATTTTCGTAATTCTGCATGTTTTCAGGATGAACAAGGAAGAAGTTGTCAGTTTTAGCAACATGCCTCTGGAAGATTCGGTTAACAGGAAGGAAGTATAGGTAAGAGTCAGCCAAATTTTAACGAAAAAGTCAACCAAATATTGAACCGATAAAAGATTAAATCATGCATACAACAAATGACGATCAAAAAGATAACGTCAACAAAACGCACAAAGAAGTTGACGAGCTTACGCAAATCAAATACTTTGGAGGGCACGAATTTGATGGCATTAAGGAACTCGATAATCCACTGCCACCCTGGTTAAAATATATATTTTACATCACCATTATAATCATGGTCACATACATGACCCGACTGGTGGTATTCAAAGACGAAAGCATCGTCCAAAGGAAAGAATACAGCCGGGAAATGTCTGCAGCCAAGGCCAAAACAGAAGTTGCCGCAAAAGAAGAAGCCGTTAAAACAGAAGCTGCTCCCATGAGCAGAGAACAGACCCTGGCTGCCGGGAAAGAGGTTTTCGATAAAATCTGTTTCGTCTGTCATGGCAAATTTGGTGAAGGACTGGTTGGCCCGAATTTTACCGATGATTACTGGATTCATGGCAATAAGCCTGAAGATCTTCTGAAGGTTGTGAATGAAGGCGTGCTCGACAAAGGAATGCTTTCGTATAAAAGTCAGTTAAGTCAGGCTCAGATCAAAAATGTGATTGAATACATCCTGAGTTTGAGAGGGACCAATCCACCCAACCAGAAAGCACCACAGGGAATTAAATATTAATGGCCCCCTTCCTGTTCACCAAAGGGAAAAGGGGCAAAGCATCGAAGATGCGACGAGGTGAGTCAAAACATTTGAGCGATTAAAATGAGATATTTAGTGACTGTTAAAATTTCGCGGAGGGAAAATATATGGGTAGAAAAGCAGCCATTTATCGGCTCATTTTGTCCCGTACGGGACAAAAGATCATCTAAAAAAAATCTTTCCCTACCCACATTTTGTTCCTAACGGAACGATAGAATAGAATTTAAACAGTTTCTTCTATGTTGTAATCCAAATTCTTTGAGCATTATTTTTTGACTATTTTATTTCTGTGTATTTCTCAAACATTTTATTTTCAGAATATTAACTTTACACATTGTAAAGAGGAAGGGGACACAGGCTCTGCTGGG
>JANXYV010000230.1 GCA_025355875.1 Prolixibacteraceae bacterium | reverse complement strand
AAAGATTTACGTGTCAATCCCGATATTCTCCACTGATCCACTAACGAAAACATCTTCTCTTTCTTGTCCATGATTTTTTTTAACCACAAATGTATCTGGATTCTTATAAAAGATAAAGTCGTACTTGATGGGGTGGATACGACCAACCCGATTTCCTTCCTGTCCATCCTGAACAAATACCGCCAGCAAGCTTTTTCTGAACGTGATAAAGGCGACCGCTTCGAACGCCTGATGCAAGCCTATCTGCAAACCGACCCGAAATATGCGCCCCGTTTTAAAAATGTATGGCTGTGGAACGAGTTTCCGGGCAAGTCGGATTTGGGTGGAAGCGATACCGGAATTGATTTGGTGGCCTTGACTCACGAGGGCGATTACTGGGCCATTCAATGCAAATGTTATCAGGAAACCTCGGTCATCGACAAGCCTGCGGTGGATAGTTTCCTTTCCACATCGAGCCGTGAATTTAAAAACGAACAGTTAAAAACGGTTAGTTTTGCCCAGCGCCTTTGGATTTCGACCACCAACAAGTGGGGACCGAATGCAACCGAAGCCATCAAAAATCAAAATCCGCCGGTTGTTCGCCTGGGTTTGTACGACCTGATTGAAGCGCCCGTTGACTGGGGCAAACTGGATCAGGGGATTCATGGTGAACCTTCGCGGGCAGCAAAACGCGATTTAAAACCTCACCAAAAAGAAGCCTTACAAAAAACACACGAACACTTTAAAACGCGAAGCCGTGGCAAGCTCATAATGGCTTGTGGAACCGGAAAAACCTTTAATTCGTTGCGGATTGCCGAAAATGAGACCGATGGGAAAGGGTTGGTTTTGTTTCTCGTTCCGAGTATTGCTTTGCTGAGCCAAACACTTCGCGAATGGACGGCTTATTCCAAAGAACCGATTAACGCGATTTGCATTTGTTCCGACCCCGAAGTGTCGCGAAAGAAAATCAAAAACGACGACAGCGACAGTTTTAGCGTGGTCGATTTGGCTTTGCCAGCTTCAACCAATGTGAGGGAGATCATTAAAGGCCTCACCCCAACACGAAGCCTCTCCCCAGCCCTCTCCAAAGGAGAGGGAGCAGGAATGACCGTGGTTTTCTCGACCTACCAATCCATTGAAGTCATTGCCAAAGCACAAACCGAACTGTCCAAACTTCCCCCCTTCGGGGGGATTGAGGGGGGCTTTGAGTTTGATTTGATCATTTGCGATGAAGCACACCGAACCACCGGAGTTTCGTTGGCTGGAGAAGATGAATCGGCTTTTACCAAAGTTCACGACAATAATTTTATCAAAGCCAAAAAGCGACTGTACATGACGGCTACGCCACGCCTGTACAGCGACGACATTAAAAGTAAAGCGGCACAAGCCGATGCGATTTTGTGTTCGATGGACGACACAGAATTGTATGGCGACGAAATTTACCGCATAGGTTTTGGCGAAGCCGTTGAAAAAGATTTGCTCACCGATTACAAAGTGCTGATCCTTACCCTGAGCGACAAAGATGTTCCGCCGGCAGTACAAAAAATGATTGCCGACAAAGAGAGCGAAATCAATACCGACGATGCCTCCAAACTCATTGGTTGTATCAACGCGCTTTCCAAACAAATATTGGGCGACCAGGGCATCATCAAAGACAGCGACCCGGAGCCCATGCGCAGGGCGGTTGCCTTTTGCCAAAGCATTGCCGTATCGAGGAAAATTACGGCAACCTTTAATACCGCCACCGGCGTCTATATTGGTTCACTTCCCTCTGAAAAGAAGGAACAAATGGTTTCTGTTTCTTCACAGCACATCGACGGTACGATGTCGGCCCCGCAACGCGACGAATTATTGGGCTGGCTGAAAGCTGATACCGAAGACAATGAATGCCGGGTGTTGACCAATGTGCGTTGCCTGAGCGAAGGCGTGGACGTTCCAAGTTTAGATGCGGTTTTGTTTTTATCGGCCCGAAACTCGCAGGTTGACGTGGTGCAATCGGTGGGTCGTGTGATGCGCAAAGCGCCGGGCAAGAAGTACGGGTACATCATTATCCCGGTGGTGGTTCCTTCGGATGTGGACGCCGCCGCAGCCCTCGACGACAACGAACGCTACAAAGTAGTTTGGACAGTACTAAACGCCCTCCGTGCGCACGACGACCGTTTCAATGCCACCGTAAACAAAATCGAGCTCAACAAACAGCGGCCTGAACAAATACTGGTTGGCCGACCTGAATATTCGTTTGACACCGATGGAATGCCCTGGGAAGTGGCCGAAGATCCGGCTGCTTACGGCGCCGCCAAAGACATCAGCCGACAACTGGCCCTGCAATTTGAGCAACTTCAAAACGTGGTGTTTGCCCGAATGGTGCTGAAAGTGGGCGACCGACGCTATTGGGAACAGTGGGCCAAAAATGTGGCCGAAATTGCCGGGCGACAAATTATCCGCATCAACCGGCTGATTGCCGAAGGTGGCGACCATCGGAAAGCGTTCGAAGAATTTTTGGGCGGATTGCAGAAAAACATCAATCCATCCATTACCCAACAACAGGCCGTTGAAATGCTGTCGCAGCACATCATCACCAAACCGGTGTTCGAGGCGTTGTTCGAAGGCTATTCGTTTGTAAAGAGCAACCCGATTTCGGTTTCCATGCAGTCGATGCTCGATCTGCTCGAAGCACAAGTCGTTGAAAAAGATACCGAAACCCTGCAAAAATTTTACGAATCGGTAAAAATCCGGGCATCGGGCATCGACAATGCCGAAGGCAAACAGCGCATCATTATTGAACTCTACGACAAGTTTTTTAAAACCGCTTTCCCGAAAATGGTAGAGCAGTTGGGCATTGTTTATACGCCGGTAGAAGTGGTCGATTTCATCATTCATTCGGTGGAAGATGTGCTGCAAAAAGAGTTTGGCCGCAGCCTGACCGATGAAAACGTGAAAATTCTGGACCCGTTCACCGGGACAGGAACATTTATCACCCGCTTGCTGCAAAGCGGCTTGATAAAACCCGAAGATTTGGTGCGGAAATACCAGCACGAAATATTTGCCAACGAAATCGTTTTGCTGGCCTATTACATTGCCGCCGTGAACATCGAAAATGCGTTTCACGATGCGGTGGCTCCCTCTCCTTCGGAGAGGGCGGGGGGTGAGGCTTCCTATTTGCCTTTCGACGGCATTTGCCTCACCGACACCTTCCAATTGGGCGAAACCGAAGACGGCGAAAAATTGTTCTCCGAAATGTTCCCGCAAAACTCTGCCCGTGTGCAACGCCAAAAGAAAGCGCCGCTAACGGTAATTATGGGAAATCCGCCCTATTCGGTAGGCCAGAAATCGGCTAACGACAATGCGCAAAACCAGAAATACGAAAAATTGGATGCCCGGATTGCGTCAACTTACGCGGCGGGAACAAATGCAACCAGCAAAATCTCACTTTATGATTCTTATATCAAGGCATTTAGATGGTCATCTGATCGTATAGATAAAAATCAGGGTGGAATAATCGCTTTTATAACCAATAGTGGGTGGCTTGAAAAAGGTGCTTCCGATGGCTTTCGAAAGTGTTTAGAAAAGGAATTTTCAAAAATCTATGTGTTTGATTTACGTGGAGCTATTAGAGGGAAAAACGGAGAGGCAGCCAGAAGAGAAGGTCAAAATGTATTTGATATTATGACTGGTGTTGCTATATGTATACTTATCAAGAATCCAAATTCCTTGGGAGATTCTAAAATACATTATAGTAATGTCGGAGAATATCTAAAACGTCAAGAAAAAATCGAAATAATAAAAAAGTCTAAGAGTATTTTAAATCCTGAAATTAACATCCAGAATCTTACTCCTAATGAAGCAGGTGACTGGCTCAATCAACGAAATAATGCCTTTGAAAGTTTTTTTCCTCTTTGTGATAAAGTTGATAAAGGAAATAAAATTACCATATTCAATTCAGCTTATTCTAACGGATTAAAAACACAACGGGATTCTTGGTGTTATAATTCATCACTTACTCTTTTAACTCTGAATATCAGAAATACAGTTGATTATTACAACCAGCAGAGAGAATCATTTGTTAAAAACGAGATCAAAGAAGTATCTTATGATCCAAAAAATATAAGTTGGACTGCCAATTTATTGGATTGGGTTAAGAAGAATAGAGCGATTTTTCAAAACAGTGGAACCTATATCCATGCAATGTATCGTCCTTTTTTCAAACAGTTTGTCTTTTTTAGTAGAGATTTAAATGAACGAGTTTATCAGTTACATAAACACTTTCCTACTTCCTACCAAGAAAATATTGTTATCTGTGTTTCAGGCCTGAATACTCGACTTGATAATACTTCTGTTTTTATTTCAAAATTTATTACTGATCTGAATTGTTTAGATTCAGGTACTCAATGCTTTCCCCTTTACTACTACGAAGAACGTCCCAAGCAAATGCGCAGTTTATTTGATGAACCCGGCGACAGCGAATACATCCGCCGCGATGGGGTAAGCGACTTTATATTGGAAAGAGCCAAAAAACAATACGGCCTTTCCCTTCGGCAAGCTCAGGGAACGGGGCTTTCGAAGGAAGACATTTTTTACTATGTGTATGGCTTTTTGCACAGCCCCGAATACCGCGAAAAATTTGCCAACGATTTAAAGAAAATGCTGCCTCGTCTGCCTTTGGTGGAAGATGTTCGCGACTTTTGGGCCTTCAGCAAAGCAGGCCGCAAACTGGCGGAACTGCATATTAATTACGAAACAGTACCACCTTGCGATGGGGTTCAAGTCCTCCCCTTCGGGGAGGATTTAGGTGGGGCTTCCTACCACGTTGAAAAGATGCGTTTTCCAAAGAAAGACCAGAAAGACACCATCATTTACAACAGCCGAATCACCATTTCGAACATCCCGGCAAAAGCTTACGAATACGTGGTTAACGGCAAATCGGCAATCGAATGGATCATGGAACGCTACCAGATTACGGTTCACAAAGAAAGCGGCATCCGCAACGACCCGAACGATTGGGCCGTCGAAGTGGGAAAACCAAGCTATATTTTAGATTTGCTGTTGAGCATCGTCAACGTGAGCGTGCAAACCGTTGATATTGTGGAAGGCTTACCCAAGGTGAATTTTGAATAGCCGGAGCCTTCAGGCTCCGGACATGGAATCCACCACCAACATAGGCTTTAACCAAATTATAGTTTCGGCTAAAGCCGGGATATCGGATGTGTATTTTCGAATCAACGCCATAAATGACGTTGCTAGTCATCATACAAATTTTGCAGCCTGATCTGATTAGCCGTAGCCTTCAGTCTACGGACATGAATTTCGAGGCAACACAATCATTCATTGGAAATTCGTAAATTTGGATATGTTGTTAATCCCAAATATATAAATCCCATTTATGTCATACATCAAAGTTTATGTCCATTACGTTTGGTCAACAAAAGACAGATATCCATTTTTGAATGATTCCATTCGCAATCAGTTATTTGCACATATCCGTGAAAATGCCAAAACGAAAAATATCTACATCGATTTCCTTAATGGCTATACCGATCATGTTCACTTACTTGTTTCATTAAATGATGATTTAGGCATCGGTAAGATTGCGCAATTAATAAAAGGTGAATCATCGCATTGGATCAATCAGATGCAATTGACTGCTAATAAATTTGAATGGCAGGACGAATATCTGGCTATTGGTGTTGGTGATGACAAATTGGATATTGTTCGGAATTATATTGCAAAACAGTCCTACCATCATAAAAAAGTTTCGTTTGCTGATGAATACAATAAATTCATCGAACGGTATGGTTTTGATATTATTAAGACTTGACTAGTCGTTCAACCACAGGGTAAACTTATCCGTTTGCCCTGTGGTTTGATTTTGTGTCCGACAAGTTACGACAGTACCGACATGGCAGCGCCAATCAGGTTGGCATTTTCGATGCGGGAAACCTGAACTTCGGTAGCAAGACCAAGTTCTGACAACAGTTCTTTTACAGTGGCATTCACTATATCAACATATTTGGTGTCGTGGGTTTTAACCTTGCTCCAAAACAAGCTTCCTTCGGCCAAAACCTGTACTTTTTGAACCGATGGGTAGGCTGCGTTCAGGTTTTGAACCAATCCGGCCAGCGAGGCGGCTACCAGTTTAGCCGAGCGTTCGTAAATCTGGAAAGTGGTTTCGACATACTCCAGTTTGAATTGTTCGGGATTGTTCATCATTCTGGTCAAACCTGCGGCATCGAGGTTGACGGCGATTGTGAACTCTTTCCAGGAATTACAGTCCGTATGTTTAACGGCCACACGCCCGGACAAATGATTCCATTCATCAATTCCGGAGAAAAAACCTACGTTTACATGGCTGATTTGATCCCAACTGCAGCCAATATTCCAATAGTCTGGCTGGCAGCCTACGATTTATTCCCGGTAACTGCGTTGGAAGAAAAGGAAATCTTCTTGAAAGAAGCTGCTGTAAAGGAATACATCCTGTTTTTTGAACATGACTTGTATACCGAGTGTGCCATCGTTGAATGGACAGAGAAGGGACCAAGAGCGAAGGAAAAGTTGGCGTAGTGGACAAAAAGAATGGTATTTTAAGGCTGTTTTGTTCATGTGGACAAAAAGAATGGTGTTTATTTTAATCATTTTATCGAGTTTCTAAATTACAACTTAACTTTGCAATATCAAGTAAAACGGAAGTAGGC
>JANXYV010000195.1 GCA_025355875.1 Prolixibacteraceae bacterium | reverse complement strand
GACTGGATTTTAACTTTGAACTTATTTTATGAAAGAGGGGAATCATTTTCATCAACCTTTAGGGAATGAGGGGAATGCTCTGCAAGACAGCTATACCAAGGTTTTTGTGGAACAAAAACACATCTTGCATTCCCCTCTTTTATGAGATTCCCTTCCCCTCTTTGGTGTTCCGTTTCAATCAAAAAGACAGGAAAAACTTTTTCTCATTTTTCCTGTCTCCGATTAAATTTCATCACTGAGGGTTGCTAAAATCAACTGACCTTTTGCCTTGCTCCCTGCTTTTTGTTTTCTGAGTTTTCCTGTTTGGCAGATTCTGACTGACCCTGCTTTTCCTGTTTGAAATCCGAAAAGCTGATCTTCCGGGATGCGGCTTCCACCTGAAGCGTGGCCGAAAATTTTTTATCATCTTTCCCAGTCATGCCATCAACCGCCACTTTCTTTCCTGCAGCCAGGTTTTCTTTTTGTTCTGCCGACAAAGTAGCTCCCTTGATCTTGTCCGGGATCTGGATGTAGCTGGTCCGTAATGGAATCAACTCATTGGTTTTGGAATCGATGCTCAGATAGAAAGGTCCACGTTCTCCGATTTTAGGAGTCAGTTCTACCGCTTTGCCCAGGTTTTTGTCATTGAGCAAAGCTCCCTTTTCTTCTTTGGTGAACTTATGCCCCATGTACTCATCCGGAATGTTCAATCGCTGGATTGGGTGAACTTTAATCCCGACCGATCCATCCTCATTGCTTTGCAAGCGAATCTTGGCCGGAATCTTGAAATCTTCACCACCAATTTTGGCGTTAACAGTGTAGAGTTTATCCGAACGGTATCCATTCAGGAAATCGTTCAGTTCCTGCTTTTCCATCTTGCCCACAAAATTGCGGTCGATACCTACTTTTTCCAGTTTCTCAAACGGAATCTGGTCCATGCTCATGCGCGTTTTCTGTTCCATAATTTTTACTTTTTAAATGGTTAATCAACTTCAAATACATGTTTCTCCCTGCGGTTCAGTTCTACCAAACCGCGAAGAATTATCTGTTTCTCTTCCGGATTCCGGATGGCATACAGGTGAAATACCGGAGTTGTTTTGTCTGAGGTATATATGGTTAGGTTGCCCATACCAAAAAGGCGGTAAATCAATGGTTTTTCAATTTTGTAATCCTTGATCCTGTAAAGCTCAATAAACTCGTGTTTTCTCCGGAATATTCCAGAAGACTGTCGCAGTTCTTCAGGATCGACTTCGTAAGAAGTGCAGAAGACCTTAAGAATTTGGTAGGCCAGATTCAGAGCTGCAAATGCACCCAGGTAAACAGGTAGTCTGTATATATGAATTGCCAATTTCGTAGGAATAAAAAGGATTGGAAGATTTTTTTTCAGCAACTCATCCATCAAAAGAATTACAGGAACAACCAAAATGGTCAGCAGAAAAGTTTCCAGATTAATTAGCTGGGATGGCTTGCTTTTAAAGTAAACGGTATTCTGAATCATGATTTTTTGATTTTTTAGTTTGTAACGGTTTTTATTGGGATTGTTTAGATTGATCTGCCTGATCTGATTCCGATCTATGAATGGTAATTGACCGGATGTCGTTCTGTATTTTGGTCCGGTTGCGCTCCAATACATCCGGGATGTTGTCGAACTGGTAAAAATCAGGAATAGGTACAAAGCGCTTTTCTTCGTGTTCCTGAGCTTTCACATCGACATTGATCAGACAATTAAAATTCTTTTGCGCAATGGCTTCTCCATAATTATCGGCAACCTGTCCTACCATATAACCCTGCGGCAAAGTGGAAATCTTGCCTTCGGGCACCAGAAAATCAAGCTGTGTGGAAAAAGTAGAAGATTGGGTATTGCGGTTAATGTTAACCGACTGCCTTTCCTGAAGGATTTTGCCCATCCTACCCTGAATAAACCTTGCAGTCTCCCCGGCAGCCTGACCTGAAAACACATTTCCGATGTTGCTGGTAATGGCATTGGCCTGTTCTTTTCCGTAGTCACGTATCAGTTGATCAATAGTCTGTACTCCTAATAGCGTTGAGATTCTGTTGCTCCGAGCTGTTGCTATCAAAGTATCCAATCCCCGAAAGTAAATGGTTGGCAGCTCATCAAAAATCAGGGAGGATGGTTGCTGACCCTTTTTGTTGATTACCTTCAGCATCCGGGTGATGTAAAGCGATAAAACCGCACCATACATTTCTACCCGAAGCGGATTATTGGCCAGACACAGGATTTTGGGTGATTCCGCGTTGTTGATGTCCAACGAAAAATCATCACCAGAACAGATCCAGTATATTTCCGGGCTGATAATCTTGGAAATAGCAATTTTCAGGCTTCCCAGCTGGCCTTCCAACTGCTCACTGGCTCCGCGTTTATGTGCATTGATAAAAGGATTGATAATGTTTGCAACATCTTTTTCCTGTTCCATTACCGCGAACAAATCATCGTAGTCTATCTGCAACAGTTCGATGGCATGTGGCAAAGTACAAAACTGGCCGTCTTTGTATTTTTTCAAGAACCAGATTACAGCAGCAAAAAAGGAAACAGCAGACTCGGAGAAAAACTCTCCCTGTTTGCGTATCCATTCCCGGTTCAGATTATACAGTACCGTTCGCGATGATTCAAAGGCATCAATGGGACTTTCCATCCACTGCGGCGCCAACGGGTTGCAACGGTAGGATTTCTGGATGTTCTCAAAATTGATCACATAGAACCGGGTGGATTCCGGCAGGCTTCCATTTTTCTTTGCTTTCAGAAAATGGTTGTAGGTAACCAGCGATAAATCCGGATACTTGAAATCATAGACACACATTGAAAAGCCTTTTTTCAGATGCTGACGAATAAAAGGCAGTACCACTGAAAAGGATTTCCCTGAACCTGGTGTTCCAATGACCATCGATGCCCGGAATGGGTTGACAATATTGATCCATCCTTCCTGCTGTTTGTCCTTATAGAGATAGCGGGTCGGCAGGTTCACCGAAAATTCGTTCTCCTTTAGTATCTGTTCCTGTGGAAAGCTCTCGTTTTCCACGTTAAACCGGTCTTTCATCAAATTGACGTTGATCAGTTTGGAGATGTTGTCAAATCCGATGTTCAGAAGTACAAAACCTAAGAAAGTCAGGGTTAGATAAGTTGCCGGATAAGATTTAAACAGGATCAGGCTCCCCCAGTATAAAATCAGACCAGAAATTACCTGCCATACAATGGAAGAAACGGTTAGTTCGCGGTCCTTGTGGGCTTTGGTCCCCACACATGTAATAGCCAGAAAAACCAGGCAAACGGTTTTGGATTTATAAACGTTTGCCAGAAAAGTCAGGTTTTGCAATTTGGCAACCAGTGGACTAAATGCAGGTATGTAGATTCCATTCGCAGTAAAGTAACCCAACTGGTTCAGGTACATCGACATGAACAACAGCAGGTAACTAAAGAACCGAAATCCTTCATGTAATTTTTCCAAATCTCTGTCTTCGGTCATGGTGATGGATTAATAGAAGCCCCCTCAATCCCTCCTTCGGCAAGCGTTCGACTGAGCTCTCACCGAAGGCTCAGGCAACACCGAAGGGGGACTTTGAAAAGCGCATTAAAGAATGTGTTTGTTTTATTGGGAGATTATTCCTTTCCTATGAATTATTTCAGGGACCTGGCTTTCATTATATCCTTATTCTTCAAGCTGAAACTGAGTTTTCGACCAGTGTTACCCAATGCCTTTTCACCCAGTTCGATCTTCAGAATACGCTGATCCGGAATGGTCATCTTTTCGATCACAAATACTTCCCGAACAGTCACATCACCTGGAATTCGCTGCACTTTGTTCAGCTGATACTGCGGAAAAACCTGATATTCCTGAACATTGGTGGCCTTGGTCTTTTTCTTATCGGTGAGCCAGAAATTGAAACTTTCGACATCGTAGGCCATGTTTGTCTTATTGGTGATCTGAAGCTCAAAAAAGAGTGCATCGTTTTTCAGGCTGATCGAGTTCAGACGAATCTTAATCCCGTCTTTTTCTGTTTTGCGTTTGCGGAATTGATGACGGTGCTGATCCAGAACCTGATCACAAAGGTCTTTCAGAAGATAATCTGGCATCATCTTTCCGGAAAAAGTCATGGCTTTTTGCGAATCAAAAGTTTCAATCGTATAAGTGATCGGCACATCGTTACCATACTGAAGTTCGAAGGAATAAATCCGGTCAGCACAAACAACCGTTAGTGAGGTTGGCTTCTCAAATGGCTGCAAAGCTTTAATTCGAATCAGGTTCGATAATTCCGGAACAACTTCGGCCTGGATTATCGAATAATCTCCAGCTTGTACATATAGTACTTTGTCGGGGCAAACCAAATGGCTGGTTTTGCTATCAGATACGGTGAGTTTATTCTGAGCAAAAGTGAAGATATGGAAAAATGCGAAAATGGAAATGATTAAAAAAGTTTTCATGGTTATTTGCTTTTGTTGATTAAATAAACGAGGGTATTTTTCTTGATGGTGACTTTTTTGATTCGGATCATTTTTAGCAAAGATTGGGCTGTCCGGTCGGCTGCCTGCATTCCCATATAAGTCAGCGGATTGTTGCTTACCCCCAGCATAGAGGAGGTGTTCGCGCTGCTGCCAACCTCTTTAGCCACCTTCCGGGAAGCATTGTCGGGAACATACAAGCCTGGCAGTCCGTCCAGATCGCAAACAGTGATTTCAACCGGAACGAACCTTTCGCCCACCGGAATTTGCAGCACTTCAATCTGAAGGCGTTCATTGCTGACTTCGCAAATGCCATACAGAAACGTATTGACCGGGATTTTCACCCCATTTAACCAGGCTTCTTCCAGTAGTCGAAGCTTAACCCGATTACCGGTCAGTACCGTGGTGGTTTCATAAACTTCCGCTTTGATGACCGGCACAGCTGTCTCTTTGGGTTTAAATCCGGACTTTCCGCCTTTGTCCAGGGTTGAGCGTTTGTTCTTTTCAGCTTCCAGTTTTTCGTTTTTGGCTGAGGTTTCTTTTAGCCGGATGTTCAGTGAATCATTCTGTTTTGCCAGTCTGTTGTTTTGCCTGAAAATTTTATCCAGTTCTTCAATGCCGGTTGGAGCAATTGAAGCTTGTGTTTGTTGATCTTTTGACTCTTTTTTGTTCCTCTCGTCCAAATCCAAATCCTGATCTTCATTCCGTGATTTTGTTTCAGCCTGACTATTTTCTAAATCTTCCCTGACTTTCATTTCCTTTTGCCGGATATGTGCCATAAGGTCGGTGGAAACATCAGCATTCAACTCAGGAACCGGATCGTTCTTATACAGATTCTTTTTTTCAGAAAGTAACTTTTCCTCAGTTAGATCTTCTTCTGCCAGAGTTTCCTCATTGGTGGAATCGGACTCTCCTCCGATGTTGTAATCATGGCTTGTGTTGACTTCCTTTTTCGAAGAATAGTTGTCCATCTTGTCGTAAATCGCAATACTTTTATCAGCATCAGGAAGGCTGTAATTGGCACCCTTTACTGCTTCCTGCTCTTTTTGCTTTTGTTCTTCCTTTTCCTTCTTTGTTCCACCTCCCAGCACATAGAATATCAGGACAATAAATGGGATCAGAACCAGTGGAAGGAAAAGCAGAGGCTTATTTCTTTTCAGGTATGCTTTCATGTATTTCTTGTTTTAAAGGTATCCACCCCATCAAGTACGACTTTATCTTTTATAAGAATCCAGATACATTTGTGGTTAAAAAAAATCATGGACAAGAAAGAGAAGATGTTTTCGTTAGTGGATCAGTGGAGAATATCGGG
>JANXYV010000170.1 GCA_025355875.1 Prolixibacteraceae bacterium | reverse complement strand
TTGACTCACCCCCGACCCCTCTCTTCATGAAGAGAGGGGTCGGGGGTGAGTCAATTTACGTTCATTTTTTTCATTTAGGCATTCAACCGGATACTCATTATATTTTATCTTCTCAGATTTGGTGATAACCAAGGTCCTTTTGCAAGCTCTTTCTTCTTTTCCGTCCCAATGCCAAACTGTTGCAGTATGCACTTTTGCAGACTTCCAACCTTTTGCCGTCTTTCTTATTTTTTCTGTGCTAAAATCCTTGTCTGCAAGTGATTTTATATAGTCCTGCAATTGAATCGGTTCAATATTTGGTTGTATTTTCGTTGGAATCCTACCTTTATTTCCTTTTCGTCCTGGTATCGAAAACGTAGGTTCGGTTAGAAAAACAAGTTCGTCTTTATGAACATCCAACACATAAAATTGAGCCAGATCATCCAGTGCCCTGGTCAGTTCTGCATTATGGCCGTACAGTCCATCGCCAGCGATAAAATCGAATTCTAATCCTGAATCAATTGCCCGCTTGACCAACTTTAAGGCCAGCTCGGGTTTTGTTTGAAATTCTTGATCCAATTCGGGTACTCCTGCTTCATCACACCTCGGCTTGTCTTTTGTCCACTCTTCTGGTAAAAACAACTCTGTGCCTACCAAACTGCAAAACTTTTCATTGCTCAATGACAAATGTACAGCAACCTGACAATTATCGACTTTGCCCACAACACCAGCATATTGGCGAGATACTCCTACTGATTTCAAACCTTTTTTCAGGTGTGAGGTTTCGTCCACTATAAGTCCTGTTGGCAAGCCGCTCTTTATTTTCTGTTCTCGTAATGAGCGGTCAACAGATTTCATCGTGACCAAATTCACATCAGATGCACTCCAATTACTAACCGACAGAAAATGTATATATCGCTTATAATTGGAATCATTCACTTTTTCAACCATCCGCTCCATGTTTTCATGTCCCTTTTCGCATTGTAGCAGCCCCGACAAATACTCTTCTGCAACATGCGTACAGCTCTTCGTGTACACCTTGAATAAATCCTTATAACTGCTATTAATCAGCGTATTAAGGTTGTTGTTAGAGCGTTTGTTGTTTGGAACTTTGTTAGAGAAATTTTTTTTATCTGCTCGTTTTGGCTTCATTGTCAAAACAATCAGAATACTTAATAATTACTCTAAGATATTAATAATTAGTCATATAACAAAAATAATCATATCTTTTTTCAATTTGGTAAAGTAGAATTAGATAATGTTTAGAATATTTCTATATTTTTATCTGGAATATTCTAATTCATATCATTTTAAATTATTTCATAAGCGATTATATATTCAACGAGTATTTCTCATGAATGAAAATGCTATTATTAATGTTAGCACATTAATGATATGTCATTGGTAGCAAAGAACAAGAAATTATTGCGGATTTAAATATACGGTCTGATATTGCAATATTCTGCGAAAGAATAGACATACTGCCGGGGAAAATAAGGGGAAAAGACATGGGTAACATCAATGGAATACTCGATTTACTACTTGAAAAAAAAGGTCTCGACTTTAACGGATACCGCCTTTCGATGATTGAACGCCGAATTCAATCAAGAATTCGAAATACGAATTGCAAAAATCAAAAAGAATATTCCAGTTATGTGAATAAAAATTCCGAAGAGCTCGACCGGTTAATTGATGCGTTCACCATAAATGTGAGTCGTTTTTTCCGAGATTCATTGACTTTCGAATACATCAGTAAAGTTATTATACCCGAATTATTTATTTCAAGAGATCTTGAACAGGCAAAAAATCTGCGGATTTGGTCGGCCTGCTGTTCTTTTGGCGAAGAACCCTATTCAATTGCCATTCTTTTAGATGAGTTCCTGAAAAAAGAAAAATACTCGAAGTCTATTAATATTTTTGCTACTGATATCGACCGGAAAGCATTGGGTCGTGCAATCGAAGGCAAGTATAATTTCGAAAGCATTCAAAACGTCAAGTATGGTATTTTAAAAGAATATTTTATGGAAGATGGCAATCAGTTTTTATTAGATCCAGAAATAAAGAAAACGGTTCAGTTTTCGTTCTACGACCTTCTCGACAAAAATCATTTATCACCTCCTGAAAGCATTTTTGGAGGGTTCGACCTTGTGTTATGCCGGAATGTATTGATATACTTTGAGCCGGAATATCAAAAAGAAATTTTCAGTAAACTCCACAAATCGCTAAAAGTAAATGGCTTTTTAGTTTTGGGCGAATCAGAAGTTCCAAATAAGGAAATTTTGCATAGATTCAAGCGCGAAACCAATTGCTGTAAAATTTACAGAAAGATTGGGTGACGAGAGGGAGCTGGGGATTAAGAGATGGGTGAGTTGTGAAGTTGGTGTGTTGGGTAATACCCATTTAACCAGTCGACTAATTAAACAAATGGCCGATCAACTAACATAAATAATAATGCAAACTCCTGAAAAAAAAACCGTAGAACAACTCCAAAATGAGCTTGATGAGTTAAAAAGCAAACTTTCAGAATTAGAAAAAATTGCTAAAGAACGCCCGCAAATGGATGAAGCTCTAAAGGAAAGCGAAGAAAAATACAAATCACTTTATGAAAATGCTCCTTTATCCTATCAATCATTAAATGAAGATGGAAGTTTCCGGGATGTCAATCCAGCCTGGCTTCAAACTTTGGGCTACAAAAGGGACGAAGTGATCGGAAAGTTCTATGCAGACTTTCTTCACCCCGATTGGAAAGCGCATTTTGAGGCTAATTTCCCTGCTTTTAAAAAGCGTGGATATGTGCATGATGTGCAGTTTAAAATTAGGCACAAAGACGGACATTAC
Source organism: Prolixibacteraceae bacterium (assembly GCA_025355875.1). Lineage (GTDB taxonomy): Bacteria > Bacteroidota > Bacteroidia > Bacteroidales > Prolixibacteraceae > Aquipluma. The sequence goes on along the minus strand of JANXYV010000170.1, from coordinate 18,769 downwards.
CTCGACATCTCATTCGAAGGTTGTATTGGCTATCTGCCCGATGGAAGTTTTAAACAAACATATTGCGTATTTCAGGATATCACTGAACGGAGGAAGGCGGAAGAAAAATTACATGAAAGTGAAGAAAAATTCAGACGCATATTTGAACTGTCGCCCATTGGCAAATCCATGACAGGTGTTGACGGATCGCTGCACGTAAACAAGGCTTTCTGCGAAATAGTTGGTTATTCCGAAAAAGAACTTAAAGAAAAACATTGGAAAGAGATTACTCATCCCGATGATATTCAGGAAAGCTCAGAAATTGTAAAGGCCTTAATCGACGGAAAAATTGATCGGGCGAATTATTATAAAAGGTATATTCATGAAAATGGCAATGTAATTTGGACAAATGTAATCACTGCTTTGTATAAAGATAATGACGGCAACACTAATAGTTTTATAACCACAATTATTGACATAACAGATCGAAAAAAAACCGAGGAAACTTTAAACAGGCAAACTAAAAGACTTTCCAACATTCTTGAAGGTACCGATGCCGGAACCTGGGATTGGAATGTTCAAACGGGAGAGGTTGTTCTGAATGAGCGCTGGGCAGACATTGTGGGCTATACGCTTGGAGAGTTGGATCCCATTGATATCGATACCTGGATAAAGCATATTCATCCTGATGATTTACTCAATACCAATTCGGAACTTGAAAAGCTTTTTAATCAAGAGATTGCATATTACGATGTAGAATTTCGCCAACCTCACAAAAATGGAAATTGGGTATGGGTGAATGCCCGTGGCAAAGTGGTTGAGTGGACCGAAGATGGAAAACCTTTGCAAATGAGTGGAACACATTTGGATATAACCAAAAGGAAACTGGCTGAAATAATGTTTCGGGATGAAAAAGAACGCATAAGAAGCATACTTGACATGGTTGGAGACCCCATTTTCGTTAAGGATAACGACCATAGAATCACTCTGGCCAATCTCGCTTTCTATGATATATTTGGCCTGGATGAAAAGAGTGTGATAGGCTATACTCTTGTTGAAGCCGTGCCCGAAAACGAAAGACACCATTTTCTAAAAGTTGACCGTAGTGTTCTGGATACCGGAATACCCGATCTTCGTGAAGAAGAGCTAACTGTGGGAGACCTAACACGGAATATTATAACAAGAAAGAAGCGTTTCATCGATGAATCGGGAAAAATATTCCTGGTTGGATCAATCCACGACATTACTGAACGCAAACTGGCAGAAAAACAATTGCAAGAGACGGGGATGTTGTTAACTGAAATATTGAACACCATTCCAATCCGCGTTTTCTGGAAAGATCTCGATTCTAATTATTTGGGATGTAATTTACCTTTCGCTCAGGATGCCGGTTTAAAAAAGACTGAAGATGTAGTTGGGAAAACAGATTATCAAATGTTTGTGCCTGAACATGCGGAAAATTTCAAGGCTGACGACAGAATAGTAATGAAGAGTGGTATCCCCAAAATTGGCTTTGAAGAGCGCCAGGAAAACGTTGAAGGATTCGATCACTGGTTACGAACCAGTAAGGTTCCGCTGAAAGATAAAACTGGGAAAACCAGCGGTATTTTGGGTACTTATGAAGATATCACTGAAAAGAAGCAAGCTGAAGAAGAATTAAAGAAGTATCGTGATCAGCTTGAGCTTTTAGTGCAAGAACGTACCTCAGAACTGGAATCAAAAAATAAAGAACTTAACAACGCCATGAAAGTTTTTGTTGGCCGAGAAATGACCATCCGCGATCTACAGGCAAGAATTAAGGCACTGGGTGGAAAATGATTTGGTGTGGGTGTGCAGAACTTGTGTAAGTTGGAAGTGAATTTTAAAGTTCAATGTGAAGCCCGCTCTCCTAGCCGACTAAATACATAATTAACAAAAAAATAAAGGATCAAAAAAAATGAAAGTATTCAGATTCAAAAGTATGCGCAGTCGATTAACCTTCTGGTTTCTGTTATTGACATTAGTTCCATTATTATTTGTTTTAACCCTTACCTATTTTCAAAGAGTAAAATATATCGAAACCTCTAACAGTGAAAAACTTACTGAGATCCGCGATCTTAAGGTAAGCCAACTGCATGCATGGTTGCTCGAACGTGTTGCGGATATGAATATTATTTCAGACAATCCCGAGTTGACTAAACTGGAACAAGTTATTCATAAAACATCATTTGATCAGAACGATCATAAAATCCTTGAAAATTGCCGTAGCTTATTAAATCAGTTTATAAAAACCTATCCAGACTATTTTGAATTTTTTATCATCAATCCCACAAATGGAAAAATAATTGTCAGCACCAATTCCTATGAAGAAGGTACGGACATGTCCGAATATGAATATTTTACCAAACCAATGGAAAGCGGAAAAATTTCACTGGAGGATATTCATTATTCTAAAACACTGTTAAGCAATACCATGACCTACTCACAACCGATACATTTCAAAGGAAATTCGGGTAATAAAATTATTGGAATTTTGGTGGCAAATATCCATCTGGATAACTCTCTGTATAAATTATTATACCAGAGGGTGGGCTTGGGTGAAACTGGGGAAACGCTTATCGTCAATAAAGATGTAGTTGCATTAAGTCCGCTTCGGTGGCGCGAAAATGCGCCTTTGAATCTTAAAATAGCAGCAGTACCTGCTGTAAATGCCGCCAGTGGAAAAACAGGAGTTGCTTTAACCAAAGATTATCGCGGCGAAGAAGTATTGGCAGCCTATACCTACATCCCAGAAACAGCATGGGGTTTTGTATGCAAACAGGATATGCAGGAATTAAGCGCCCCTAGCCGGGAATTGATGTTAAGTTTCATCCTTATTTTTGGGATTTTTTTAATTGGAGTAATTGTTCTGGCATTCGCCATCAGTAAATCCATTTTAAAACCTCTTCGGGAATTGGATGTTCATGCGCAAAAGTTCAGAGCCGGAGAATTGTCGGCAAGAAATACAATAATATCAAATGATGAGTTGGGATCACTTGCGTTGGAATTTAACAACATGGCTATCGATATCGAATCCAAATTAAAAATACAAAAAAATAATACTAAAATCTCTAATAAATTAATTAAATTATCTTCTCTTCAGGAGTTTAGCAGCGAATTGCTGAAGGAATTAATGGAAATAACAGGTGCAAACATGAGTACCTTTTACGTATTAAATGAGGTTACAATGGAATACGACCATTTTGCATCTGTTGGCGCCAACGTCGAATTGCTGAAGCCATTTAATGCAGAATATCCTCAGGGTGAATTCGGGAATGTGTTATCAAGGAAAGAAATTTATTATCTTAACAATATTCCTGACAGCACAATATTCATTTATAACACAGTAGCCGGAGATCTCGTGCCCAAAGAAATAATTACCATTCCTGTTTTGGTAGAGGATGCCGTTGTGGCATTAATATCGCTGGCCGCGATTAATGCATTCAGTCCTGAATGTTTTGAAACGATTCAATTGTCATGGAACGTAATTAATACCTCCTATTCAAATTTACTTTCCAGTGAACGAACCCGGATTTTTGCCGACATGTTAAGCCGGAATATTCAGGAATTAGAAGCACTGACAGAAGAACTACAGGAGCAATCGGAAGAATTACAAGCTCAGTCTAATGAACTACAGCAAAAATCGGAAGAGCTACAGCAACAGAATATTGAACTTGAAGCGCAGAAAAAGCAGGTGGAATCGGCCAATCAGCTCAAGTCCGAATTTTTGTCGAATATGAGTCATGAATTGCGCACACCTTTAAACTCCATTATGGCACTTTCGCAGGTGCTTATCATGCAAACCAAAAATATTCTCGATAAAGAGCAATACAGTTATCTGGAAATTGTCAGGCGAAACGGGAAAAACTTACTGGCTCTTATCAACGACATTCTCGACCTATCGAAAATTGAAGCCGGCAAAATGGAGATCATTCCGCAACAGTTTTCAGTTGGTCAGCTTCTGGAAATAACTAAAGAAAATCTGATGTCACTGGCAGCATCAAAAGCTATTCATATAGATGTAACCATTCCGGACGGTTTGCCAAAAATCGAATCCGATGAAGCGAAACTTCATCAGGTACTCACCAATATTATTGGCAATGCGGTGAAATTTACAGAAAAAGGCGGCGTCAAAATATCAGTCAGACAGGATTATGAAAATGTTTTTATATTCGTAAAAGATACAGGTATTGGCATTTCAAAAGAAATGCTACCTCATATTTTTGAAGAATTCAGGCAAGGCGACGGAACGACATCGCGCCGCTTTGAAGGAACCGGACTTGGCCTTGCCATTGCCTATAAAATCACCAAAATATTAGGGGGCGACATCAAAGCCGAAAGTGTTTTAGGTAAAGGTTCCGTTTTCACGATTCGCATCCCAATTGTATGGCACGAAAACATTCAATCGGGTAATTCATTTGTTGAGTTTAAAAGTTACAATTCATCCAACAATGGACACACTATTCTGGTGGTCGATGACGATCTGGTTGCCGTAAATAAGATTTCAAGTTACCTAGAAGAAGAAGGGTACAATACCCTGATTGCCCGTTCAGGTAGAGAAGCCCTGCATCTTGCTGAAAAACATCAGCCTTTTGCCATAACTCTTGATGTGATTATGCCCGAAATGGATGGATGGGAAGTATTACAGAAATTAAAATCGAATCCCAAAACAAAGCATATTCCTGTTATTGCCATTTCAGTGTCAGATGAGCGCGATACTGGATTCGCCCTGGGCGCTGTTGGGTATATTCAAAAACCAATTGACCGAAAAATATTAATTTCCGAAATCAGAAGATTTGTTAAGTCTCCCGAATCAATCATGATTGTTGACGACAATGAATTTGAACTTAACGAAATGGCCAAAATGATTGAATCAGAACACATGAATGCTGTTTTGGCAAAAGATGGAAAAGAATGTTTGAAGATATTGGAGACTAAAATTCCAGATGTGTTGGTGCTCGATTTAATGATGCCCTGGGTCACTGGATTTGAGGTCATTAAAAAAGTGAGGGAAAATGAGCGGACTAAAGATCTTCCAGTGATTGTGGTTACCGCAAAAGATCTTACTCCTGAAGATAGGGCAAATTTAAGTGGCAAAATTTCATCGATGATTACCAAAAGTGAAGCGACCCAGCAGGAACTCTTCAGCGAAATCAAACGGGTGATAGAGGAATTAAAGTTGAAAAATACTGAAGTTAGATCGGCAAACGAAAATCCAGACATTCGAATTCTAATGGTGGAAGACAACCCCGATGCGATTATTCAGGTAAGAACTGTTTTGGAAAAAGAGCAATACATTGTTGATGTGGCTGTCGGTGGACAAGAAGCACTTGACTATGTAGCCCATACAATTCCTGATGGAATTATTCTGGATTTGATGATGCCCGGAATTGATGGTTTTGAAGTACTGGAAAAAATAAGGAGTACCCAACGGACAAAACAAATACCGGTGCTCATTTTAACTGCCAAAGATTTGACTAAAAATGATCTGGCCAAATTAAGCGCCAACAACATCCAGCAACTAATCCATAAAGGAAATGTGGATATTGACGGGTTGCTGTTCAAAGTTAAGATAATGCTGGGTGCAATTTCCAAATCAAAAATAGATGCTGAAAAAGTGAAACCTGAACCATTGGAGAAGAAGGCGATTCAATCAGTCACAAAAACAAAGACCTTGTTTGACAATGGCTTGCCAGACATTCTGATCATTGAGGACAACCCAGATAACATGATCACAATTAAAGCAATATTAAAAGATAAATTTAATATTACTGAAGCAAACGATGGTGAAAAGGGAATTGCTTTGGCAGAATCACAAGGTCCCGACATTATTTTACTCGATATTTCTTTGCCCGGAATGAGCGGCGACGAAGTGATTGCCTTGTTCAAATCAAACGAAAAGACAATGACCATTCCGGTAATTGCGGTTACTGCACAAGCCATGATGGGCGATAAAGAAAGATTCCTGAAACTGGGCTGCGATGGTTATGTGTCGAAACCAATTAATCAGGAAGAATTACTTAAGGAAATTGGGAGGATGTTGGGCCGATGAGTTCAATTTTCCTCGTAGAATCAACAGGGGTTTTCACAAAGACCAAAGACCATTTGATAAAATTTTCGTTGTGAAACTAAGTGCGACTTTGTGGAAATTAAATAGGCGTTCTAAGTAAAGAAATATGTCAAAACAAGAATTGTGAAGAATGAAAAAAATACTCGCGATAGACGATAAAGAAGACAACCTGATAACCATCAAGGCCATATTGAAAAACTATCTTCCAGATTGTATATTATGGACAGCCTTGTCTGGAATAGATGGAATTGAAATTGCAAAGAATGAGCAACCTGATGTCATTCTTCTGGATATTATCATGCCAGTTATGGATGGATACGAAGTTTGCAGACTATTAAAAGCAGATGAATCGACCAGACATATTCCAGTGATCATGATTACAGCTATCAGAACCGATTCGCAAAGCCGTGTAATTGGTCTCAAGACTGGCGCCGATGCATTTCTATCAAAACCGATTGATCCGGCTGAATTCATTGCCCAGGTGAATGTGATGTTACGAATAAAGGAGGCGGAAGATATTTTGCGTCAGGAAAATGAACAACTGGAAGTTGCTGTTGCCAACCGAACGAACGAATTAAGAGAGAGTAAAGAAAAATACAAGGCATTATATGAAAATGCACCTTTATCGTATCAATCATTAAATGAGGATGGTTGCTTTATAGATGTAAATCCGGCTTGGCTTCGAACATTAGGTTATGAACGTTATGAAGTCATAGGGAAGAGCTATATTGATTTTTTGCATCCTGATTGGAAAGGGCATTTTGAAAGGAACTTCCCGGCGTTTAAAAAACGAGGCTACGTTAATGATGTACAATTTAAAATAAGGCATAAGGCGGGACATTATATCGACATCTCATTCGAAGGTTGCATTGGCTATTATCCCGATGGAAGTTTTAAACAAACCTATTGTGTATTTGCGGATATTACTGAACGCAAATTGATGCTGGAGCAATTACAAAAGAGCGAAGAACTAAAAAGACTGATTTTAGAAACAACTCTCGAAGGATTTTGTATTGTGGACTTGTTTGGACGCATTATTTATGTGAACGATTCGTATTGTCGGCTCATTGGTTATTCCCGAGAAGAACTGCTAAATATGTCTGTTAAAGATGTTGAAGGATTGGAATCGCAGACAAATGTTGAAAGCCGGATCGAACGAATCCTTTCAAAAGGAAATGATAATTTCGAGTCACTCCACAAGTGTAAAAATGGTAGCTTCATTGATGTAGGAATAAGCATCAATTATTTGAGTGCTGATAAGTGTTTCTTTGTGTTTATACATGATGTTACAGAGTTAAAAAGAAACGAGAGAGCGCTTAAGAAACTATCTTTAGCCGTTGAGCAATGCCCGGTTTCCATAGTCATTACTGATACCCATGGAAACATTGAATATGGTAATCCAAAAGTTGCTGAAATAACTGGCTATGTACCTGAAGAATTAATTGGCAGGAACCCTCGAATTTTTAAATCAGGAGAAACGACAAAAAAAGAATACCAAGATCTTTGGGCCACTATTTCTTCAGGGAATGAATGGTCAGGTGAATTTCATAATGCGAAAAAGAATGGCGAACTATACTGGGAACATGCGACCATTTCTCCAATTTTTAATGAAAAGGGAGCAATCTCCCATTTTCTGGCGGTGAAAGAAGATGTAACTGAAAGGAAAAAGACGGAACAAATTCAAAAAGTGATATTTGATATATCGAAAGCGGCATTGGCAACCGAAAATCTGGAACAGTTAATTAAACTGATTCAGATTGAATTGGGAACAGTTATTGACACAACCAATTTTTTCCTCGCTTTGTATGATTCGAAGACTGACACAATTAACCTACCGTTTTTTTCTGACCAATACGATGATTTTAAATCTCTGCCTGCCTCAAATACCATTACGAATTATGTGATCAATTCAAAAACTTCCTTACTAGCTGATTTGGAAAAACTTCACGAACTGGAAAATGCAGGTTTAATAAGCCGTCACGGAGCTGACTCCCTGATTTGGCTTGGCGTTCCGCTAAAAATTGACAAAGAAGTAATTGGTGTAATCGCTGTTCAAAGTTACACGAATAAGGATGCTTATAATGAGTCGGATGAAAAAATTCTGGAGTTTATTTCCGATCAAATTAGCATAGTTATTCAGCGTAAAAAAGACGAGGAAAGTTTGCTTGTTGCCTTAGAAAAGGCTGAAGAAAGCGAAAATACCTATCGTTTATTATTTGAAAGTATAAGTGATGCTGTAATGATTTCAGAAATAACTGAGGATGGGCGATCTGGCAAATTCATTCAAGTGAATGATATTGCATGTAAACGATTAGGGTATACCCGGGAAGAGTTATTGAAAAAAACACCAATTGAAATAAATTCTGATAAGGCCAAATTGGCTATTCCAATAATAATGGGGAAAATATTTGATAAAAATCAGCACATTATTGAAACAGAACATGTTGCAAAAGATGGAAGAATTATTCCTGTTGAAATTAGTACTCAGATAGCGCAATTCAACGATAAAACTGTTTTCTATTCCATTGCCCGTGATGTAACCCAACGTAAGCTTGCAGAAAAAGAATTATTGAACGCTCTTGAAAAAGCAGAAGAGTCGGATCGATTGAAATCCGCTTTTCTGGCCAACATGAGCCACGAAATTCGCACCCCGATGAATGGTATTCTCGGTTTTGCCGAAGTACTAAAAGATCCTGATCTGACCAGCGAGCAGCAACAGGAATATCTTGGTATAATAGAAAGAAGCGGTGCCCGGATGCTCAATATTATCAACGAAATTGTTGACATTTCGAAAATTGAATCGGGGCAGATGAAAGTTCTAATTTCGGAAACCAATGTGAATGAACAACTCATGTTCATCACAAAATTCTTCCAGACTGAAGCTGAAACCAAAGGGTTGCAATTATCCTATAAAACTGCTTTGTCCACCGATGATGCTGTTCTTTTAACAGATCGCGAAAAGCTATATGCAATTCTGACTAACTTGGTTAAAAATGCCATAAAATATACAGACGAAGGTTCTATTGAATTTGGTTGTAAAATTTTAGAGACAAGGCAATCCGTTTCTCTACAATTCTACGTGAAAGACACAGGTATTGGCATTCCCAAACACAGGCAAAAGGCCATTTTCGAACGTTTTATTCAGGCCGATATTGTTGATAAAATGGCTCGGCAAGGGGCAGGTTTGGGTTTGGCCATTTCGAAAGCTTATATTGAAATGCTGGGAGGAAAAATCTGGGTCGAAAGCGAAGACGGAAAAGGAAGTGCATTCTATTTTACATTACCTTTTACTACCGAACCAAGGAAAAAAGAAAGCATACATAATGAAATTTTACACCAAATTGATGAAATCCCCGCGATCAATCTAAAAATTCTGATTGCAGAAGACGATGAATCATCCAGTAAACTCGTTTCTCTTTCTATCCAAAAAATCACGAATGAAATTATACTTGTAAAAACCGGAAAAGAAGCGGTTGATGCCTGTCGTGATAATCCGGATATTGATCTGGTTTTGATGGATATTCAAATGCCGGAAATGGATGGATACGAAGCTACTCGTCAAATACGGCAGTTTAACAAAGATGTGATCATTTTTGCACAGACAGCTTTTGCGCTAAGTGGTGATAAAGAAAAAACACTGGATGCAGGATGCAACGATTATATCGCGAAACCCATCAGGAGAGATACATTGTTGGAACTGGTGCAAAAATACTTTGGAAATTGATGAAAGATTCACTGAAAAACAACAAGGTTATGATATTGCTTTTCGTCGGTGTGTTAATGAGTGCGCTCGATATTTCCGTTGTTGGCCCTTCAATTCCTGCTATCGAAAAAACGATGCATCTGGATGGTCACAACATCAGCTGGATATTTTCAATCTACCTGTTGTTTTATTTGTTCGGAATCCCAATTTTATCGAAATTATCCGACATTCAAGGACGTCGGTTAATTTACATTCTTTCATTAATCATATTTGCATTTGGTTCATGCGTAGTTTCCATTTCAGATGATTTAAGAATCTTGCTGGCAGGGCGAGCAATCCAGGGATTTGGAGCGAGTGGTATTTTTCCGGTTGCCGCCGCTACTATTGGAGATGTTTATCCAGTTGAAAAACGTGGAAGAGCCTTGGGAACGCTAGGCGCTGTGTTTGGAATTGCATTTATTATTGGGCCAATTCTGGCGGGAACAATTCTGCATTATTCTACCTGGAATGCCATTTTTTTAATCAATCTGCCATTAGCTTTTATCCTGATTATTTTTGCCATCTTCCTGCTCCCCGGTAAACCTCGGGGGTCAAAACCAAGCTTTAACTGGAAAGGAATCCTGATGCTTGTGATGGTATTGTCCGCATTTTCGCTCGCATTAAATAATCTGGATACCAATCTTCCTTTAAAAAGTCTTTTTTCATGGAAGGTGCTTCCTTTTATACTGTTGGTGGTCATTGTATTGCCTCTCCTGATTCGTCACGAACAAACACAAAAGAATCCTTTCATCAGTGTAGAACTTTTTCATTCAAAACAACTACGGTTGGTGGGCATTATCGCTTTTGGACTTGGATTATTTCAATCCAGCATCGTTTTCATTCCCAAGCTGGCAGCACAGCTTTTTGGAGTTAGTCCTTCCAAGGCGAGTTTTATGCTGATTCCTTTGGTATTGGCGACTGCAATTATTTCTCCAATCAGCGGTCGTATGCTTGAAGTGATTGGTTCACGACTAATCATTTTCACCGGATTGCTGACCGTTGTTGTTTCGCTGATTTTGTTCAGCTTTCTTTCAAAAAACACCTATGTATTTTATATCGCAAGTGCGTGTTTGGGCCTTGGCCTATCCATAAGAGCATCGTTAAAATATGCTCTACTAAATGAAACAGACCCGACAGAACGTGCCTCTGCATTGGGCATGTTGATGGTATTAATTGCAGTCGGTGAACTTACCGGAGCCGCCTTGATTGGAGTAATCATCTCCGGTTCGAAGGGCAGTGCCGCTGGGTTCGCTTATGCATTTCTTTTGCTTATTTTCTTAACCGCAACATTGGTCATTCTGTCCTTATTTCTAAAAAACAGAAAAATCGAATTGGCAAAAATAACTTCCGAATAAATTGCATCTTTGATTGATAAACTAATTTGACTCTGGATGAAACTTCAGTATTTAATTCTTTCATTTTTTATATTTGCATGCAATATTGGTTTTGCACAGACCACCCGAATTTCCAATTTCGATGAACTGATGCAATCGCTTAATTCAGCAGAGCAGGTCAGGGTAGTTATTCAATACGGGCTTTGTCAATGGGCACCAACAGAAAACAAACAAACTGCAACTCCGAAAGCTGTTACGGGTATGGAGATTGACACATGGGAGTATTTTCCTATTGGGGCTGTTCACAATAAAAATGCTTTCGTGGTATTTTCAAATTCAAAACTTATCCAAAACCCAAATGGTAAAGGATTCGTATTCAACTACGGCAAAGTCAGAATTAATGACGACAATAAGGTTCAGGTTACTGCCAAATATATTCACCCCAAAAATCACAAAGAATTGATGAGTGAAGTTTTCATTGGAAAACTGAATGACGGCACTAATAATGAAGGTATTAACCTTTTTAAATAAAAATCACCATGGGAAAGAACGATTCGCTGAACAAAAAACTGTTGGATTTAAAATCCACACTTCCTGCAACGATCCTTGCCGACCATTTTAAACTTCGGCCCGACATGGCACAAAGCTATTCTCTGCATCAAAAAGAAAACTTTCAGAAAGATGTAGCATGGATTCTTTCTTTTCTTGCTGAGGCAGTTTGGGCTGGGCAACCGGTTCTTTTTGAAGAATTTGTTTCATGGCTTAAAACATTCCTCTCTTCAGTAAGAGTTCCGATGAAAGATGTTGCCGAAAGTTTTGATCTGATTAAAACCCGGATTAATGAAGTGTGCAGTGAAGAAGAAAATGAGTTGATTAATCTATTCCTGACTAAAGCAGTCATAATTTTACTTACTGAAGATCAGGTTGTTTCAATGCCAGCTATGGATAATCATCTGTCTCCATTTGCACAGAATTATCTCGACTATCTGTTGAAGGGCGATCGGAACAGTGCCTTATCGCTTGTGCTTGAAGACGTTAAAGCCGGTGTGCCAGTAAAAGAAATATATGTCCAGGTATTTCAACCGGTACAATATGAAATTGGGCGATTGTGGCAAACCAATAAAATCAGCGTGGCCCAGGAGCATTTTTGTACCGGCGCCACCCAACTGGTAATGTCACAATTATACCCGTACTTGTTTACCGGCGAAAAGAAAAGTAAAAAAATGGTCACAACATGTGTTCCCGGTGAGCTACATGAAATGGGTGCCCGCATGGTCACCGATTTCTTCGAAATGCAAGGTTGGGATACTTATTATCTTGGGGCAAATATGCCTATTGAAAGCGTAGTTCGCTATCTGGGCGAAATAAAGCCACAGTGCCTTGCAATTTCGGCTACAATGACCTTTCATGTCAGTGCGGTAGAGGAGATGATCCGGAAAATAAGATCAGCGCCGGATATTTCACCTGACCTTAAAATTTTGGTTGGTGGGTATCCGTTTAAAGTGGCAGAAGGACTCTGGGCTAGTATTGGAGCTGATGGGTATGCGCCTAATGCAACCGAAGCTATTGAAATGGCCAATAAACTGGCAACTGCATAGTTATGGAAGAAACTTCTGCAAAACGGTTTTCAATTTTTTGTGATTTGGAAGGACGAGTTACTGAAATCATTCAGGATGAGCATCATTTTTTGTCAAGTTCGCTAATTGGGAACATGCTCTTTTCTATAGTTGTTCTTGGCGATTTGGATAAAATACTCAATTTTTTTCTTGAACTGAAAAGTAAACAGACTGCCATAGGTTGGGAGATTAATATTTCCATTCCCGTTGGCGCCACAACCTTTTCGTTTTTCGGCGGAATATTTGACGGGCGCATTGGTATTGCCGCCGCGACAACAAAAAACGGAGCCCAACTACTGTTCAATGAACTCACCCGGATCAACAATGAACAGACTAATATCATTAGGGCCTTGTCGAAGGAAAACGAAAAGCTTCAGGTTCAACCCGAAGAACCACCGATTGCTTATTACGAAGAACTTAGCCGTTTGAATAATGATTTGGTGAACATGCAGCGCGAATTGGCGAAAAAGAATCGCGAGCTTGATGAGTTGAATAAATTAAAAAATCAATTTCTGGGGATTGCGGCCCACGATCTGCGAAGCCCTTTGGGAGTAATTATGGGGTACAGCGATTTTCTGCTTGAAGAGGTTGAAGAAATCCTTTCAGAAGATCAGAATAATATGCTTAAATCCATATTGGCATCCAGTGAATTCATGCTTAGGCTGCTCAACGAACTTTTGGATATATCAGCCATCGAATCCGGGAATCTAAACCTTACCCTTGTTCAAGACGACTTGGGAAAGGTGGTCAGAAGGAATGTAGAGTTGAATAACGTGATTGCAAACAAGAAAAATATCAGTATTTATTTTAATCAACCTGAAGCTTTGCCCGAAATTCTGTTTGATATGGGTAAAATCGAACAGGTGCTTAATAACCTGATAAGCAACGCTGTAAAGTTTTCGAAACCGGGATCAATTGTAAATGTCAGTATTTTCAAAAGCGAGTCTGACTTAACAGTCGCCGTTGCCGATCAGGGGCCGGGTATTCCCGAAGCTGAACGCGAAAAATTGTTTAAACCCTTCCAGAAGACTAGCGTAAAAAGCACTGCAGGCGAGAAATCAACCGGACTTGGGTTGTCTATTGTCTGTAACTTAATACTCGGTCATCAAGGTAAAATATGGGTTGAAAGCAAAGTCGGAGAAGGTTCAACATTTTATTTTTCACTACCGGTAAAGAATTAAAGAAAAACTTTGCTGGCTTTATTTCTAAACGATTATTTAAATGGCCTATTTCTTTTATTGGTATAGGCGCTTAAGCCGCCCAAGTTAATTAATTGAATATAAACGAATAGGATTATTCAAAACCATCTTTTTCATGAGTGAATCGAATATTGTATCCATATTTGACCGTCTATTGTACCTAAAATGGTACTCATCAAGGTATCCTTGAAGGCGTTTTTTGCTGCAATGATGATGAATCCCACGTAGCCAGCCTTTTAGATTCATAATGTGGATATGGATATCCTGAAAACTCTTTCCATTTTCAGATTTGAGTTGCTCCAGATTAGGATATGTCTTTTTTAAAGGAACATACCCTTTCCACTTATCAGCGATGACTCGGGTGTCCTTGCTGATATATGTTTCAAAGAATGGCTGTAAAGATGCAGCAGAAGCATTATTAATACATTGAGCATAGGCACGTCCAACACCGCCATCGACAATTTCAAGAGCGACAACGACAAGCTTTTTGTCTCCTTTGCTTCGGCCACGTTTACCCTCTTCTTCTCCGCCGATATAGAATTCGTCAACATGAACTATACCGCTGATTGGATGAAGTTTACTACTTTGCATAGCTTGTTGAATTTTCCATTTAAACTCCCAACAAGTTTTTTGACGTAATTCAAATTCTTGGGATAACTCTAAAGAAGACATTCCTTTCTTCTTTGTACTTATCTTGAAAGCTAGATGAAAAGCCAGTTGAAGTGGAAATTTGCATTTGTCAAACATGGTTCCTGCGGTTGGACTTTCATCATATTTGCATTTCATACATCGTCTTGAATAAGGCTTTACGCCTTTGTAATATTTTATATGACCACATTTTTTACATTGATAGCCAGTTTCACACCACTTGACATCTGCCAGGTATTGGTAACAGTCGTCATCACTAGAAAATGTATTATGAAACTTGATTGAGTTCACGCCTTTAAATTGATTTCGTACATTCATGTGACGAATGTACCATTATAAAAATAGTGGGCGGTCTAAACGCCTATACCAATTCTTTTAATTAGAAATCATGGAAAATACAAACGATTTTAAAATTCTGGTGGTAGATGATATTCCTGAACTTCTTGATATTACTTCAAGGCCATTAAAAAAAGCGAATTATCAGGTATTTTCGGCCGTTAACGGTGCCGAATGTATTGAAGTTCTTAAGAGAGAGAAACCTGATATTATTTTACTTGATGTGATGCTGCCTGATATCAATGGCAAAGATCTTTCAAAAATAATTAAGAGCAATGCCGAATTTTCATCCATCTATATCATTTTGATTTCTTCCGTAAAAACGCTGTCAAAACATGCAGCAGAAGGACTTGAACATGGCGCTGATGGTTATATTGCACGACCGGTTGATAAACTTGAGTTGCTGGCGAGGGTCGAAGCTGCGTGCAGAATTATCAAAGCTGAAAGAGATTTGTTAGCTACGTTTAGAAAAAGCTGGGAAGCTACCTTTGGAGGAATTAATGAAGCATTATTTCTGCTCGACAAAAAAGGGGTAATCCAACAAGCAAATAGAAGCTCAACCCTATTATTCAAGAAGAATGAGGATGATTTAATAGGTAAGCGTTGCTGTGATATAATTAATTGTCCGGATGAATATGCCGAAAATTGCCCTTTAGTTAAGGTGATTGAAAGTAAAGTAAGGGAATCCGCAATTTTGAGATTTGGGAATAAGTGGATTGAAGAGATAATAGATCCGATTCTGGATAGTGATTGCAATCTGATTGGAGCAATAAATATAATGATTGACTATTCAGAACAAGAGGAATGGAAAAGAAAATTGAATTTGGCGGAGGTAAAAGTTAAAGAGAGCGATCGTCTGAAAACAGCATTCCTGCAAAATATAAGCCATGAAATAAGGACTCCTCTGAATGGCATTCTGGGATTTTCCAATCTGTTAAAGGAACTTGATTTTACAGGTGAGCAACAACTTGAATTCCTTCAGATTATTGAAGAAAATGGCTACCGCATGCTCAATACCATCAACAATATTATTGAAATCTCAAAGATTGAAACTAGTCAGGTTGAATTAATTTATTCTGAAATCAACGTAAATAATTTATTGCGCGAAATCTATTCAAAATTCATGCCCTCCGCTGAAAAGAAAGGATTGACATTTAAGCTGACCGGAACCTTGCCAGAAAGTGAAAATTGTTTTCAAACCGATGTCGAAAAAGTGAACGTGGTACTCACTCATTTAATTAATAATGCCATTAAATTTACGCGAACCGGAGAAATTGAATTTGGGTGCAAACTTATTGATTGCAATAAAGCTGATGATAACATGTTTGGTGTAGATGAGTTGATAATAAAACCGAACGAAATAGAGTTTTTTGTAAAAGACTCTGGAACAGGCATACCTGAAGATCTACATCAGGCTATATTTGACCGTTTTGTTCATGTTGATATTAAAGTTAAAGATGCCATTCAGGGATCTGGGCTTGGGTTATCTATCTCAAAAGCTTTTGTGGAACTTTTAGGTGGCAAAATATGGCATGAGAGTATTGAGGAAGTTGGTTCTACATTCTATTTCTCAATACCTGTTTTGGATTTCGGATTCACTTTAACCATTAAAAACTGATAGGATATGAATAGCGATTATAAAATTCTGGTTGTTGATGATACACCCGAATTGCTTGATATTGCAGTAAGGACAGTAAAAAATGCAGGATTTATCGTATTTTCAGCTTCAAATGGTGCCGAATGTATTCAGGAGCTTCATCGCGAAAGACCGGATATCATTCTGCTCGACGTAATGTTGCCAGATGTCAATGGCAAAGAACTGGCTACCCAAATAAAGAGAGATCCGGAATTTTCATCGGTATTTATTATTTTGCTTTCTTCCTTAAGAACTAGTCCCGATTATGTAGCCGAGGGATTGGAAGATGGAGCCGATGGTTATATCATCAGGCCGGTCGAAAAGCGGGAATTGCTTGCCAGAATTGCTGCTGCATGCCGGATAATTAATGCAGAAAGGGAGTTAAAAGCCACTTCAGTCAAATACCAATCCCTATTTTCGGCGATGCAGGAAGGCGTTTATTTACATGAAATAGTTTATGATGATGAAGGTAAGCCTATTGATTATAGAATTATAGAAGCAAATCCTGTTTCCGAAGATCTACTCAGCATAAAAACTAAAGATGCTATTGGAAAATTGGCGACCGAATTGTATAAGACAGATCAGGCTCCTTTTCTCGAAATTTACGCCAAAGTAGCGGAGACAGGTATTCCGGTAACATTTGAGCAACATTTTCCGCCAATGGATAAATATTTCCAGATTTCGGCTTATAGTCCAGGAAAAGGAAAGTTCGCAACTGCTTTTGCAGACATAAGTATTCGGAAGATGGCCGAAGAAAAGCTTAATTTTAAAAATGTGGAACTTCAAAAAATCATTGCCGAAAAAGACAAGTTTTTCTCCATTATTGGACATGATCTGAAAAGCCCATTTAATTCAATTCTTGGCTTTAGTGAAGAGCTGGTTGAACAAGCAGCCAAAAATAACTATGAAAATATAGAGGAACTTGCTGAAATTATTCTGAAATCTTCTCAAACTGCCTTTAATTTGCTCTCGAATCTCATGGTGTGGGCTCAATCGCAAACTGGAAGAATGAAATTTAAACCGGAACAGTTAGACCTTAGTACACTATTAAATGAGATCGTAAGTCAGTTTGAGAATACTGCTCTTCAAAAAGAGATAGTTATCTCAAAATCATTGCCTTTTGAGTTGGCGGTTTTCGCCGACAATTCCATGTTGAGTACCGTTTTGCGAAACCTGATTTCAAATGCTATAAAATTTACCTATCCGGGAGGAAAAATTGGGATATCTGCCGAAAAGAATGAAAATGAAATTAAAATATCGGTGGGTGATTCTGGTAAGGGAATCTCAGATTACGTTTTAAATAAGCTGTTTAAAATTGATGAGAATATTACCACTTCAGGAACACAAAACGAAACAGGCACAGGTTTGGGATTGATCCTTTGTAAAGAATTTGTAGAAAAGCACGGTGGAAAAATTTGGGTAGAAAGTCGAGTGAAAAATGGATCTGAGTTTTATTTTACTATTCCGGTACATTCCAAACTTGAAAAAAAAATTATTCCACATCAAAGAGTGAAACTTCAACCCAGCCAAGCAGCAAGTTTAAAGATACTTATTACAGAAGATGACCGTACATCTGAATTGCTGCTTTCGACCATGTTGAGTTCTGTCAGTAAGGAGATATTAAAGGCAAAAACGGGAACGGAAGCTATAGAAATGTGTCGCAATCATCCTGATATAGATCTGATAATTATGGACATTAAAATGCCTGAAATAGATGGGTATGAAACCACCATGCAAATCCGTGAATTTAATAAAGAGGTTATAATCATTGCCCAAACAGCATATGCTTTAGATGGAGAGAAGGGAAAAGCCCTAAAATCGGGATGTAACGATTATATCCCGAAACCCATTAAAAAGGATGAATTAGTGGGGATGATAAATAAATATTTTGATATTTAGGTCCATATTAAGTAATAAGAATAAAATAATGTCGTATTTATTTGTTTCTATGCTGTAATATGTGTATATTTATCTCATTATGAGATATGTAACACTAAAAACAGAGCAGATTGAAGCCTTAGAGTCTAGTAGTAAAAACTCTAATAATACAACACTGGTGTCTATTAAAAAATGTTAATCCAATTTGAAGTCCATATGCAGTTGGAAATCGTTATCATCACAGGCCTTATTTGCCCTATGAGCCAAGAGTTCTTGAATGGGATCCTTGACCAGAAGGGAATTGCCAAGGATA
>JANXYV010000153.1 GCA_025355875.1 Prolixibacteraceae bacterium | reverse complement strand
TCGACAAAATTGATTTTAAGCTGGAGCATACTGAACTTGATGTTTTGGGCGATGCTTACGAATACCTTATCGGGCAGTTTGCCAGTGGAGCAGGGAAAAAAGCAGGTGAATTTTATACGCCACAACAGGTAAGTATTGTTTTGGCAAAGTTGGTTACCACAGGCAAAAGCAAACTCCGTTCGGTTTACGACCCTACCTGCGGTTCGGGTTCGTTGTTGTTGCGAGTGGCAAAGGAAGTAAAAGAGGTGACCAACTTTTACGGACAGGAAATGAACCGCACAACCTACAATCTTGCCCGAATGAACATGATTTTACATGGCGTACATTACCGCAGGTTCAACATCAAGCAAGAGGACACTTTGGAGCATCCACAGCACATTGACATGCAATTTGAAGCCATTGTTGCAAATCCGCCATTTTCGGCACAATGGAGCGCCAACCCGTTGTTTACAAGCGACGACCGATTTAGCCAATACGGAAAACTTGCCCCTGCAAGCAAAGCCGATTTTGCTTTTGTGCAACACATGATTTACCATTTGGCTGATAACGGCGCAATGGCAATTGTTTTGCCTCACGGTGCCTTGTTTCGGGGTGCAGCCGAACAACATATTCGCAAATATCTGATTGAGGACAAAAACTATTTAGATGCAGTTATTGGCTTGCCTGCCAATGTTTTCTACGGAACCAGTATTCCAACCTGTATTTTGGTTTTTAAAAAATGCCGTGAAAATCCCGACAATATTCTATTTATTGATGCAAGTCAGTTTTATGAAAAAGCAACAAACCAATATTTACTTAGGGAAGAAGATATTGATAAAATTATTTCCACGTATCGAAACCGAACCGAAGAATTAAAATATAGCAAATTAGCCACTCTAAAAGAGATTGCCGATAATGATTACAACCTGAATATACCAAGGTATGTTGATACTTTTGAGGTTGCCGAAAGCATTGATATTAACATGATTGCCCAAGATATAAAAGCTTTAGATAGCCAAATGGTGGAAACAGACAAGGTTATTGCTGGATTTTGTAATGAATTGGGAATTGAAACACCTTTTTAAAGCCGCTATCATTTTCCTGACATCAGGAAAATGGTCGAGAAACGTATTTAATAATTTATGTCCGACAAATATCAAAATAAATACCGCATACCGTCAGCACGATTGCAAGGTTATGATTATGGGCAAAATGGCGCCTATTTTATTACCATTTGTACAAATAACCGTGAACATTATTTTGGTGAAATTTCAAATAATGAAATGATATTGAATCAAATAGGGTTGATCGTAAAAAATGAATGGATAATAACTCCAGAAATGCGTCCAGACATGAATTTGCGATTGGACGAATATATTATCATGCCTAATCATTTTCATGCCATTATTGTAATAGGCGAAAATGAATATAATTTGAAACATTCAACGGAATATGGGATGGAACGTAGAGACGCGATGCATCGCGTCTCTACCACCACCACAAATCCCAATCCTGGCAATAAATTTGGACCGCAATCGAAAAATCTGGCATCCATAATTCGTGGATTCAAATCGGCGGTATCAACAAACACCCGCAAAACCAACACCTTTTTTGCATGGCAATCGCGGTTTCACGACCATATTATCCGAGACGAGGCGGAATATGAAAAAATCAGAAATTATATTACAAACAACCCTTCAAATTGGAAAGACGATAAATTTTATGAATAAACTAAATAATATACCAGCCCTCCGTTTTCCCGATTTTACTGATGATTGGCAGTTGAAAAAGATCGGTACTTTGACAGAACGAGTTACAAATCCGGTGGATGTTCAAGATGACAAGCTTTATAGCCAAATTGGGATTCGCTCGCACGGAAAAGGAATATTTTACAAAGAAGCAGTTACAGGAAAATCGTTAGGAAATAAGCGTGTTTTTTGGGTTAAGGAAAATGCATTTATTGTGAATATTGTTTTCGCATGGGAACAGGCTGTTGCAAAAACAACTGAAAAGGAATTAGGTATGATTGCTTCTCACCGTTTCCCAATGTATTCACCCGTGGAGACACAATCTAACCTCGATTATTTACTACAATTCTTTCTAACCCGAAAAGGCAAATCGTTATTAGAACTGGCTTCGCCAGGGGGCGCTGGACGAAATAAAACACTTGGACAAAAGGAATTTGAAAACCTGAAATTTCTTATTCCGAATGTTGCCGAACAAACTAAAATCGCCTCATTTATTACCGTAATCGACCAAAAAATCAACCAACTCAAACAAAAGAAAACCCTTTTGGAACAATACAAAAAAGGGGTAATGCAACGACTATTTCTGTCAGAATTAGGATTGGAAAGATTTGAGGATGAGAGGATTGATAATGATAAGATTGATGGTGACAAAGAAAATCCTA
>JANXYV010000111.1 GCA_025355875.1 Prolixibacteraceae bacterium | reverse complement strand
ACGACATCTGCGACTCATCGAGCGACAGCAAGCCTGCCGAACACAATGGTGTGAGCGAATTCGGGAAACAGGTTATTGCAGAAATGAATCGTTTGGGAATGATGGTGGATGTCTCACATGCTTCCGACAAATCGTTCTTCGACGCTATTGAGATGAGCAAAGCTCCGGTCATTGCTTCACACAGTTCGGTTCGCGCCATCGCCCACCACAACCGGAACATGACCGACGAAATGATCCAAAAGCTGGCAGCAAAGGGCGGAGTCATCCAGATTTGTCTGCTTGACGAATACATCAAAGATCCAGACACTACCTCGCAAAAGTACATTCGGATGAAGGAACTGCACCGCCGTTACCGCGACGAAAGCGATAAAATGACCGAAGCCCAAAAGGAAGCCCTGCACAAGGAATGGGACGAAGTTCAGGCATTAAATCCTGAAAGTGCACCGACAGTGAAGGATTTGTGCGATCATATCGATCATGTAAAAAATCTGGTCGGAGTAGATTACGTGGGTATTGGCAGTGATTTTGACGGCGGTGGCGGACTTCGCGATTGCGCCGATGTCAGTCAGTTCCCGAACATTACCAAAGAGCTGCTTCGAAGAGGATACACTGAAAAAGAGATCAAAAAAATCTGGGGCAGTAATCTGCTTCGTGTTTTCAGGGATGTTGAGAAAGTGGCTGAGAAAATGAAATGAGAACCTAGGTTAGCAGTAAAAGAATAGACGGTTGCTCTCAGGAATAAAACTTTCACCTAGATCCACGCAGCCTTTAAAGCTAATCATCCGTCTTAGAAATGTCAAACTTCATGGAAGATGAAACTTTTGGTATTTATAGGAATTCTGGTTCTGACATTTGCCTGCACCCGGCAGGTGGTTGAGGAACAAATGCAAAATCAGACCATTCAATTTGCCGACCCGGCCAAATACAATATGAAAATACTTCCGGATAAGCCCGGCAGCAAGGACGAAATAAAACTTGTCATTTTTGACGATTGTACCTACAACGTGCTTTCAGGAGTGACGCGGAAAGGACAAACCATCGATATCCGGAAACAATTTAATAGCATGATGAAATGGCCCTGCATGATGAAGAATGACACAATTCTGATCGGTAAATTACCGGAAGGGGTCTACAATGTTAACTACACGTTAATTGATATATCTCAATTGCCACCCAAAGATATTTCCTTATCATTCACATTTCGCCTTGAAGTCTCGAGGTAATCCGATTTTCGATATTCTTTCTGAAGCTTTATTAAACCATTATTTTTCATTGGATTACGATTGCATTGATTTTTCTTAAAGTTCGGAAAAATCTCCAATGCTCGTTTCCTTATTTTGAACGAGTCAAGATAAGATATTTTGATTTCAATCTACTGATTTTCAAAAGATGATTATTGGTAGCTTTTGAGCAAAAAACCGGCGTTTATGACCCCGGCTTTCTAAAATGAACTAATTTTGCCCCGATTTTCTAATCACTCACAATAAATTATGGCAGAAAAATATAACAAGCTATTTGAAGAATTTCCGCCAGTCAGTACCCAGCAGTGGATGGACAAAATTACTGCTGACCTGAAAGGAGCCGACTACAACCGGAAGTTGGTATGGAAAACAAATGAAGGCATTGATGTGCAGCCGTTTTACCGGGCCGAAAACCTGGAAAACCTGGATTATCTGAACAGTCTTCCCGGAGAGTTCCCCTTTGTTCGCGGAACTAAAAAGAACAACAACGAATGGTTGGTTCGACAGAGCATCGTGGTAAAAGACTTTGCCGAAGCCAACAAAAAAGCCCTGAATTACTTGATGAGAGGGGTTGATTCGTTGGCTTTTGTATTTGATGGATGCACTGAATACACGGTTGCCGATTTGGCTGTTTTGCTGAATGACATTCAGTTAGATGCCGTTGAGGTAAACTTCGTTTGCAAATGTCGCGCTTGCAAAATCGCTGAATTGTTTGTTGCCTATGCTAAACAAGGCAATTATGATCTGAAAAGCATCCGTGCTTCGGTCGAATACGATCCGTTTGGAAAGTATGCCCTGACCGGAAAGTTTAAAATCGACCAGAATTTCGTGGTTGATCAGGCTGTGAAAATGGTCAGTGCCACGGCCGAACTGACCAAGTTCAAAACATTGGCTGTAAACGGCAAAAACTTCGGGAACGCCGGATCATCCATCGTTCAGGAATTGGCTTACTCACTGGCGCTGGGCGCTGAATACATGTCTGCGTTGACGGATGGTGAGCTTGTCGAACCAGATGCTGTTGCTAAAAAACTGAAATTCAACTTCTCGGTAAGCGCCAACTATTTCCTCGAAATAGCCAAATTCCGCGCAGCTCGCTTGTTGTGGGCTCAAATCGTGAAAGCTTACGAACCAAAATGCGACTGCTCAGCTAAAATGACCATTCACGCCGAAACCGGAAGCTGGAACAAAACCGTTTACGATGCTTACGTGAATATGCTCCGCACACAAACCGAAGCCATGAGCGCTTCGCTGGGCGGCGCCGACTCAATTACCGTTCTTCCTTTCAACGCTGCCTACGAGGCAAGCAACGAATTTTCCGATCGTATTGCCCGCAACCAGCAATTACTCCTGAAAGAAGAATCGCATTTCTCGAAAATTGCCGACCCTGCCGCCGGTTCCTATTACATCGAAGAATTGACTGCTTCTATCGCCGACCAGGCCTGGAAACTGTTCCTCGAAGTTCAGGAAAAAGGTGGATATTTGGCTGCTTTGCGCGAAGGATTTATTCAGGCTGAAATTAAAAAGATGGCTGGCAAACGCGACATGAACATTGCGACCCGTCGCGAAAACCTGTTGGGTGTGAACCAGTTCCCGAATTTCACCGAAAAAATGGAAGGCAATGTGGATGCTGCTGTTTTTGCTCCGGTTGATTTAACTGCCGAAGGCGCCGAAATTGAAACACTGAAACCTTATCGTGGAGCTCAGGCTTTCGAAGCGCTTCGTTACAAAACTGATGTTTATGCCAAAAGCAACAAACGTCCGCTGGCTTTCATGCTCACCATTGGTAACCTGGCCATGCGCAAAGCCCGTGCACAGTTTGCCTGCAACTTCTTCGCGGTAGCCGGTTTCGATGTACTCGACAACAATGGTTTCAAAACAGTTGAAGAAGGTGTTGAAGCTGCTCAAAAAGCCGGTGCCGCTATCGTGGCGATCTGTAGTTCAGATGACGAATATGCTGAACTTGCTCCAGCCGCATTCGAAGTCATTGGCGGAAAAGCCATCTTCGTGGTTGCCGGCGCTCCGGTGTGTTTGGAAGACCTAAAAGCAAAGGGAATTCAGCATTTTATTAACGTGAAGAGTAATCTTCTTGAAGAGCTGAAAAATTATCAATCGTTATTAAAAATATAAACACAAAGTCACTAAGACGCTAAAAAGGATGATTCAAAAGCTCTGTTTTCTCTGTTTTTACTCAGCGATCTCTGCGGTTAATTTTTACCACAGAGATAACAGAGATAGAAAAGAGTTCAACAGAGAAATCTAAAACTTAGTGTCTTCGTGTTTAAATTTAAAGACAATGAGACCAGATTTTAAGAATATTGATATTAAAAAAGCGCCAGTTCAGCCAAACGCCGCTGAGTGGAATGCTGCCAATAAAATTGAAAAGAACTGGATCACTCCGGAACAGATTCCGGTGAAACCGGTTTACACGAAAGAGGATCTCGAAGGCATGGAACACCTGAACTATGCTGCCGGTGTAGCTCCTTACCTGCGCGGACCGTACTCGGTGATGTACGCCATGCAACCCTGGACCGTGCGTCAGTATGCAGGGTTCTCAACCGCCGAAGAATCAAACGCGTTCTATCGCCGTAACCTGGCTGCCGGTCAGAAAGGTTTGTCGGTTGCGTTCGACTTAGCGACTCACCGCGGCTACGACTCTGATCACGCCCGCGTGGTTGGCGACGTTGGTAAAGCCGGTGTAGCTATCGACTCGATTCTGGATATGAAAATCCTGTTCGACCAGATTCCATTGGATAAAATGTCGGTTTCGATGACCATGAATGGTGCGGTACTTCCGGTATTGGCCTTCTACATCGTTACTGCATTGGAACAAGGTGCAACGCTGGATCAACTTGCAGGAACCATTCAAAACGATATCCTGAAAGAATTCATGGTGCGTAACACCTACATCTATCCGCCGGAATTCTCGATGAAAATTATCGCCGACATTTTCGAGTTCACTTCGCAGAAAATGCCAAAATTCAACTCGATTTCCATTTCGGGATACCACATGCAGGAAGCCGGCGCAACTGCCGACATCGAAATGGCTTACACGCTGGCTGACGGTTTGGAATACCTCCGCACCGGTGTAAAAGCAGGCATCGACATCGACGCATTCGCACCACGTTTATCGTTCTTCTGGGCGGTGGGCATGAACCACTTCATGGAAATCGCCAAAATGCGTGCTGCCCGTATGATCTGGGCTAAACTGGTAGAACAGTTCAACCCAAAAAACCCAAAATCGATGGCTTTGCGTACCCACTCGCAAACTTCAGGATGGTCGTTGACCGAGCAAGATCCATTCAACAACATTGGCCGTACCGCTATCGAAGCCATGGCTGCCGCACTGGGTCACACCCAATCGCTGCACACCAACGCGCTCGACGAAGCCATCGCTTTGCCAACCGATTTTTCGGCCCGTATTGCCCGCAACACGCAGTTGTACATTCAGCAGGAAACCGAAATTTGCAGGGCGGTTGACCCATGGGCAGGTTCGTACTACGTTGAATCGCTGACTCAGGAATTGTACACCAAAGCCTGGGCGCTGATCGAAGAAGTTGAAAAACTGGGCGGTATGTCGAAAGCTGTTGAAACCGGCGTTCCAAAAATGCGCATCGAAGAAGCTGCAGCCCGCACACAGGGCCGCATCGACAGTGGCGCTCAGGGGATTATCGGCGTGAACAAATACCGACTGGAAAAAGAAGACCCGATCGATATTCTCGAAATCGACAATACAGCCGTTCGTTTGGCACAAATCGAAAGATTGAATAAATTGCGTGCCGGGCGTAACGAAAGCGAATGCCAGGCAGCTTTGGAAGCCATCAGCAAATGCGTTGAAACCGGCAACGGCAACCTGTTAGCTCTGGCTATCGATGCGGCACAAAAACGTGCATCGCTGGGCGAAATTTCTTACGCATGCGAAAAACATGTTGGACGTTATAAAGCAATCATCAGAACTATTTCAGGCGTGTATTCAGCAGAAAGTAAAAACGATTCTGTCTTCAAGGAAGCGCAGGATCTGGCCGCTAAATTTGCCAAATTGGAAGGCCGTCAGCCACGTATCATGATCGCCAAAATGGGTCAGGACGGACACGACCGCGGTGCAAAAGTAGTTGCAACCGGTTATGCCGACTTAGGTTTCGACGTGGATATGGGACCGCTGTTCCAAACTCCGGAAGAAGCCGCCAAACAAGCCGTTGAAAACGACGTGCATGTAATGGGCGTATCTTCACTGGCTGCCGGACACAAAACCCTTGTGCCGGCCGTTATCGCTGAACTGAAAAAACTGGGTCGCGAAGACATCATGGTAATTGCCGGTGGTGTTATTCCAGCTCAGGACTACCAGTATTTGTACGATGCCGGTGTGGTTGCCATTTTCGGTCCGGGTACCAGCGTAGCCGCTGCCGGTAAGAAAATTCTGGAAGTTTTATTGGCCGCACACGAAGAATAATACATCTTGCTTGCAATATTTTATTCGTTGATTTTGCTGAATTCCTTTCCCCAAATTAAATAAAACGTGAATATTCAGTCGTTATTTTTCCACATCTAATACCAATTATTGTTTTGCTTCCAATTTTCTGTTGATAACTTTTCCAGTTCAAAATCTGAATGTCCACGAGGTTTTCACAGATGGGTATTTTTATTCTTTTTGCAGACA
>JANXYV010000063.1 GCA_025355875.1 Prolixibacteraceae bacterium | reverse complement strand
GATTTTGGATTTTAAATTTGTACGTGATCATGTTTTTCTTTTTTCGGTTCTCGGCACTTCTTTTACTATATTAGAATATTATTATGTTTTTCCAATATTTTACAAATTTTTCCAATAATTAGGTTAGCTACTCATAACCCTTGTAAGGCCCTGTGAGCGACCATAAGCGTAAAACGGATTACAAGAAACTTTGCCTTTGTCTCTTGATGTAAGTATTTCTCTGGACGCGCATAGATATGTGTAACAATGAGGATATTTTGCTTTTAGCTTATCTTCAGGTATTAAAGTAGCAGTAGAGTTTTTAATGGTATAGGGGAAAATTATCTTCCGATTATTAGCTTCCAAATCAGAAACAGTTTTAAAGTCGGATATTTTATATATTGGCCGTGCAATTTCTTCTTCAATCTTAAATTCTTTTCCTTCATGCTGCTTTATATAAAAACGCCCGTTTTTAGTGCCCTCTAAAAAATACACTGTATCCTTGAGCGTGGCGATGCCAACACAAATGTTAAACATATTGCCCAAAGAAAGGCCAGCCGATTCAATTTTACGGATATTTTGCTGCTCGTCGGATTTTAGTAATCGCCATTTCTTGGCCGAGAGATAGGAGTAATCATTGCGTGAGAACGATATGTTTTTCAAGAAGCATTCTGGATTAGCTTCGCCATTCATTCGGTCATATAAAATATAGGTATTTTCTGATTTGCTTATGAATGTCAACGCGGTATAGGTTTGTGCCGCAAATACTTTGTTGTGGCTGAAATCAACGATTTTTGCGACACATTTATTTTTATTGAAATACAAGCGTAGTGATTCGCCAGAAAGAGATGTAAAGTAGTTATTTGGAGTTATATAACCAAGTTTACCGTTTTTGGCAAGTAACTTGAAGCCAAGCTCATAAAAAGCAAAGTATAAGTTGAATGTACCGCTATTTATTGATTCCCAAGAAGAAGAAAGAAAGTCGCGATTAAAATCATGTAAATCTTGAAATTTTACATAGGGCGGATTGCCGACGATAGCGTCGAAACCCTCTGAACAATTAAATCTATTCAGTAACTTTGTACCCTCTCTAAGGGAATCTGCAACAACAAGATTAAAATCATCTTCACTTAATGATTCGTTCTGCATTAACGCATAAATGGCGAGCACAATTTTTGCTCTACGAATATTGTAAGAAAGAATATCAACACCAAAAATGTTTTCTCTAACGATGTTTTTTATGCTCTTTTGATATTCTAATTGAAAATATCTCACCAACCCTATCAAGAATGCACCACAACCGCAACCAGGATCTAATACGGCATCATTTTTCCGCGGACGCACATCATTGATTATGTAATCGACAATATATTCAGGGGTAAAAAACGCGCCGTTTATTGACCTGTCATTTTGAGGAATTAATTCCTCCATTAAATGTATTAACGAAGAAAACGCGACGGGGGGCCTTTGGGATATTATTTCTAATGGAGATATTTCAAGGCTCGAAAAATAGGCGGTTAAATACTCCGACTTTTCATAGCTCAACGAATTATGCTCAAGGAAAGATAAGAAAACAGTGGCTTCTTCTATTTCCAGAGCTGTGGATGCGAGTATTACTGAATTCATGTCCATAATATAAGTGTCGACTATGCGTCACACAAGGTATTGTTTGCCCCACGACGGGGCAGGTCTTGGGGGCGCGGCTGTTTATATCCTTTAAATATAGAAGCTTTCATGACATTCTTTTCAATTTTCTTTACCGCCGCCTCTTTCTCTTAAACGGGGGCTGTCTTCGTCTTATTGTCTTTCATTTCTTCTTCCCGCCGCCGACTATAATTTAATTGTGCTTTACAAATTGCAACCAACGTTGACAAAGTATGACGTAGCCGGATTGCCGACATGACGGTGCCCGAGGCTTTGCGAGTGGACACCGACGGAGGCATCAAACCGGCTATGTGCCGCAGGCCAAGGGCGGCTTTGCGCCCGACGCATACTTTGTTTGTTGGGCGTCTGTAAACCGGGCCAGCTACCATAGTGTAATTGCTTTTCCGCCGCCGCTCTTCTCTTTTGTTTTTCTTGCAGCGCCCCTCTTCTGTTTTCAGCGCCGCAGCGGAGGGTGAGCGAAGGCGCTGGTTATATGTATCCCAAAATGCTACTTATAGTCTGTAGACTCATAGTCATCCTTAAACAATATTTAGTATCATGAAAATACTATTAAACTTTGGCAATAAGCTCAAAGTATTGCGAAAAGAACGAGACCTTTCGCAAGAAAAGCTTGCAGATGAGTGCGGTTTGCATAGGACTTACATTGGCGGAGTTGAGCGAGGCGAAAGGAACCCAACTCTTACAACAATGAAGAGAATTGCAGATGCGCTTCATTTGAAAATCAACGAGCTTTTGAAAGATATCTCATGAATGAGTTTTTTGTAAGAGAACCTATTGCTGCATGGCCATCAATAAGCCAAAGTCTCATTGACAAGCACCCGCTAAAATCCACAGAAATAGTTGAAGTCGTTCTTAAGGCATGGGAAGACATTTTTCAATCCAGTTTTGGTGTTAAGCCATTCAAAATTGGTGTTGAGATTTTCCCCAAACCTCAGGTTATGGCATTTCTGTTACATGAACTTATACCACTTGAGTTTGCGGAACGACACGCCGGTGTGTGGCGTATTGACAAATCTGGCAACGAGAAAGATCTAGTATACATTCCAGATGATCAATATTCTGTGGAGATTAAAACATCATCAAGCGATGGAAAGATATTTGGAAATAGAAGTTATGCACAGAAAAGTGAAGCTGTGAAGAAAAAGAAATTCGGATATTATTTGGCGATAAATTTTGAAAAATTCGGTGGAAAGAAGAAGCTGCCTGAAATTAATCTTATCAGGTTTGGTTGGATAGATCATGATGATTGGGTCGGACAAGCTGCTGCAACTGGACAGCAAGCACATCTAAAACCTGATTCTGAGAAATATAAGTTGATTCGTATCTACTCAAAAAAATAGAGAACTTAATACCCGTTCGTGAACGAAGATAAGAACTGAAAGGTCGCCCTTGAAATCCCCATATAGTGGTAAAAAGGTTTCGGAATGGAAGGGAATTAGCCAACGACTAATTGACAAACACCCTTTGAAACGGCGTGAAATTATATCTACCGTTAGGGATGCTTGGGCAGGTATATTTGAATCACGTTTTGGGAAGGAAAAATACGCCATAGGTGTAGATATTTTTCCTAAACCACAAATTATGGGATTTCTATTGCATGAATTAATACCATTGAAATTTGCCAAAGGACGTAAGAGACCTCAATGGCGGGTTGGCAACAAAGACAATGAGAAAGATCTGGTTTGTGTACGAGATGATAAATATTCTATTGAGATCAAGACCTCGTCAAGCAAAGGTAAAATATTTGGGAACCGAAGCAACTCTCAAAAAGGGAATACTGAAAAGAAGGAAAAAGCCGGATACTATTTAGCAATTAATTTTGAAAAATTTAGCACCAAAAAACGTCCAGAAATCAATCTTATTAGATTTGGTTGGTTGGACCACAAGGATTGGGTTGGCCAAAAAGCTCAAACCGGTCAGCAAGCTCATCTTAAATCGAATTCAGAAAAACACAAGTTAGTTCACATTTTCCCCGAATAAACAAAGTTGCGCTTTTCTCTGCTTTTCTTCCTCGAGCATGGAGTCGATTCTTTCGGCGATGATTTTACAATAGTCCTCACGAACCTCAAAACCAACTGCTTTACGGCTATTCTTTATTGCAGAAATTGCAGTTGATCCTGAGCCTATGAATGGATCCAATAAAAGGTCTCCAGGATTCGAAAAACCCTTTACAATTCGATCTATTAAGTCTGTTGGAAACTGGGCTGGATGGGGAGTTCTTTCAGGTGAACTTCTATTGGTTCCCGATGTTACTTTTGCAATTTGCCATACATCGGATGGGTTTTTCCCAAGTGTGTTACAACGTAATTTGCCGTTTTTCTTTTGATTTGGATATTTTACGTCAGGGTCACGAATGTCATCCAAATTAAAAGTATATTGCGCCTCGTTTTTTACATACCACATCCATTTCTCATTCCGTGGTGATAAAAAATGACGACCTGCAACTCCTGCACCGTAATTCCATACAATTTCTTGAATCATAAAGAACGGTACTGTTTGCCAAATAAGATAAGGAAGGGGAATAGCCTTGGCGCGAGAATCAAGCCCAACATAACCAAGATTCAGCAAGAATGCTCCATTGGGTTTGGTAAGCGAATAAACCGCTTTCACCCATTCGCCAGTCCACTTAATATAATCGGCGATTGGAAGATTTTTTTCGTATTCCTTGCCTATGTTATATGGAGGACTCGTCACTGTTAGGTCAAATATCTCATTTTCAAGGAGGTTCATCGATGAGATACATTCCCTATTGAAGATGAGAGCATGCTCATTTTCATAGAAGGGAACTCCAAGACGACTTTTAAGATATTCAAATTTGTTTGCAGTTGTGATACTCATAGTCATCAAAATAGTTTAATTACAGTGACAAATCAAGTAGAAAAAGTGAATCTAATTGAACCAGCCCTAATGCTTTTCGCCCCAGGACGGGGCGTGTCTTAGGGGCGCTGCATTCTTCTGTCTTGAAAATAGCTTTTATCATTCTTTGTCTTTCATTCTTTCGGCGGCGGCTCTAATTTCATTCTGGCCCGGTTTATTGCGTCCCAACTACATCAATGATGTAATACACACGTGTGTATGTCTAATCACCTAATACATTCAAACAACTCTTTAACTGACTCAATTTTAACTATGTTAGGAAAATCTCTTTTTAACTTTTCTAGGATAGCTTGTCTGGCATACCAA
>JANXYV010000044.1 GCA_025355875.1 Prolixibacteraceae bacterium | reverse complement strand
CTTTTGGATCGGTAGGAACTGGTTTAGTGGCTGAAGTTGCCAGCCCTGAGCAGATTAGGCAAATAATGAACAGGTTTTTCATGATATCATTGTTTTAAAAGATCGGTTACAATTTGAAGATTTTCACTGCTTCGTTTTCATCCACTTTCAGAAAGTACATTCCAGAAGGGATTCCAGTTAATGAAATTACCGAAGTTCCTGAATTCAGGTTCCAGGATTTAACCCGGATTCCCAGTTGATTATAAGCCGAAACGTGCTCAATAATTTTATCAGACTGGATATTGATCTGATCTTCGAAACAGGTTGGAAATACGCTGAAAGTACATTTTTTTGGAATTGTCATCCCGGTAGTTGGCGGGGTTTCATACGTTTTCAGGTTGGGCATCTCATCCAAGGTGATGACATAGTCGCTGGCGAACATTTTTTCCCATAAGTCGAGTGAATTGTAAGTGCTGCTTCTTACGAAATCTCCGTTCCATACCATGAACCACGACCATCCTGCAGTATCTTTGATCAGGTTGTCCACATCCGGAAATGAACCACTCTCGCTGATCGTCACGATTTTCTTGCCGCTGTAGCGGTTTACCATGTCGTTATATTCCAGAACCTGCGAACTGTGATCCCCCGTTTTGTAAATATCGCGTCCAACAATGTCGACATACTGATCACCCGGATACCAGTCATCATCGTTAGGTTCGCGGGTCCATACCCAGATCAGGTTGTGGAGTCCGTTCACATTCACCATGCGGTCGTACATAATTTGCCACAGTTTCTTGCATGGAGCAGCACCTTTGGCTCCCCACCAGAACCATCCGCCGGCAGCTTCATGCAAAGGCCTCCAAATCACCGGGATTTTATTATCCTGAAATCGCTTCAGCAATCCTGAGGTGTAATCAATATCTTTGATCATGGCCTTATACTCGGCCGATGTTTCATCAAATATCTTTGAAATGTCGAAAGTTGTTTTGGTCGTGTAGAATTCTTCTGTTACGCGCGAAGGATCGCGCCAGTGCCAGTGAAAGTTGACAATTCCATTTTTATCGTACCAGGCTTTCCCCTGATTGAATGGATCGTTTTCGTTGTACCATGTATAACCGCGTCCGCAAAACAGAAAATCAAGTCCAATCAGGGCAGGGCTTTTCCCGGTATTCGTCTTTAACCAGGTTGCTTCACTCACTTCGGATACTCCGGAAATGATTTTTTTACCGTAATTGTCGAGAAGGAATTGATTCAGGCGCTTTGTTTCGTCGGTCGGATTGGGTGTGATCAACGTCTGATTAATGTTGGATGCAGCCGGAGGATCAACTTTTTCAAATTCGATAAAGTCGATGTTGATCCAGCCCCATGAATTGACGATTTCTATCTGATGAATACCAGCTTCGATTTTCAGAAAACTAATAACCTTTAAACGGATGTAAGTAGGATTGTTTGCCGTATTAAAACCAATGGAGGTGCCGTCAATGCTGAAGAGATTATATTTTGGACCATTGGGAGAAGCCACCTGAATGTAAATGTTGTAGCTTGCTGATTCAGGCAAATTCACACTTAGACTCAGGTTTCCTCCGTTCTGAGCCACAAAATATCCTCCGGAAGCCGCGCTGCTGGCCTGTTTGGCGGCTCCACCCGAAAGTGTGGCCGACTCTGCCTCGTATTTTTGGCAGAAGCCGCTGGTCGCGGAGAACAGAAATATAATCAGGATCGATACTATTTTTTTCATATACATACTGAAGGATTGATTTACTGAATTACTGAAGGACTGTATCATTGATTTATTAATTGATTATTGCGACTGGTCACTTTATGAGTGCAATATTGCGGAATACAGCAGTGGCTGTTTCTTTCGTATTGTGTGATGTGACAGCAAGGCCAAGATAAACTTTCGTGGCCAATGGCATGGTAAAGGTGGTGTACTTTTTCCATGTCTGCCCATCCTGACTACAAAAACCGGTGAATTCATTTCCAACCCGTTTCAACCTGATCCAGGTATTTGGATAAGTAACCGGAAACTCAGGCTCACCCTCTGATTTGGCGGGATAAATGGCTTTCATTTCTCCGTCTTTGTTTTTTCGGTACTGAAATTCAAACCCGCCGTTGTTTTTGTTTCGCGGGTTGTTATTCGGGAAAACCTGGAAGAAAATGTGGCGGCTGTTGTCGGTCAGTTCCTCGCGGGCCATCAGTCCTGCCTTGGTGTAAAGATTGGGGGCCGTGAGGCTTTCGATTCGGGCTACCAGGTCGAAATCGCCGGTTTGTTCGATATATGAAAACCTAAATTCATCGCGCGTTCCCCAAACGTCGGCGCCTCCGGCAGTAATTTTCAGGCCGTCGTTTGTCAAATCAGTTGTTCCTGAAAGTGCTGGATTCCCGATATCGGCACTCTTGAATTTTTTGGGTGAAATCGCTTTGTCTTTGGCCGAAAGCGAAAATCCTACCGCAAAGAGGAGGATAAATAGAAAGGAAATGTTTTTGTTTAGCATGGTGTTTTGATATATTATTTTTGGTTTATGAGCATTACCAAACCGACTGAAATTTTGAGCGTCCATCGCCTTTGTGAACTGCGCCTGTGACTTTGATTACCCTGTAATTGGAATATGGAATTTGGGAAATTCCGCCGATCTCGCGCAATTTATCTTTCCACAATTTTCCGGGATGTCCCCACAAACCTTCCGCATAAATAGCCTGTCCCTGGGCAATATCAACCAACACCATTCCGTATTTCTGAAGTGCCTTGCACATAATGATTTCTTCTCTGGTCAATGAAAATTTCGAAAGGTCGAGTTTCGGGTCAAGCTGTATGGTCGATCCTTCCGGGATTCCACCTTCCGTAAATCCATCGGTCCAGGCTGCCGGATAAACAAATTCCTTGTAGGCGCAGAAGCGTGAAGCGGCGGCAATTTTATGCCTGATTTCGCCTTCTTTAACTTCATCATACAGAATGAGACCGGCAATAGCCGGTACCCCGGCAGCACGGCTTGGCCCATAAAAATGAACACTTTCACCATCTTTCATGCCCAATTCATCCGTATTAAAAACACCTGATCCGTCGAGTCTGTATTTCATACCGGTTGCCGATCTCCAGTTTCCAGATGTATCTTTCGACAAAGCCCACATGTCCCAAACCAGATTTTTATTGCGGTCGATGAGCGCCATGTGTGAATCTGACTGCGGATCGGGTGATGCAGTTTGGGGAATCGGCACGCTATCGAATCCTTTTCCATGCCCAAAATGTTCTTTGGTGGTATGCCAGTGAACTTTATCTTCAGCAGTCAGGTAAAGCAATCCGACCTTGCTTAAAGGGGTTGACTGGTCAACTTCATAAACCGGGATAGTCCAGTTCTCCGTATTCAGCTTGAAGTTCAGGCCTGAAGGTTCGGTTTCCAGCAATTTTATCCAGCCCGGGGTACGCGGATCGGTTTCCGCATTTTCAGGTATTGGTAAATTCCAGAAGCTGGAATCGCTGAAAAAACGAAGCGTCGTATTCGCTGATCGGGTAGTCATCTTTTCCTTACTTTCAACATTTCGGTTTCCGGTGTTGTGGCAGGAAAAGCACAGCGATGTTGCCAGAATTGAAATTGAGAGAATTTTAATATTCATGTTTCGGTGGTTGGATTATTGAATGACAATTTTCTCGGTTAACTGTTTGTTGGTTTTTTTGAGGATCAAAAGATAAGAATCTTTTGCCAGACTTTTTACATTAAAATCGTACCGGTTCATACCCGCATTCGCTTTTTCATTCATCAATTCCCTGACAGGCTGTCCCTGCATGTTGCACAAGTTTAGCTGCACCATCATTGAATCTTTCAGCGTAAAAGTAACCGAAATCTGATTACTGGCCGGGTTTGGAAAACATTCAAGCTTTTCTACAGGATTCTGAATGGATTTTGAAGCGAGCACGATTTCATTTTGATCAAAACGAATAAATGATTCATTCGCTGGTCGGGTTAATTGCACCCATCCACCGCCTAATTCAGTCATTGCGATTGCTTTTCCGGTGGTTTCCGAAAATGCATGACCAAGTTTCCATGCCATTTCCGAAGGTTTAAACTGAATTGTTTTCTGATTGCCGATGAACGCCAGATGAATTCCTTTCGGATCGTTCCGGAGAAATACTGTTCCTGAAGTTTTAATTCCATGGTAGGTTTTTTCGACTCCATAAGGGTTGATAAAAAGCCGGTTTTCGATGCTGGCTGCAGCTAGGTTCGAGCCTGAATCAGCAATTCTGAAAACTTCCTGTCCAGTATCGTCGGAAGCATAAAATCCTTTTCCGGCCAGTTGTCTGGATTCGAAGGTGTGAGCTGTTTTGTCAAAGTTTACAGTGACTTTCCAACCGTTCGAAAACACAGTTTGCTGGATCATCCGATCGGTACTTAAAAATGAATGTTTCGTCATTTCGTCAAAAGCCACATTTCGGCTGATGCTGCTGATCAGGTGATAGCTGGTCATGAATTGTTCGAAGTTGGTATTCCAGTAACTGCGGCTGGGCGGCATGAACAGCGGCATCGATGCATACAGAATGTTGAACAAATCTTTGTCGTCCCAAAGCGAAGGAACTTTCGACACGCCGTCGCCGGTATACCAGGTCGGAATATGCACATCGTGGTACACCAATCCGTGCAAAGGCACGCGCATGGCCGGGTTCAGGTTGTTTTGTACGTAATAGGCTCCGATTGTGTCAATCGGTGTTGACCAGTCGTAACCAGCATTCACCTGAGGAAACATCGACATGGTCCCTTCACCGAAATCAGCCACCGGAAACGCAAAATCGCGGGCTTCCTCGACACCGGTAACCAGCGAAAACTTGTTTTTTACCGTATTCAAAGCGGCCATCCTGGCCAGTGCGTCCTCTTTTCGTGAAACCGGATGAACCGTCGAATAGCATTCTTTCAGACTGGAAGCCATTTCAACGTCGATAAACCGGGCGTTGTAGCGGTTCGTTGCCAGATCGGTCGTAATTTCCCTGGTTGCCCAGGCCGAATGGGTTTGCGAGCAGGTATAATAGCCCTGCAAAGGCGATCCGTTGACAAAAGCAAGCCAGCCTTCCTGTAGCGTTCCGTCCTTTTTCACGATGACATCCTCCGGATAACCTTCACGGCGGTATCCGGCAGCAGACGGTAGAATGTTGGGTGGGAAAACATCGGTAAAGATATCGTATTTCGAAGTCAAAAAGCCTTTCACATTCATGGAATCGATCAGTTTTGGAAGAGCATTTTCCCAGCTTGAAAAGGAAAACAAGGCTCGGTCCATGCCGTATTTGAGCAGGTTATCGGCATCTTTTTGAACGAAATTCATGTTGATGACCCAAAAATCAACCGCACCTTTCAGCCGGTTCATGGCGGGATTTTCTGCTGCCTTTTGTGTCAATGTTTTACGGTAACCTTTGGCTTCAACATATTTTTTGTACCACTGGCACATTTCGGAGTATCCGTTGTTGACAAAAACAAGATGCAAAGTCCGGTCGTATCCCCAAATTCCTTTCGCAGAAAGATGAGTTATTAAAGGATTAATGAACGAAGATGAATTTGCTTTTGACAGTTGAGCTTCCGTGTCCCAGGGATCTTCGGTCACAATCATATAACCTGATTTTAAATCCGTAACTCCGATGAACGACATGGTCGATTTCCAGTCGTATAACCGAAAGGCGTCGGAGAAGTAATTCTTATTCACGGGCCAGATTACGCCGGTTGCTCTTGGAATAACCAGAAAATCGGTCGGACGGCTGGCAATGACTCCTGGGAAATGCAGATTATCCTTCAAAATTGCCGATGAATCTCCTTTTAACCGAATATCCAGCGAGTTTTCTGTTAATTCAAACTCAATTTTCAGGTCAATTTTTTCCGTCAGGTGACGGGCACTGATCACCAATTTGCCGGGAATGGTTGAATCGACCGCCGCAACTGTATACTCGTAAAGTGTTTCCGTCGTGTACGTTACGCGATTCAGTTTGTCCAGCGTGTTGATTTTCATCGAAGGATACGAAATCACCGATTTTAGCCGGCTGTTTTCGAGCGTGTAAGTTTTGTTTGCTCCTGAAGAATTTCCAAGCAATGTCATTGAAACATCGTCGACAAAAAAGTTGCACGGACCATAGCCCATCAGACGGAGAACGATCTTTTTGACTTTTGCCGGAATGGTAAAACTGCTTGTAAACTGCTGGTATTGTCCGTTGGTGTTGGCAAAGGCGCAAGTTCCATAGATCCAGTTCGTGACAGTATTTGTCGAGTCAATGAGTTCAACCGACAACTGTGCATCAGCAAATGCCGCTGATGCACAGACCCAGGCCGAAATCTCGTACAAATCGCCGGTTTTAACTATATACTGCTTGTTTACCGGGTACGACCAATCCTGTGCGCCACTATAGTTTACATTTAAAGCTTTAGCTCCGGAATGAAACGAACTGCTTACCGCTGTTGCACTTCCTTTACCATCGCGCGACCACCAGCCACCCCAGCCGGAAGTACCCGATTCAAATCCGGCATTTGTAACCAGATTCTGAGCGGATGCCAGACCGGAAACAGAAAGGAACAGGATGATGAAGGAGATAAATTTCATTGGATTGGTTTTGTTTTATTCCTTTCAGTTGATGACCTGGCATCTATTGGTCGCGACATACTCACTGTTTTCCAGCCTGATCAGATATGTTCCGGAAGGTAATCCGGAGGTATTCCAGGGAATGCTTTTTTTGCCTGAACTGATCGAGCCATGGAGCAGTGTCTCTATCTTTCTTCCGTAAACATCGAAAACAGAAAGATTTAATGAATTATCATTCTCCTGGAAGAAGTTGATCTGAGTAGTTGAACTCGCCGGGTTTGGACAAATGATCAATTCAGGAGAATCCTTCCTGATCAGGTTTGTTGCGGTTGATACCGCTAGAAACGGAGGCGGATTTTTCCGAATGGTATCCGAAGGCAAAGAACACATGTTAAATGATTTCCATTCCGGAGTTACAAACCTGAAACGGCTGATTCCCATGTCAGCATTGGTTTTCCACTGATCCCAGGCCACTGTCAGCGTTTGCCACCAGTCACCCCCGGCGCTCATCAGGTATCTTGCTGTAGCACGGTCGTCAGGTAAGTCAGCTTTATCAACAATCAATCTGGCTTTTACGGTTGTATAAATGCCGGCAACATCGTTAACCGGATATTTTACCCTTCCCAATTTTGACCAGAAATGGAAATTATAGCCGCCTCCGGCTTTCACCGAAACCGAACCATCAGGTTCGATGCGCTTGTCGGCTGGTTTGTTGACATCACCCGCGAAATCTTCAACATAGGCCGCTCCGTCAACACCGACTGACTTTTGCAACAAATGCCATTTCCGGTCCGATTTACTCAGGTAATACATTTCGAGATCCTTGATCTGGACACGGGTATTGGTGGCCGGATTTCCTTCAATCCATTCATATAACTGGCCCCAGGCAATGGCAGCATTCCACCCGGCTGGCGGAACAACAGCCCCAACACGTGGTTTAAGTGCCCAGTCGATGCTGGTTGCCACTCCGTGCGGTCGACCTTCATGCGGAAGCGTCATGTCGGTAATGATTTCATCCAAAGTGGTTTGAGCCTGAATGAACAGCGGAAGAAGGAAAAAGATGAGGAAAAGCTTTTTCATTTAGTTTCCAATCAGTTTGAATGTCTGGATTTCCTTTTCATTTGTTACCCGAAGCATATAAAATCCAGGTTCCGCTACCGGAACGAAGGTTTGTGCAGATGCCTGATCAATTTCTTTGCTATAAACTTTTTCTCCGAGGGCATTGAAAAGCTCGAGTGTCGCCGGGCCAATGTTTAAATTGCTCATTTCCAGCGTAAATGAACCTTTAAACGGATTGGGGTAAACTTTAAACGAAACCGGCTTTTGATTCAAGCCTGTGGTACATTCTGAACTTGTACTTGAATACACCTGAACCGTAACCGGTACCGATTTTGCTGAGCATCCGTAGGCATTGGTCACCAAACTGTATGTTCCTGACTGATTCACATCCAGTGAAGTTACCGATCCAATCACTTTGGCGCTTCCCTTGTACCAGCTGTAAATCTGGTCGTTCGATTGATTGGCGCTGAACGTTACTTTTTCGGTCGGACAAAAAGCTAAATCACCACTTGCTGTAATTGTAGCCTGGGGAATTGGATTAACTTTCACTTCTTTTGGGGCTGAAATAACTTCAACTGTACCCTTTTTTACTTTTACTGAATAGTTTCCTGATTGGCTGGCCACAATCGATGAAGTCTGTTCAGGAAGGATTTCAGTTCCTTTCATCCATTGGTATGTCAGATTGGTACCGGCAGGCGCCTGAAGGGTGACGTTTTCGCCTTCGCACAGACAGGCCGATTTGGTGGTCGTGATGGAAACATTATCAGGAATGGTTGTGTCGAAAGTTAAAACGATTGGATTGCCGATGCCGCTTTGTTTTGAATTGTTGATTTTGAATGTTCCGGTCCGCACTTTTGTTCCTGAAGTAATGGTGTATTTATACGTTCCGAGAAATCCGTCGAGCGACGTTTTACCTTCCAGATCAGTGGTCAGATCGGTTTTCTTTGTCCACCACTGGTTGAAAACTAAATCGTGCCAGGCCTGGCCATGCGGGCGGATACTCCAGTCGAGTGCATAGAAAGCGCCATCAGGAAGCCAGTGCTGGCCAGCCCAAAATCCCCAGGTCAGGAAAGATTTGACTGCCGGGTGACTGAAAACGATGGTCAATAGATCGCGGGTATAATCGGCCTGCACATCGCGCTGGGTAATGTTGACGTCGTGTTCGGTGATCTTGATTTCTTTTCCAAGCGTAGCAAAACGGTCAAGAATGGAATACACTTTGGTGATCGGGGTCAGGTTGCTGTCGAAATGACCCTGCATGCCGATACCTTCAATTTTTCCTCCCAAATTATCGATGTATTTGATCAGGTTGAAGTAGCCGTCCTGGTGTGTGGTGTTTGTCCCGCCGGCGGCAATAATGTCAAAATCGTTCATGTACAATTTTACGTCGCGGTCGTTTATCCGCACCCGTTTGTACCAGTCGGCCATTACTTCGTTTCCCAGAATTTTCTGAAAATCGGTATTGGTAACCCCTTCGTTCATTACGTCCCAATCGATGACTTTACCTTTTGCATACAAAGTTGCCTGATCGATATGCCGCTCAATTTCGTTCCGGAAAGCTACAGGATTAGTGCTTAGTGTTTTCAACGCAGCTGAGTTATAAGAAAAGCTTGGCCATACAATGTTGTGCCCACGAACGGCAATGTTATGCTTTGCAAGTGAATCGAGCGCCCGGGTGGTGTTATTCGATGGATTTGGATTGAATCCACCCCATTTCAGGTCATTTTCAAGAACAACTTCGTTAAATAGTTCATAAACTTTTTTCCGGTAAAATGCGTCGTTGATGAACCGTGTTGCATCCACCGCAGAGCCAAATCCAAATTTGTGTTTGATCATTTCGACCGAAACTGTGGCATCTTTTACCAGTTGTCCTTGTTCGTCGTACACCACGATATTGGCAATTCCTTTCCGGTTTTGATCGATTCTGGCAGCAGCTTCGGTACGCCATGGTGCATCGGCTTCTCTGCCAATATAGGTTATTGGTGTAACCGGAAGCGATTCAAGAGTCACAGTCTGTTTGTAATCCAGAAATTTGACATCGGCCACTTCGATGGTTTGTGACGAAAATCCGGTATGGAAGGAGTAGGTCACTTCAGCCAGTGCGAGTGCTGATTTGCATTTCAGCGGGACAAAATACTGCTTCCAGTCGGTTCCTATTTTGACTGTGAAATAGATCTGTTTGGTATATGGATCTGAATTTTGTTCGATACACACGTTCAGATTTCCAACGCTAAAATCCTGCAAAGAAGCTGTTGTACGGGCATAAAAAGCAACCAAAACGACATCATTGGCCTCGATTCCAGCCGTTTTGGTGAAAGCAACCTGCGAATCCCACGGATTGGCAATGTTTGCTCCGGTTATAACTTTGAACCCTTGGGTAAAAGGCTGGCCGGTAATAGTGATTGGTGTCAGTGTTCCTGCACCTCCTTTTGTGTAATTGGGCATAGTTTCCTTAATGAGCGAAACACCTCCGGCGGGTATTTGAGCGAATAGCAATCCACTGTTCAGTAAAAATAAAACAGAAAGGAGATTAATCTTATAAAGATGTTTCATGATCTTGTCGTTTAGATTTCGGGTTCAAAGTTTGATAAATTTTTCGGTTTTATCTGCCAACTCTGGCAAATAGAATGCAATAATTCTCATGAATTACTGGTTGATAATGGAAAAGAGTCACCAGTCATTGGTTAATTGTTTAAAAGCAACTTTCCTATTGACTAATGACTCTTTCCAAAACTAAAGAATGACCTGCTTATTTCTGGCTTTCAGCCTGCTTTCTTAAAAGTTCGCGGGTTTTGATTCCGGATTCCTGAAGATCGGTTTCTTTCCAGTTGCCTTCCGGCGAAACACCTTGTTTCATCATGGAACAGGTTTCGCGTTTGGCTGAAACCGACCAGGTTACCAGACTGATTTTGTTTGAAGCGCACCAGTCGATCCATTTTTGCCATTCGGCGTAATTGATCGGTCCGTTTCCTGAAGCTTCCATACCTGCAGATTCAGAAATAAATACAGGAATTCCTTTTTTTATTGCATAATCGCACTTGTCGCGCAACGACTGACCATGAGTTCCGGCGTAAAAATGACAGGTATACATGATGTTTTTGTACCCGGTAATTGGCTCATCAGCAGCGAGGTTTATGTCCTGATCCCAATGCGGACTTCCAACCAGAATGAGGTTATCGGGATCGATGGCACGGATAATTTTGATCAATTCGATGGAATAGTCTTTTACCTGAGTCCAGGAATCTTTCACCGGTTCGTTGTACAATTCGTAGATCACATGCGGGTTTTTGCCATATTTGGTGGCCATGTCGGCGAAAAATTCTTTGGCTTCAGGGAGCCGGATGTTGTGGCTGTGCCAGTCGATGATGACATAAATATTGTTTTTGATGGCAGCCTTGATGACTGTTTCGATCTTCTCTTTTGTCCATTGCGGTTTTTCGATGTAGCCGCCATCGGGTTCAATACCCATCGC
This sequence comes from Prolixibacteraceae bacterium, assembly GCA_025355875.1. Taxonomy (GTDB): domain Bacteria; phylum Bacteroidota; class Bacteroidia; order Bacteroidales; family Prolixibacteraceae; genus Aquipluma. The sequence goes on along the minus strand of JANXYV010000044.1, from coordinate 19,882 downwards.
TGCCCTAATCACGTCGCATTTCCAGTCATTTGCCAGCCAGGCGACTGATTTTTCGTTGTAGAATTCCGACCACCAGTTCGACCATCCGTAACTTACTCCGTTTAAAACAACAGGTTTTCCATGTTCATCGGTTAACTGGATTCCCTGAATTGAAAGGTTTCCATGTAATTTTACAGGCTGTGCCTGAAGGTTGAAGGAAATTATTACTCCCAGAAAAATGACCGCTGTTTTTAGTTTAAATTTTGGCTTCATGTTTTTTTTGATTTAGATTAACGATTTTGTAGTTTTCAGTACTTAAAATTACTTAGCCACCAATATCTTCTGACAATAGGGTTCACTATTAGATTGTTGTAATGTAAGAAAATACATACCATTTTTGATGTCTGATACGTCTAAACTATAGGAATTGATGAAATGAATGTTCCTTGACAGTATGCGCCGTCCGAGGAGGTTTGTCAAAGATAATTCATATTCATCCGTTTTATTTTCAATTGTTTGAATCGTTATATGAGTATCACAAACTGTTGGATAAATAGTCGGACGATTCATTTTCCTTTTTAAATCAACGGCACTTGTTTTAATACCAGTGGTTACAATAATGGTTACTGAATTTACCGGAATATGAATGGTTTCGATTGAACCATTCTTGATGTCATTTGTGCTGATCAATGAAATATCCGTATTGTTTTTGGTAGTTGCCATCTGAAATACCTGCGCTTTTGAACCAATCAAACCGTTTATTGCTGTGGTTTTTGCACCAGTCGTTGGATTAACTAGAACTGCAACCATATTGGTATCGCTTGCAAAAGCGACCATATCCATTTTCCCAGCGTTTGAAGTAATTAAATCCTTGTCGGTACTGGTCATTCGCCTCACTGTTGAGCCAACAGGTATACTTGAAAAGAGTTTTTTCAGGACGTAAAAACTTGGTTTTTTAACCAAGGTACTGACCCCGTTGCCAAAACATAAAACATCTCCGGTGTCGTTTCCATAGCCATCATTCACGGTCCAGGTAAACCAATAGTTATTTTTCAGGAAAGCAAGGTCTGAAATAAACCGCCGAACAGTGCCAACAGCATGTGGACTGTTCGTATCTTCAATATAGCAATACTCTGTTTGCCAACGGTCTTTTCCCCATTTATCGCAACCATTCACCCAGGCATTGTAATTGGCCAGGGTCGTGTTTGGAGTCCAATCATAACTGTGACTTGCAAATGCACTAATTGCCTTATTAAAATCGCCATCATTTAACGAAGGAAATCCGGTTCCGCCTAAAAGACCCACACTCCAATTCCATCCCTGACCATTGTTATACCCACCATCTTCCGAACCCAGCAGCATTAGGCCTGAATAACCTGCGGCATCTAAAGTTGCGCGAAGAAGTTTAACCACTCTTTTGTATTGTGCAGCATCATAAATACAACCTGCCCAGGGAGTTGAACAAGTGGGTTCGTTTTGCAGACTATAGTTCAGAGGCAGTGGTAATCCATTTGTTTTGCTGATATAATCCAGCAGTTTTACATCAAAATCACACAATGTCTGTTCCTTTGAGGTCAGTAATGAAACAGGTGTGTTGTTCGAAACAGAGCCGCTTACAGCAATTGTTTTCATGCCTGCCGGGGGACTCCAGCTTGAAAGGATGTATGGATATCCCTGGTCAGTCGCTATTTTTATCGCCCGGCAAAGTTTATCGGCTTCATCCGGAATTATATTGCCATTTGCGTCACCAACTTCAGGCAACTGGCTCAGCCGGATGATTGTAGCTCCCAACTGAAAGGTTGCTTTTTGCGACAATGGTTGTGTGGAAACATCAATATTTCCGATCCAAACAGGGCAACAACCCCATCCTTTGATGGTCTGCTGATCGATGCCGGAAATGGTTGCTACACCCTGAGCAGCAATTTTATTGTTTAAACCGGATATCAAAAGTGTAAATATCAGGCAAATATGAATGGTTTTGTAGAATTGCTTTTTCATCGCTTTACCAGTTTCAATGTTTGTGAATCATTTTCTGATGTAATTCTAATCCAGTAAACACCCATGGAAAGACTTTGCAAACTAATTTCCTTATTCTGGTTTCCAGAGTCGAATACAGCCTTATCCAATGTTTTTGCCAACTGCCCATTTGTGTTGAAGAGATCAATATTCACCACACTTCTCTCCGGAAGTGAAAAATCGATCTGAACCATATCGCTGGCCGGATTTGGGTATATGCTGGCTTTAAAACTGTTCTTTTTCAAATCAGGTTTTACACCCATTCGAAAAGCTCGTTGTAAGATAGTATTCACCGAAATTGGTGCAAGTTCAATTGTAATCTGGTTCATAGAAGCTTCAACGCCACTTTTAACCAGGGCATTTTTGGTGTGCGATACAAAAGTTTCTGTAGTGCCGAGTTTCGAAAGCGTGTACATGGGGCATGTCCCGGGAGTTACCACATAACCGGTAAAGTTGAGAGTGACCACTTTCTTTTCGGTCAGCGATCTGTTTATCAGAACCACTGACATTGAATCATTATTTGCATCGATAGTTGTATAGGCCGAAACCATTGTTTCGTCGGCAGATGTTGCCTGAACATAGTTTTTCTGGTTGTAGCGGCTGAATAAATGCAGCGCTTCCCACATGCCAATGTCCCAGCTCCACGGAGTGAAGAGTTCCACTCCGTTTTTCATAAATTCTCCCATAGTTGAGGCATACCAAAGTGCCTGAACATTGGCATCTTTACAGGCCATTCCGGTTTCGGTAACTGCCAGTCCAACTCCATGATTGGCTCCCAGATATTTCGTCAGCCAATCGGAGCAGCGGCCCAAAATGTATTCTTTGTTGATGCTGGTGTCCCATCCGCCATTCACGGTGTGAACCCCGTTGGCTTCAGGATAAACATAGTTTCGGTCAAAAAACACACGATGAAACTGAAGGCATGTAGCCGGGTCAGTTGACGATGGGTAATAGTGCAGGTCAATCACGTCGAGCAGGCGGATGCCGGATGCTTTTTCCTCTTCAGATATGCGCCTGATAAAAAATTCGAGCCACGCAATTGATTTGTTGTTGATTTTGCTTCCTCCGGAATAGTTGTACCATTGCCATTCGTTGGCGGGCACCGGTCCAACCAGTTTGATTCCGGGGTATTTTGCACGGGCAGCTTTGGCCACTTTAAAATAGCGCTGCATAAATTCTTCGGCGGTGCATTGCTTTGGCATGACATCGTCGTGGGTTCCTTCCCATATTTCAGGTTCATTGTCCATGTTCCAGTATTGAAACTTGGTTTGATCGTATCCCAAACCTTTTGTTCCAAACCATTTATCGAGGATACCAACAGTTGAGTCGGCCGGCCAGTCCATCAGGTAAAGGTCAGGATTTCCTTCGATCAGGGCTTTTCCGCCTCCGGCGGGGTTGGGCGTTCCTCCTCCTGCCAGATTCTGACCTACTCCGCTCCACCATTGGGATTGATTATATGCCCAGTCGTTAAAGTTATTTTTAGTGTTTGAAGCAGACTTCCCCAGAAGCTGAAATGCCCACATTCCCTGAACTCCGGGCATTTTGTCGAGCATGTTTTTGGCAGCATTGTCCCAATTGTTTGCGTACACATTGTTGTACCAGTCGGGATGGCCCGAAAGCTGATTTCTCCAGTTGTATTTCGTGCTGTTATTCCCGCCGCTTTGCCTGACAAAGCGAACGCCGGCTTCTTTGGCTTTGGTAATGTCGGCATTGGTGCCTGAATTTAAAAAGGTACTTGGCAGCACGCCATTTTTTCCGTAGATGAGAGGCGAAACTGGCAGTGTAGGTTTGGTGAGGTCAATATCTACACGAACCGGAGTTTGAGCAAAGCAGTAGCTAACTGAAATTAATGCCGGAAGCAGAATTCCAAAGAAATAGTACATAGCATAACGTGAGATTCGGCGCATATCGTTCAGGAATTAAATGTTTGAGTTTAAGGAAGGTCAAAAGTAAAAGTATAAATTTAATCTTTTTCAGGAGGTCTAAATTTATTTTACCTTTGTCTCGAAAATTTAAAATTGATTTTTCGACAACTAAAATTTACATTGACCATGAAAAATTTCCGGAGATTCACCCTTTTCGTTATACTTTTTTTTACCTTCTCAGTTCTTCAGGCACAAAATATTTTTAATAAGGGCGTCAATATAACCGGTTGGTTTACTGGAGGAAATGCCAGGTCGATGGCCTTTTCGAAATTTGGGAAGGAGGACATTGCCAATATTAAAAGTCTGGGCTGCGATTTCATCAGGTTGCCAATCGAGTTGCACCATATGACCAGCGGAGCGCCCGATTATACCATTGATACCTTGTTTTACTTTTACCTCGACCAGGTAGCCGATTGGGCTGACGAAGTTGGGATTAACATTATTTTCGACAATCACACCATTGAAGATGCCAAATCGACGGCAGTTGAGGCGCCTTTAATGAAAATCTGGCCTCAGATGGCAGCGCATTACAAGAATCGTTCGACTCGTATTCTTTATGAAATTCTAAACGAACCCAATACCATGATCGCGAAAGACTGGCAACCCATTCAGTTGAAAGTGCTTAATGCTATCCGCGCCATTGATAGTGTTCATACGGTGGTGGTTACGGGGGCTGATTGGGGAGGAATTGGCGGAATGGTTAATTTGAAAAAACTGGCCGATCCCAACCTGATTTATTCCTTTCATTTCTACGACCCATTTTTGTTTACTCACCAGGGCGCCGGCTGGCCCGACCCTCCTTTGACCGATTTGGGCAATGTGCCATTCCCATACGATGCTGCCCGTATGCCTGTCTGTCCGGCTTCGCTGGCCAATACCTGGGTGAAAGGCAGCCTGACAACCTCGTATAAAATCGATGGCACTGCTGCCCGGCTTCAAAGCACACTCAACTCTGCAATTACCTGGGCAAAGAACAACAAGGTAAGGATTTTTTGCGGCGAACTGGGGGTTTATAACCTGAAAAGCCCGGTTGACGACCGCGCCCGCTGGTACAAAGAGGTTTGTTCGTATCTTAGCTCGAAACAGGTTCCATGGTCGATGTGGGATTATCAGGGCGGTTTCGGACTTTTCAATGCGGGTTCAAACGAACAATTTGAATACGACATCAACCGCCCAATGGCTGAAGGTATGGGGTTCACCATTCCTCCAGTCAAAACCTATGTGATGCGCGCCGATTCTGTTCCATTTGATATTTATACTGATTTTGTCGCGAATGGCATCATTTTAGGACCTTCACCCTCGTCTTCATCCGGAGATAATTTTGCCCCCAATGCCAATGCTGGTAAGTATTGTATTTACATGACGGAGTGGCCTCAATTCAACGCCCTCGATTTCGATTTTAAATTGAACAAGGATCTTTCAAAGTTAGTGGCTGCAAAATACAATCTCGAATTCTGGGGAAGGTGCGAAACGCCTCAAACTGAAATTACGCTGCGTTTTTTGGATACACGAACAACTGATCCGAAAGACCATCCATGGAGGATGGATTACAAGGTAACTCCAGCTCAAATTCCTGCCGACGGAAAATGGCACAAAGTGGTGGTGCCGATCAGGAATTTTCGCGATGCCGGTACGTGGGATGGCGCATGGTTCAATTCGACGAACTCGTTCGACTGGAAAGCAGTTGACCGTTTTCAGCTGGTTACTGAAAGCATGGATCTGAAGGGGAAAAGGATATGGTTCGACGATATCCGGATAAACGGAACTCCAATAACTGGACTTACTGAAAATTCGGGAATGAATCAATTCAAAGCAAAGGCATTTCCAAATCCATTGACCTCTGAAACGGTGATTGAATACAATTTGCCCGCCTCAGCAAACGTTGAAGTCATCATTTTTGATTTAACCGGACGGAAGTTGCAAACCTTGGTAGATACTCATGAAATAGCAGGAATTCATCAGGTTCGGTGGATGCCCGGAGACAAGAATACACCAAATCAGAAACAGGGAATTTACCTTTGCCGGATCAGTTCGGCAGGTAAGAATGAAGTGATCAAACTGGTTGTAAATGAAAAATAGAAGTTCATTTTTCTTCTGATATTGTTGCTGTAATTTTATCCTTAAGAAATGAAAAAAATATACATTTTGCTCCTTTCCGCTGCATTAGTCCTGACATATAACTACAATCTTTCGGCACAGGTGATGCTGAAACTGAAGGAAATCAACAGTCCATGTACGATCGCCAATTTTTCATCTACCGGATCCAGCAATACCGATGGAATGCTGAAAGGTCCCAATTATACCACCTATTCAGGAATAATAAAGAGCGAATTTAAAATGATGCAGATAGGAAACTGGATTCCATCAAATTGGCAATCAGCATCAAACTATACGTTCACCGACATCAACAACATGGTAAACTGGTGCAACAGCAATGGCATTCAGGCATGGGGACTGTGGACTTTCGGAAATGATTTGTATATACCTGACTGGTTGAAAAACGGGACTTTTACGAATGAACAACTCGATGATATCGTTCACAATGTCATTAAGGCTTTGTTAACAACCAACGGAAACAGTTCAAAAGTTGATACCTGGTGTGTGATGAATGAAATGTTCAATGATGACGGAACTTACAAGACCATGAAATTAAACCAATTGGGTTGGGAGCCTGATCAGTCGGGATTATCATCAAGCGAGATTGTCAATAAACAGCATCCTGTCTTCATTCGTAAAGTATTGCAATATTTCAGGGAAAATACAACTGCAAAACTCGAAATCCGCGACTATAACTTTGCTTATGTTCCGGGGAACAATATGCCCGGGAAAAGCAAGGCCATCTATCAGCTTTTAAATCACCTGGTGGCCAACAATTCTCCGGTCAGCGCGGTTAGTGAGCAGGGTCACTTTTGCATCGGAAGCTTGTCGAATATAAGTGCAAGCGACAACTTTGCCAACATGAGCAAGTATATCAAGGGCATCAGGGATCTGGGACTGGAGTTCTATGTTTCGGAATGTGATATTTCTGAAGGCGATGGCGCTGTCTGGAATGATTCAAAACTTCAGCAGCAAAAGATTGATTACAACAATTTTGTTTATGAAATGATTAATGCCGGAGCTTCAAAATTCTCGACCTGGGGAATTAGGGATGGAAACGATCAAAACTGGCAATTAAAAGAACATCCATTAATGTGGACTAATAAACTGGTTCAGAAACCGGCTTATCTGGGCGTTCATGATGCTTTGTCGGGCAAAACCTCGGCTTCAGATAAAGGCTTCAAAGCGATAAATTTCAGCAATAAAAGTTCAATCGCAACAAGCGATGGAAACGTGATAAAGAACTTTAAGAATAATGAATGGATTGAATTTGAGGGGATTAATCTGGTTCCGACTCAGAACATGGTTAAACTCAGAATCGCATCAGCTGTAAGTGGAGGAACAATCGAAATACGCTCTGGCAGCCTCGATGGCACATTACTCGGAACGGTTGCAGTACCAAATACCGGAAATTTGAACACTTATACCAACGATGTGTGTGCAACAATTCAACCACAAACGGGTATTTTTAACCTGTTTTTTAGTTATAAAAATGAGAATTCAGGCGAATGCAATTTCGATTGGTTCGAATTTACTTTTTCGGCAACTGCAACCGCAATCATTCAAGCCGAAGACTATATTGGCAAAAGTTCAAGTCCTTATGTTTCAGGAGGTGTAATGAATGCAACGAATTCGAATAACTGGTTGGAATATCCTGGCGTTCAATTCAATGGAGAAACAAATTTTAATGCAAAACTGGCTTCCGGAAGTGGTGGAGGCAGGCTTGAAATAAGATTGGGAAGCACAACCGGAAAATTGATCGGCACTTTAAATGCAAAAGATACCGGTGGCTGGAGCAAATATACCGAGCTGACATGTGCAGTTACGCCTGTGAATGGTGTATATAATGTTTTTATCGTGTTTCAGGGGAACAATTACGGCGTTTGTAATTTAGATTGGTTTCGATTTTCGTCAGTTACTGGAAACTTAAACATCTCTCAGCAAAATTCCTTTAAGGCCAAAGCATATCCAAATCCATTGACCTCTGAAACCTTGATTGAATACAGCTTGCCCGCTTCGGCAAATGTTGATGTCAGTATTTTTGATTTAACCGGACGGAAACTGCAAACGCTGGTAAACGCAAGCGAAACAGCAGGAATTCATCAGATCCGGTGGATGCCCGGCGACAAGGATTCACAGAATGCGAAATGTGGAATTTACTTTTGCCGGATTAGTTCGGCAGGCAAGAATGTATTGATCAAATTAATTTTAAAGGAATAAAGTCAAATCTGATATGAATAAGTACCTTCCTATTTCAATACTTTTTATGAGCGCTTTTGCCTTTAAACCAAGCCAAAAAGCGGTGTGGGTGAGTACCACCAATGAACTTCACTGGGTAAAAAATCCTGAAATTCAAGTGAATAGTGGCCAGTCTGCCGAATCGGTCATCGTCATTCCATTGGATAGCGCCCGGCAGGTTGTTGATGGTTTTGGCGGCTGTTTCAACGAGTTGGGTTGGGATGCATTACAAACTTTAACCGATGAAAGCCGGAAGGAAGTACTAAAAAACCTGTTCGATTCCATATCAGGATGCAGGTTTACGATCTTCAGGATGCCGGTTGGAGCCAACGATTATGCGGTGGATTGGTACAGCCACAATGAAACAGCCGAAGACTTTGAAATGAAGAATTTCAGTCTCGCTCGCGATAAACAGCGGCTGATTCCTTACATCAAATCTGCCCAATCGTATAATCCAAATCTGAAAGTCTGGGCATCGCCCTGGTGTCCGCCATCGTGGATGAAAACCAATCATCATTATGCATGTGCATCCAATTCACAGGTGAACGATCTTCCGGCTTCAGGGGTGGGTGAGGAAATGAAAACCCAGTTCAGGATGGAACCCAAAGTTTTGGCAGCATACGCTCTGTATTTTGAAAAGTTTGTTCAGGAATATCGGAAGGAAGGAATTTCCATTTCGCAGGTTCATGTTCAGAATGAGATGAATTCGTGCCAACCTTTTCCATCATGTATCTGGCGTCCGGAAGATATCTCCACTTTTATCGGGAAATACCTGGGACCCAAATTCGAAGCTGATGGAATTCAAACTCAGATTTGGCTTGGCACGATTGAACGTCCTCAGATTGAAAGGGTCGATACTATTCTTCAGAATAAATCAGCAGGAAAATATATAAAAGGGGTTGGTTTCCAATGGGCCGGTAAAGGCGCTATTCCTGAAGTTCATCGAAAATATCCGAACCTAAAATTGATGCAGACCGAAACGGAATGCGGCGACGGATCGAACGACTGGAAGGCTGCCGAACACACGTTTGAGTTAATGAAACACTATTTCAAAAGCGGCGCAAATGCCTATATGTACTGGAATATGGTACTCGACGAAACTGGTAAAAGTCAGTGGGGCTGGAAACAAAATTCGATGATCAGTATTGAGAAATCTTCAGGAAAAGTGAGTTACAACTCAGAATTTTACCTGATGAAACATCTTAGCTATTTTGTTGAGCCAGGTTCAAAGTACATTCCGGTTAGCAGCGATACAAACTGTCTTGCATTTATAAAAGGCAATAATGTGTCCATCTTTTATTACAATACCAGCGAAACTGAAAAACAAACTACTTTCAGAATTGGTGAAAAAAGCATTTCGGTAAAACTAAAGCCGAAATCATTTAATACCTTCAAATTCGATATTTAAAGCTTTTGATTGTATTGCAAATAATCGATTAGAGACCGTTCCTGATTTTGCTTTTCCGTATTCCATAGGCGAAATAAATCACGAATCCCAGAGCCATCCAGACAATTAACCGTGCCCAGGTTTCCCAGGGGAGTGATACCATTTGGGCGATGCAAATTCCAGCTCCGAGAATGGGAACCAAAGGTACCAAAGGAGTTTTGAAGGTTCGTTCCAGATCGGGCCGTTTTACCCTCAGGATAATAATCCCGATGCAAACAATGGCAAACGCCAGGAGTGTGCCGATCGAAACCAGTTCACCCAAAATATTGATGGGTAAAATTCCGGCAAGAACCAATGCAACAAACCCGGTAATCAGTGTGCTGACATACGGAGTTTTAAACCGGGAGTGTACTTTTGAGAAAATGGGTGGCAAAAGGCCGTCTTTCGACATGGAAAAGAAGATTCGGGGTTGTCCAAGCAGCATTACCAAAACCACCGAACTCAAGCCTGCAATTGCAGCAATTTTGATGATCGGACGTAGCCAGAAAAGTCCCTTGCCCATGGCATTCACACCCACTGCGATCGGATCGGAGACATTCAGAAAAGTATAACTGACAATTCCGGTTAAAACGATGGCTACCATGATATACAAAATCGTTGAAATCCCGAGAGATCCAAGTATTCCGATAGGCATATCTCGCTTCGGATTTTTAGCTTCCTGTGCAGCTGTTGAAACTGCATCGAATCCAATATAGGCAAAGAAAATAACGGCAGCGCCACGGAAGATTCCGCTCCATCCGTAATGGCCCCAAACTCCGGTATTTTCAGGAATGAACGGATGCCAGTTGGCTTTATTGACAAACATAAATCCAATTCCAATAAATAACAAGATTACGAAAACCTTGATAATGACCATGATATTATTGAATTTTGCGGATTCCTTAATTCCAATCAACAAAAGAAGTGTAGTTGCACCAATAATAAACATCGCGGGGAGGTTCAAAATACCGGTTAAATGAGGAAGGTTACCGATAGCTATTCCGGAACCGGCAAGGCTTTTGGTTAATTCGGGCGTGACTAGCTTCCATCCCAACTCCGGAGTATCAACCAGAACTGAACCGAAGGCAGCAGTGAACTGTGCCGGAATGACAATGCCAAAATCTTTCAGAAAACTTACCACATATCCTGACCATCCTACAGCTACTGTTGATGCAGCAAAAAGGTATTCCAATATCAAATCCCAGCCAATTATCCATGCAACGAACTCTCCCATAGTGGCATAAGCGTAGGTGTATGCACTGCCCGAAATTGGGATCATAGAAGCAAATTCTGCATAACACAAACCGGCAAACAAACAGGCCAGTCCGGAAATCATGAATGAAATAACGATAGCCGGGCCTGCATACTGAGCAGCAGCCTGACCAGTTAGAACAAAGATTCCGGCTCCAATTACTGCCCCAATCCCCAAAGTCGTCAGGTTCAGGGCACTGAGTGACCGTTTTAATCCATGGTCGGAGGCAGTTTCTGCAAGCAAAACCGACATGGGCTTTGTTATAAATAATTTAGACATAGGATATAATTTTGAAGCTTCAAAAATAGCCTTTTTACTGAATAATCAAGCCTTTTCGTGAGATTGCCCTTTACTTTGGACGACCGGAACTTCATCCAACAATTGTGATCCTGAATTTGCTTTCTTTCTGAAAATAAATGTCTTGAAGAATGCAATGAAAAAAGGAATGAGCGTTACAATAATGAGTCCCAAAAAGATGATTTCGAAGTTGTCTTTTATCCAGGTGAGTTCGCCTAAAAAATAACCGCTCAGGGTGAAAAATGGAACCCATATTACTGATCCGACCACCGTATAGGTTGAGAAGATTGGAAAATCGAATTTTACGGTTCCGGCAAAAAAAGGAATGTAGGTGCGGATCACCGGAAAGAACCGGCCAACGATGATGGATCTTCTGCCATATTTATGATAAAATTCCCGGGTCTTTACAATCGATGGCACCAGGTATTTTTTTGCGAGTCTGTTTCGGCTGTGCTCCACCCGGTTCCCAACCTGCTTGCCGATCTGATAATTGAAATGGTTACCAAGCACAGCTGCAAATATTAATATAGGAACCAACAGAACGATACTCATCTTAGACGAGGCTGCAATCACCCCGGCCGAAAAAAGTAAACCATCACCTGGCAGAAAAGGAAATAAGATTAACCCGGTTTCCAAAAATATGATCAGGAAAAGAATGAGATAGGCTTCGGATACATTATTGGAGACAATGGTATATAGGGCTTCATTCGTATGAAAAAGAATGTCATATATTTCGTTCATATTGGCTATCGCTTTGATTTAGAATTTCTTCCGGGGAAAAGGAAAAGTGTAATCTGCCGGTTAAAAACGTTTTGCAAATTACACTTTCTTCTGAATCTAACCGAACGATTCCTCAGGACATTCCAATTTATTTTGTTAATATATTCAAAAGCAGCTGTTTGTGCCGGAAAATTCTTCTTCCAGACGAAAATTTTAATCAGAAACAGAACGCGAGCAGGTCACAAATTTTGGTTAAAAACTCGGTGTCCTCCGAAGTAAATGGGGCAGGAGAGTGGCTGTCAATATCGAGTTCGGCCACCAGTTTACCATCTTTCAGGACGGGAACCACAATTTCTGACAGAACCTCAAGGCCGCACGAAATGTAGTTTTCCACCTGCGTCACATCCTGAACAACCATCGGCTTCCCGCTTTTAGCAACCTGACCGCAAATGCCTTTCCCCACTGCAATGTGGGTATGCGGCGTTGGTTTCCCGGCAAAAGGTCCCAATACCAGTTCATTTTTCTCCGGATCGAGAATGTAAAAACCGACCCAGTCGTAATGATACACATTCTGCTTCAGGAATTGACATACCTGCAGGAGCAAATCTTCCGGATGTTGGGCCACCAGATCAGCTATCTTTTTTGCTGATTCATTGAAATTTGTTGTTGTCATTTAATCAACATTTGGTCTTCGTGGGTAATTTTTTCGCAATATTTACATTTCAGATCGAGCGGATTCTTGGAAATTACGTTGAAATGGGTGGTAATGTCTTCATTATTTGTGATGCACTTTGGGTTAAAGCATTTCACGATTCCAATAATTTCGTCGGGTACGACAACTACCCGTTTTTCAACCACTTCGTAATCACGGATGATATTGAGCTTTGCGTTCCGGGCAATCAATGAAATTTTGTTGATTTCGTCGTCTTCGAAAAAAACATCCGACAATTTGATAATTGCTTTGCTTCCCAGCTTTTCACTTTCGAAATTGGCTCCAAACGTAATCTGTGATTTCACTTTTTGAAGACCCAAAATGGAGATTACCTTGAATAAATTCTCAGATGGAATATGATCGATCACGGTGCCATTGTTGATAGCGCTAACTTTCAATTTTAATTTTTTCTTTAAAATATCGTTCATGACTGGTTCTATTTTAGGTTGAGAATGTGAGCGATAATAGCCTGCCTGACGAAAACACCATTCAGCGCCTGGGTAAAATAGTAGGCTTTTTCGTTGGTGTCGACATCGGTATGTATTTCGTTGATGCGAGGCAGAGGATGAAGGATGCGTACATTTGGCCGGGTATTATCCAGCATACTGTTCCGGAGAATGTACACGTTTTTTACTTTTTCATACTCGATTGGATCCATGAAACGCTCTTTCTGAACGCGTGTCATATAAATAATATCGGCATGATTGATATTTTCGTTGATTTCGGTGTGCTCGAAAAAGCGGATGCCCTTTTCTTTCAGGAAGAGTTTGTATTCCTCTGGCATGGCAAGTTCGTCGGGGGCAATGAAATTGAAAATCGGATTCTCAAACTGCGACATAGCCATCAGAAGGGAATGCACGGTTCGTCCATATTTCAGGTCGCCAATCATGAAGATGTTGATGTTATCAAGCCTTCCCTGAGTTTTTTGAATTGAAAACAGATCGAGCAAAGTTTGGGTTGGATGCTGGTTTGCCCCATCGCCGGCATTGATGACCGGAACGTCGGCCACTTCGGCGGCATAGCGAGCCGATCCTTCCAGCGGATGCCTCATGACAATCAGATCGACATAATTGCTCACCATCCGGATAGTGTCGTGCAGGGTCTCGCCTTTCGAAACGCTGGATGAACCTGCATCAGAAAACCCGATGATTCGGCCACCAAGGCGATTGATTGCTGTTTCAAAACTGAGTCTGGTTCGTGTAGAAGGTTCGAAAAACAAGGAGGCGACTACTTTGCCTTCAAGAAGCCGTTGGTTGGGATTTGCTTCAAAATCGGCAGCGAGTTCCAGAATTCGCAGGTAATCATCCTTTGAGTAATCTGTAATCGAAATTAAATCTTTCTTCTCCATTTTATATTTTGGTTATTAGTTATAAAGTAAAAAACCAACAGGAACTTTCATTCAGTTGGTCTTAATAATTTTCCGGTGTTCGTTGGAATAAACATTTTTGAGATAAATTCTGGAAATGGTTCAATCTAGAGGACGAATATGGAAAATGCTTTTTCTGGTGAAATACATCACCCTGAAATCGGAAAGATTGTTTGATCGAATGTTTCATTAAAGTTCAAAAATAGGCTGTTTTTATGATATACCAGAAAATATTGGTGATTTTTTTGAAAAGGTTATGAACATTGCAAGCCTTCGGCTTTTCCTTTAATTTAGGAATGAAATTTGCAATCCATTAATCTTTTTCAAGCCATCTGTAATCCGGTCGATTTCGCTTAGTCTGATCTGTGTTTTGATCGTGCAATCCAAATCAAATATTGGATCAAACTGAGGCAGTTTCTCGTCTTTGAAAACCTTCATAACTTCGTTCATCACGCCATATCCGAACTCGACCAGTAACTTTTTTTCAACCACTCTTTCCACGATTTCCGCCTGATTGATGGCATCAAGCGCTGCATTCCGATAGGCATTTATGAGGCCGCTCACGCCGAGTAAAGTTCCTCCAAAGTAACGCACAACAACAATTAGTATGTTTGTCAGGTCGAAGCTTTGAATCTGTCCCAGAATGGGTTTCCCGGCAGTTGACGAAGGTTCGCCATCATCGTTTGCCCTGAAGAGCAGTTTTTCGTGCCCTAAGCGCCAGCCAAAACAGTGGTGCCGTGCTGAATAATGTTCTTTTTTCAGAGTTTGAATGATATCCCTGATTTCGTCTTCCGAATCAACAGGATAAGCAAACGAAATGAATTTACTTCCTTTATCCTTGAAAAGCCCTTCAGAAGGTTTTGATATGGTTTTGTAACTATCCTCCATTCAAATTGGAATGATTTTTCGATCAACAAAAAAGCAGATCAAAATGATCTGCTTTTCTTATTTACAATTTCAATTTCTTTTCAATCTCGTCGACACAAAGTTTAAACGCTTTGTCAGTCTCTTTTAGGTTATTCACTGTTTTGCAGGCGTGCAACACCGTAGCATGGTCTTTATTGCCAATTTGTGAACCGATGGACGCAAGAGACGACTTTGTCATGCTCTTCGAAAAGAACATGGCCAGCTGACGGGCCTGAACTACCTCACGTTTCCTTGTTTTTGCCTGAAGGGAATCAACCGGCATATTAAAATAATCGCAAACTACCTTTGAAATATAATCGATCGATAATTCCCGCTTGGAATTCTTTACCAGTTTATTAATCATTTCGCTGGCCAGTTCAATGGTGATTTCCTTTTTGTTCAGGGTGGATTGGGCAAGCAACGACACCAAAGCACCTTCGAGTTCGCGGATATTGTTGGTAATGTGTGAAGCAATGTATTCAAGGACTTCTTCGGAAATAACGAGTCCGTCCTTATAGATTTTCCGGCGGAGAATATCCATTCGGGTTTCAAAACTTGGTTGCTGCAAATCAGCAGTCAGTCCCCATTTGAACCTTGAAAGCAGACGTTGTTCCAATCCTTTGAGTTCGATTGGAGGTTTGTCGGAAGTTAAAATGAGCTGTTTTCCGCTTTGGTGCAAGTGATTGAAAATATGAAAAAATGTTTCCTGAGTTTTTTCTTTTCCGGCAAATTCATGAACATCATCCAGAATTAAAACGTCGATCATTTGGTAGAAATTCAGAAAATCATTCCGGTTGTTATTCCGGGTAGCTTCGGTAAACTGGGTTTGAAATTTATTGGCATTTACGTATAAAACCACTTTTTCAGGATGACTTTCTTTGACTTCGATTCCTATTGCATGAGCCAGATGGGTTTTCCCGAGTCCTGAATTGCCATAGATCATCAGCGGATTAAAAGCCGTGCCGCCCGGATTCTGAGAAACAGCATATCCCGCACTTCGGGCCAAACGGTTACATTCCCCTTCAACAAAATTATCGAAGGTGTTATCGAGCCTTAACTGCGGATCTATTTGGATTTTCTGAATGCCTGGAATGATAAATGGATTCCTGATCGATGATTTTCCTTCTGCTTTAAGAGGAATGCTCATCGGTTTGTTTTGAATTTTGCTGTTGTTGTTGGTCGGGTATTTAACTGTGTATGGCTGTGAATTACTTTGGTTGTTGCCCATAACAACGACATACTCCAGCTTTGCCCCCTGCCCAAGCTCCTTCCTCAATGTCTTCCGGAGTAAATCAATGTACTGTTCTTCAAGGTATTCGTAGAAAAATGGACTGGGAACCTGAATAGTGAGAACTTCATCGTCCAGATTAACAGGAACAATCGGCTCAAACCAGGTTTTAAAACTTATGCCTGGGACATTGTCGCGAATTATTGACAGACAATGATCCCAAACCAAACGATAATCATTAATCATCTTTGAGCAGGATATTAGAAAAATTTGACAAATTGTATTCGTAGAAAAATTCCGTGGAAACAAATTTTGTGAAAAAAAATGTATAAAAAAAATGAATTTTCTATTGTCATTTACAAAAAAATGGTAAGTGCTTTAATGCTCAGGCATTTAAAATGTGAAAAAAGTTTAATATTTTTTTAATATCGCTAAGATGCTAAAAATCAATTTAATATGAATTAAAATTATTAAATGCCTATGAATAAAGGGGAATAGAGTGTAAACAATAATAAATATTATTGTTTATTCGTAGATAACTCAATTTTTGATTGTTTTTTCGAATTACCAGTTCTGAATTTTAAAAAATGAGATCCATCTTTATACTTTTTGAATGGCATTGAAGGGTATAAAAACGAAAAAGGACAGATTCGCAAACCTATCCTTTTCCTACCTAACTAAACTAACTAAACCAACTAAACCAATAAAACTAATCAAACCTAACTTCTGAAATGTGATAACACTGCAAATTAAAGCCAAAGGATTCATTAAAAAGTTACCTGAATCTTAAGTAATGTGTTCTTGAACATTAAATCTTTGATGCTTATCCCATGAACCGATATTACTTCTTGGTGTATATATCCCATGCAATCCAGTCGACAATTCTGGATGCAAAGTTGACCTGCTTCATCGATGCAAACAACGAACTGATGTCGTTTATGACCTTGCCTGCTAATTCACTGAGAGTTGAACTTGTGCCGTCATCGAAGGTAATTTTTAAATCTCTTTTTTGACTGGTGACACTTTGGTCAGTTATGTCGGTTGATACATCAACGATCTCAACTTTCGACTTTAATTGTAAAACTCCGTCTACATATACTTTTGCACTATCGAGACTTGCCTGTTGTCCTATTCCAATCTTTCGTTCGATTAAAACATTGCCAATCAACAGCGAATAACTTCTTTCACGATGTTTAGTTACATCGCTGCTTTTTATTGCAGTCCTTTTTTCTTCATACAAAGTCTTTGAACCTTGAAGAATAGAGTAGCTCGAAATAGCGGTGTCGCCTGAAGCGTATTGACATTTAGCAATATAGCCTTCAGGAAATGCGAATTCGGAGCTGTATTTGTAGCCATTGTTCATGCTGTTTTTAGCCTGAATCTGCAGAGAGCCAGCATCCACATCTGAAATTTTCACCGATGATGCCAATCTGTAATCAACACTTCCCCAGAAGTTGAATTTGAATTGGTAGTCGCTGACTGTTACTACATAATTATTCTTCAATAAGGAGTCGCCCGGGGCATAGCGCAACAAAGTCCGGTAAGCTTTTACTTTTTCCTCGGGTAAGCTAACAATCAATTGCTGACTGTCGCCGGTTTTGGTAAAAAACCGCATGATCGACCGATGCCCTATTTTAACGGTATTTGCTTTGTAATCATATTTTCCGGCGATGTCGGCCAAAAGGATGCTATTGGTCAAGCTGTCGGAAGATGAAATTTCGGCACTTTTCGTGCTTGCCTCATTAGCCCCTGTAAATACCTGAAATCCTGGCGATGCGGAAATTGCATTCATGGCAGTTGTCAAACTCTGCACACCTGAATTAATAGAAGTTTTCAGAGATACTGAATTCGTGGTCGAATCCTCCTTTTTGTTGCAGCTCCAAAGAATAATCCCCAGCAAAACCGATGCTACATACACGTTTTTTGTTCTCATAACTTAAATTTTTAATGGTGAATCTTAACTAACTAATCTTTCAGTTTGGCTCAGCAGATGTAAAATACTGAACGTAGATTGGCAGCACATATTATGCCATTGCACAGGTGCCAGTTTGATTACACATTTAAAAAACGTTAAAAAAACAAAACGATGAATTTATTCAATCGTGGATACCATTACCGCTTTAATTGTATGAAGCCGGTTTTCTGCCTGGTCAAAAACAATGGAAGCAGCACTTTCAAAGACTTCTTCCGTAACCTCAAGGCCGTCGAGTCCAAATTTTCGGAATATTTCCTCTCCCATTTTTGTTTCACGGTTATGGAAGGCCGGCAGGCAATGAAGGAATTTTACGTTTGGATTTCCTGTCAGATCCATTACTTTTTGGTTAACCTGGAAAGGAAGTAGCAGTTTGATACGTTCTGCCCAGACCGAATCGGGTTCGCCCATCGAAACCCAAACATCAGTGTATAAAAAGTCGCAGTCTTTGACAGCCTCCTCCAAACGATCGGTAATTAAAATTCTGGCGCCAGATTCATTCGCAATTTTTCGGCAGATATGCTGTAATTCTGATGTCGGCTGACAAGTTTCAGGAGCAGCTGCCCGGAAATCCATTCCAAGCTTAGCAGCGCCGACCATCAATGAATTTCCCATGTTGTTTCGGGCATCGCCCAAATAACAGAACTTAATTTCTGAAAGCGCTTTTGTGGAATGTTCTTTCATGGTCAGGAAATCGGCCAGGATCTGGGTTGGGTGAAACTCATCTGTCAGTCCATTCCACACGGGTACTCTGGCATATT
The DNA here is from genome assembly GCA_025355875.1 of Prolixibacteraceae bacterium. Lineage (GTDB taxonomy): Bacteria > Bacteroidota > Bacteroidia > Bacteroidales > Prolixibacteraceae > Aquipluma. Next base: position 987 of record JANXYV010000044.1, on the reverse strand, counting down.
TGGCCAATTCTTCCACAATGCTTTGTCCGTAACCACGGTATTCAATTCCATCGTACATCCTGCCCAAGACCCGCGCAGTATCTTTTATCGATTCTTTTTGTCCGATCTGCGAGCCGGTCGGACCCAGATAAGTAGCATGTGCGCCCTGATCGAACGCAGCGACCTCGAAAGCACAGCGTGTGCGAGTCGATGCCTTTTCGAAGATCAAAGCAATGTTTTTACCAAATAACATTTGTTCCTCCAAACCATTTGCTTTCGCCTTTTTCAGTTTGGCTGCCAAATCGATCAGATAGAGTATTTCTTCGGGTTTAAAATCGAGTAGTTTCAGGAAGCTTCTGTTTTTTAAATTGATCTCCATAGTGGTAAATATTGATTGTTTTACTTGTTTATCAAGTCATTAGTCATTTGAAAAAAGGAAAGCGGAAAATGCAAAAAGTAAAAGTCAATGACTGATATTCTCGGTCTGTAATTTTCCTCTTTCCTAATTTTTTTTTATTTGTCATATTCCATTGTGATTTTCGATCCATACGATTTGTCTTCCAGTTTCTTTGCTTCGGTAATGACACTCTTTTCGCCCCCGTTTTTAATAAAATACAAACAAGCCTTGATTTTCGGAGCCATGGTTCCTTCGCCAAAAGTTCCGTTTTCAAGGTATTTTACAGTGTCTTCGTAATTAAGAAACTCAAGTTTTTCCTGGCTTGCAAGTCCAAAATCTTTATAAATGAAAGATACATCGGTCAGGATATAGAAATGACTGGCTTTAATTTTGGAAGCCAGAAATGCTGATGCCAAATCCTTATCAATGACAGCATCCAAGGTGCGAAGGTCCTTGTTTTCGTCGTAATAGACCGGAATTCCACCACCGCCAGCTGTGATGACAATATTTCCCTCACGAACCAGATATTCAACGATTTCAGAATTAATAAAGTCAACTGGTTGTGGGGATGAAACCATCCGACGCCATTTTCCTGACGATTTCGATGATGG
>JANXYV010000038.1 GCA_025355875.1 Prolixibacteraceae bacterium | reverse complement strand
CCGATCACCGGGAAATACTGGGCTGAAGGACCAACGGTACTTGAAGTTGGCAATTTTGTGTACGTTTATTTCGACAAATATACGGAGCATAAATACGGCGCAGTCAGGTCAAAAAATATGAAAGACTGGGAAGATGTCTCTGATAAAGTATCTTTTCCGGATGGTGTACGGCATGGCACCGCATTCAAAGTAACCGATGATTTATTTAAGAATCTAATCCAATTAAAATGACCAGACTGAAATTTTCGCTCGCCCTACTTGGTATACTTTTATCATTCTGCACGTTTGCCAATGAATCTGTTTATATTTCAAATACCACTTGCGAATCGAAGATAAATCCGATTGGTATCGAGGTGAAAAATCCCCGCTTGAGCTGGGTAATCAATTCGAAGGACAGAGATACACATCAGTCAGCCTATCAAATACTTGTCGCTGATAGTCCCGAAAAGCTTAAAAAAGACATCGGCAATACCTGGGACTCAAAGGTTGTGAAATCAGATCGTTCCATCCAGGTAAAATATGCCGGTTCAACTTTAATTTCAGAGAAGAAGTATTACTGGAAGGTTAAAATCTATAATCAAGCCGGAAAAGCGACCGCATGGAGTGAACCAGCCATGTGGCAAATGGGACTCTTATCTGTAAAAAATTGGGATAAAGCGACCTGGATTGGATTTGAAAACCTTCCCGATTCGATGAAGGTTGTTCCCGGAGTTCATGGCGATGGCGATAAACTTGGAAACAAAGCAGTCAAACGAAGCATCGTCCCATTGTTTCGAAAAGAATTTTCTGTTGAAAAGAAAATCAAAAGTGCAACACTTTACATCAGTGGATTAGGTCATTACGAAGCAACCATCAACGGACAAAAAATTGGTCAAAGCTTTCTGGCACCTGGCTGGACGAATTACGATAAGGTTTGTCTTTACAACAGTTACGATGTTACTTCACAACTAAAAGAGGGTAAAAATGCGATTGGCATAATCGTGGGAAACGGTTTTTACAACATCAACCGCGAACGATACCGCAAAATAGTAATTGCCTATGGGTATCCCAAAATGATCAGTAAATTAAAGATCGAATACGAGGATGGAACCTCTGCAACAGTGGTTTCTGGAACAGACTGGAAATGTTCGCCTTCACCGATTGTTTACTCAAGTATTTATGGTGGTGAAGATTATGATGCGACACTTGAACAAAAGGGATGGGATCAGCCGGGATTTGATGACTCAAAATGGAGGTTGTCACTTCCGGTTACTGTTCCAACAGGAAAATTATCAGCTGAAACTGATTTTCCTGTAGCGATCCGGGAAGTGATCAAAGTGAAAAAAACTGAATTAACTGAAACGGGAAAATACCTTTACGATTTTGGTCAGAATTGCTCGGGAATCATAGAACTCAAAGTAAGCGGAAAGAAGGGATCTGTTATTAAACTGACACCAGGAGAACTGATTACCAAAGATAAAAAGATCAACCAAAATGCTTCCGGGGGCCCCTATTATTTTTCCTACACACTAAAAGGAGATGGCATTGAGATTTGGAGACCGAAATTCACCTATTATGGATTCAGGTATGTAATGGTTGAAGGTGCCATACCTGATTCAGAAAAACAAAATACTGAAACTCCTAAAATCATTGATCTGCAACTGCTCCATACAGCAAATTCAGCCACAAAAACCGGCGAATTCGAATGTTCAAACCAGCTTTTCAACCAGATTTATACACTAATTGACTGGGCAGTACGGAGTAATCTGCAAAGCGTCACCACCGACTGTCCCCATCGTGAAAAACTTGGTTGGCTCGAACAAACCTATCTAATGGGTGCGTCAATGCATTATAACTATAACCTCTATCCGCTTTACAGAAAGGCTATAAGGGATATGATTGATGCACAAACGCCTAATGGATTAATCCCTGATATCGCTCCGGAGTTTGTCCCGTTCGAAGGAGGATTCCGCGATTCACCAGAATGGGGAAGCGCGGGCGTAATCCTTCCATGGATGATCTGGCAATGGTATGGCGATCAGACAATTGTTGAAGAAGCATTGCCGATGATGAAGAAATACGTTGCCTATCTTGGGACAAAAGCGAATAAACACATCCTCTCTCATGGTCTTGGTGATTGGTTCGATTATGGTCCAAAATCGCCGGGAGAAGCTCAACTAACTCCAAAGGCGCTAACCGCAACTGCGATCTATTATTACGATATTCTTTTGCTATCGAAGATGATGGAACTAACCAGCAATAAGGAAGATGCCGAAAAGATGATCGCTTTGGCCATTGAAGTAAAAACAGCTTTCAATGCCAAATTCTTTAACAGTACAACCAAAGTTTACTCAACGGGAAGTCAGACCGCAATGGCAATGCCGCTTTGTGTTGGATTAGTTAATGAAATTGACAGGAAAGCTGTTTTCAAGAACATGGTTGATTCAATTTCAAAATCTGGAAAATCGTTAACTGCCGGTGATATTGGTTTCCATTTCTTAGTAAAGGCGCTTGAAGAAGGAGGCGGTTCGCAATTGTTGTTCGATATGAACTTCCGGAATGATGTGCCTGGTTATGGATTTCAATTGAAAAAAGGGGCAACTGCTTTAACGGAATCATGGCCTGCTCTTGAGGAGGTTTCGAATAACCATTTGATGCTCGGCCATATCATGGAATGGTTCTACACGGGTCTTGGCGGAATCAAACAGGAAGAAACCGGTGCCGCATTTAATAACATCGTCATACGGCCCGAAATTGTCGGCGATATTACGTGGGTAAAATCAAGTTATCAGTCATCCCATGGTTTGATCAGAAGCGATTGGAAAAAGGAGCAGAACATTTTGGAGATGAAGGTAGAAATACCGGCAAATACATCCGCAACAATTTATCTCCCAACAAGCCAGGAAGGATCTGTGACAGAAAATGGCAAGAAGACAACCGTCTCAAAAACAGCTGATGGCAAATATTTTTGCAAGGTCGGATCGGGAACCTATATTTTCAGAATGAATTATTAAATGCGTGATTATTGTTGGAGTTTTGCCCCTGCTATCTCATCAAAATAATAGATCCCTTTGCCTGGTGTATCATTTTTTCCGCCAATATAAATGGTTGTTTCGATGATTGCTTCAGGTTTAAAAACCTTCTTCTCATCGGAAGAACCGGCAGATTTAGTGTTGTGAACGAGGCTGGAAAACGGAAGATTAACCCATCGTGCCATTGTATCACCTTTTTCGGGTATATATTTATAGGCCCACAGATCTTGAATATTTTTGCCTTCATTGTCAGCGATGTTAAATTCCATCGTAAACTCACGTCCCGAACCATCGGGCATCAGCCAGAACTGAACGCCATTGCAACCCGAAAGATCCAATTTTGCAACGCGGCCAAAACGACAATAGAATTTACCATCCGTTTTTTCGGTAACATATTCACATTTTAAACCATGTTTCCCGGCACTTTTGATCTTCGAATCGAGACTGCAGATTATTTTGCCTCCGTCGCCGGGATAAGACCACGCTTTTGAAAGCTCCTCATTGGTTGAATAGGAATCAAAGTTATCGACGGCTTTGGTTGTTTTGGGTATAGCTGTATTTTTCGTTCCTGCCTGTTTTACAGGTGTTGCGGTGTAGTTATTCTCATTCAGAATTTTTAGCTCAACTTTTCTGAAATCAATTGGAGTGCCTTCAGCCTGAAGCGCGATATAGCCATCTTCCAAAAATGTCCCTGAAGGAACCGGGTAATTTTCAGGAAGTAACATTCCTCCAACCTGTGGTTTTGTATAGGCCAAAACTGTATCACCATCAATGACATGATAAATCGATTTGCCTCCATGAACGATGATATCCAAAGTCACCCACTCTCCATCGTAATAATTTTTTGAAGTTGAACTGATGCAGTGCTCCTCAGTAAATGCACCATTGTAAAACACTGTGGTGCCCGGAGTACAAAGATTAGCTGTCAATTGCTTCACCTTTGGTGTACTACCAAGCAGTTGAGCTTCTAGCGAAACCGGCCAGTTTTGCAGAATATCCTGGCTTTCGGCTGACTGCGAATGGATCATTACACCCGAATTCCGGTAACAATAACCGGGCGCATCGGGCAGCAATTCTCCCTGGAACCGATATTCGACCCGAAGGATATAAGAAGAGAGTTTATCTTTATAAAACAGGTGGCCGAATCGCCCGTTAAACCGAACAAACTTGCTGTAATCTACTTTTAGGATTCCATCTTCGACGCGGAATCCATCGAGTGGATTTTCACCCACCTTGTAACCCGTTACTTTGGGAGTCCAGCCATCAAGGTTTTTCCCGTTAAAAATTGGAATCCATTTAGCTTCCTTTTGCACCGGCTGTTTTACTTTAATTCCTGCCTTCGGCTGTGAAAATGAAATCTGGCTCAAAAAGACGATCAATACAATCACTATTCCAATAGAATTTCGGTTCATTTTGTCTCGCTTTAGTTTTAGTTTCAATATT
>JANXYV010000172.1 GCA_025355875.1 Prolixibacteraceae bacterium | reverse complement strand
ACCATCAATTTTACCGTATTTGAGCGTTATTTTTGAACCACAATAAAAGCACTTTTTTTATTCATATTTTTGATTTCTCGCAAAGCTATACCAATAAAGGATTACAGAGGTTTTCACCATTCTTTTTGTCCATTAACCCAAGGTTTGCAGATATTTTTGGTAATTAAAATCGGTATTCATTACTGCACCATAGTGTTCTCCGGAAGTGATCAGGATTGTAGGTTTTCCCTGGAACAGAAAATAATTTGGGTTTTCAGGATGAAGACAGATCACCTCTGCTTTCTGATTTGATTTTGTCTGGCAGCCAATCAGGATAAAGAGTTGAGCTGCAAAAAGAAATTTGATTCTGTTTTTCATTCGAATATAGTTTGTTTTTTAAAGGCCGGAAGGAACTCGCATATGAGATATGCATCGGTGTTTATGTTTAGCGAACATGCTCGTTTCATGGTATTCATCAATTTGGTTTCAATTTTTCAGCACCTTCAGAAAATCCTCCGCGAAAGCATCGTCGATTCAACGTGGGCAGAAGAAGTATTCAGGAAGGCTGATCCATGTCAGATCCCACATCACGCGGGTTTCGTCCTGAAAATTTTCTATGTGCCATCGGACTTCAGTAATTTTCTCCATAACCAGGTTTTCAATTCCTGATATCCTTTTTTCATGAAAGATTAAGATTACGAATTGACTTTGTTTTGGTATATCTTAATGTTAAACAATGAGAAATAAACAATGACGGCAATGGAGACAATTGAAGTTGAAAGAAAAGCAACTTCAGCCCCGAACTTAAACCACAGGAATCCGGCAAAAGAACTGGCAAATAGCGAGGCCAGACTTTGATAACCGGCAAAACTTCCAATAGCGGTTGCAGTATCTTTTTTATCGGTAATATTGCTGATCCAGGCTTTGGCAACTCCTTCGGTTGCCGCTGCATAGAGCCCATATATCAGGAAAAGAAAAAGAAAAATGTACAGATTTGAAGTAAAAGCCATTCCGAAATATACAAGGGCAAATAATGCCAGGCCGGAAACAAACACCGTTTTCAAACTTAATTTATCGGCGAGCATGCCCATTGGGAAAGCGGACAAGGCATAAATGAGGTTGTAAAAAATGTAAATTCCAATCACTTGCACATCGGACATTCCAGATTGCTTCACCTTAAGCAACAATAACATATCAGAACTATTGAAAAGGGCAAAAGCCAAAAGACCGATAACCACTTTTCGGTACAAGGGTGGACTCACTTTCCAGTATTTCAGGAATGAAAAAAAAGGCGTGGATACTATTGCTGCTGGCTGTTGGCGCTTTTTATCTTTTATCAGGAAAGTTGAAATAATGGCTGCCAATCCGGGGAAAAAGGCAATCAGAAACAAGGTTTTGTAATCGCTGGGGTTGTAGTAAAGATAAACCAGCGCCGCAATCGGCCCCAAAACAGCACCAAAAGTATCAGCCGAACGATGAAAACCAAACACTTTACCCTTGGTTTGTGGTGTAGCTTCGTCAGAAAGCATAGCATCGCGGGCTCCGGTGCGAAGTCCTTTTCCCAGACGATCAATTGTGCGCGCAAAAAATATCCAGACCGGATAAGCAAAAATGGCCATCATGGGTTTGGAAATGGCGCTCAGCGAATAGCCAAACTGTATGAAAGGAGCACGTTTCCCTGAGTTATCCGACAATTTCCCGAAATAGCCCTTGCAAATACCAGCAGTTGCTTCGGCTATTCCTTCCAACACACCGATCAAAACCACGGAAAAACCAATGCTTTTCAGGAAAACAGGCATTATCGGAAATAGCATTTCACTGGCCGAGTCGGTAAACAGGCTGATGAGCGAAAGAATCCAAACGGTTCGTGTGATTGTTTTCAAGTTTCAATTCGATTAAAAGTCCATCATTCTTTTGGTTCCTGACCGGTAAAGAACGACTTCTGCCTTGCTAAACGTCACCAGGCATCCGTATTTCATATTCTCGAGACTGATACGGATGGTTTTGTAAAATTCCCGAAGTTTCGCCTCCTCATCTACCAGTTCGATAATCACAGGGACTTTTTCACTGATTTCCCAGAATTTGTAGGAATGAATCATCGAGCTGGCTCCAAATCCCATGATTCCTTTGGTTACCGTGGCACCTGCAATGCCTTTTTTCTTTGCCTGAAACACAAGGTATTCATAAAGCAGAGTCTGATTAACCTGGTCAGTTGAACCAATATAAATCTTCAGGACAAAAGCTTCGGTTTTATTTTCCATTTTAGAAGATTTTGGTAAATATCCGTCCAAAATAAACTGCCATTAATCCCAGAAAGAAACTGAGCGTGGTATAGAGCGCAAAACGTATCCATTCCTGACTGCGGATTAACAGGAATGCATCGTTTGAAAAAGTTGAGAACGTTGTGAAACCACCGCAGATTCCTACGGCCAGAAACAGGCGCATCTCAGGACTGATCAAATCATTTTTTTCGGAAATGCCGTAGATGATTCCAATCAGTAAGCTCCCCGCAATGTTGATCAGAAAAGTACTCCATGGGAAAACGGAAGTAAGGTTTTCCTGAAAATACTTCGAAATTGAATAGCGGGCAACTGTACCGATGAAACCGCCAAACCCAACAATCAGAAATGGTCTCAGCATATTACTAGTGATTTATGAAGGTCTGATTTAAATTCATAATTTCCTTCAAATTGATTCTTCAGTAAAGTTATTTATTTTATTCAGCGGTTGCTATCGATTGGCAAAAATCCAAATTCCTTGCTATACCGCAACATCTGAGAAATATAATCTTCGTCATACCTGATCAGCACATCGTTGGGTGTACCGCAGGGCCAGGTTTTCAATTCATAGACAGGATTCAAAAAGCCTGCATAAGGAGCAATATCGATCTTTTTAAATCGCACTAATATTTCCTCATGCAGTTGACGGTCGACTTTCACTCCAAAGTTTTCAACCAGATTTCGGGCAGCTTCCAGATCACCTTCCGACTTAATCCGCTGAACTTCTTTCAGCAGCTTCCCAAAAAGAATCCGCAATGCCTGATAATCATTTATCCTGACAAAAGTTTTTCCATCAGAATAGATGAATTCGACCACATTTTGAGCTTTGCCAGCTTCGAAAACCCAACAAGAGATGAGCTGTCGGTTGCGCATGTGCGATTCTTCAATATTTTTACCTTGTTCGATGCGGGTTAGCTGAGTAATCAACCCATTTCGCAAATAAGCATCGAATTCAGCCTTTGCTGCTTCCGGTGAAGGCACCAGACCCAGCTTAATCAACTGCTCATCCATGATGTAATACAATGCAAACAAATCAGCGCGGGTTTCTTCGATCGTGGAATAATAGTTCTTTAAAGCTTCTGTATTCACTCCATCTTTCACCTTTCCAGAGCCATGGCCAAGGCATTCATGCAAATCAGTATGCAGGTTTCCGGCCAGATATCCAAATTTTTTGGCACGCTCAATCTCTTCCATTGATCCTGCAAATTCTTCCAGCATGCCATTGTTCATCGAATCGAGAAAATAAGCTTGCGTAATGTTTTCGATGGTAACTGATTTGGAACCATATTTTTCGCGAATCCATTCCGAGTTGGGCAAATTAATGCCAATCGGAGTGGCCGGATAACAATCGCCACCGAGTATTGCCACATTAATTACTTTTGCACTTACACCTTTTACTTCTGTCTTTTTAAACTCCGGATCAACCGGAGAATGATCTTCGAACCACTGGGCATTTTCGCTTAAAATAGTAGCCCGTTTGGTTGCTTCCGTATCCTTATAGTTTACGATCGATTCCCAACTGCCTTTTATTCCGAGCGGATCGCCATAAACTTCAATAAAACCGTTCACAAAGTCGACTTCTCCCGATAATTCCTTTACCCAGTCGATGCTGTACTCATCAAAAAGAGCCAGATCGCCGGTGGTGTAATACTGAATTAAAGTCCCGATATATTTTTTCTGAAGATCATTCTCTGTATAGTTGAGAGCCTGATTCAGCCAGAAGATGATTTGCTCAATCGCCTTCCCGTATTTGCCTCCCAACTTCCAGACTTTTTCACTGAGTTGGCCGGATTCCTTTACTAAAGTTGAATTCAACCCAAAAGAAACGGATTCTTTTCCTACAGATGCTTTTAGATCACCATAAAACTTTTCAGCTTCAGATTGCTCAACATCATGGTAATAATTGTTACTCGACGAATGGAGCAAATCCTTTTCAGAATCCAGGCTGACTCGTTTCTTTTCACGCTCAGGATTGAAAATAATGTCCCTGATTTCAGCTATAAAGGCCTTGAATTTAACTCCTGAAGGTATTTTAAAGCTCCACCATTTTGAACGGTCAATTAGTTCATCGAAGTAGCTGACAGAAAAGCCGGCAGGAATTTTTTCGGTGGAATAATGGTGATGGATTCCGTTTGAAAACCAAACTCTTTTCAGGTAAATTTCAAAGAGCTTAAAATCCTGAGTATCTCTTTTACCTTTATAAGTCTTCCAGATATTTTCAAGAACCGAACGTATTGCCAGGTTATTTTTATTGTTTTGATCCCAAAGAATATCCCTTCCGGAGAGAGCCGCCTGAGACAAATAATAGATGTAGATTTTCTTTTTTAAATCGAGGTTTTCAAATCCCGGGACAGAATAACGGAGGATCTTCAGATCTGCAAACTTTTCAACAAAAACATTCATTGTTTCTAGGTATTATTCAGTTCTTGAAACTTTTCTTCCAGTAAATCAACCCGCTTAATTGAGATCCGGAGCCAATCCAGTAGGATTCTCTGCTTTTCCTGATTAGTCAGATGCCAATCAAGGTCAGAATTCCGGAGTTGAAGGGTCAGGTGATGCAGAGTAATAGCCGCTGAAACAGAAACATTCAGACTCTCGGTAAAACCCACCATCGGGATTTTCATAAATTCATCGGCCTCCCGATTGGCAAATTCAGACAATCCCGGGCGCTCGCATCCGAAAACGATGGCAGTTTTGCCTTTTGTTAAATCAAAACTCTCCAGATCGACATCATGATCGTGAGGCGAGGCCAGTACAATCCGGTAACCATCCTGACGCAATTTCCGAAGCGCCCAAGTGGTATTCATTTCACTTTCGTTGTAGCGATTCAGGGTAATCCAATTCGATGCTCCTCTGACCACATCTGGATTTACCTGAAAGGTATTCCTATTTTCGATGACATGTACATTTTGAATACCAAAGCAATCCGCAGTTCTAACCACAGCACTCGTATTTTGGGTTTGATAGATATCCTCCAGAACAACGGTCAGGTAATTGGTCCGGAGTGAAAGAATCTTATCAAACAAACTTAATCGTTCAGCAGTAACAAAACCGGAGAGAAACTGGATTAATTTTGATTCCATTTAATTTTTTTGGATGAGCAAAGATAAAAAAAGGGATGCATCATCGAAATGCATCCCTTTTGTAAATTTTTTCAGGAGTAATACTAGATTGTATCTGCCAATTCAGCACCTGGTTTAAATTTTACAACTTTCTTTTCAGCAATTTTGATTTCCTGTCCTGTTTGTGGGTTTCTGCCGGTTCTTGCGCTGCGGGAAGCAACTGAGAAAGAGCCAAATCCAATAAGAGCAACACGATCGCCATTTTTCAGGGCATCAGAAGTAGCATCCACGAAAGCATCTAATGCTTTTTTAGCATCGGCTTTAGTTAAGTTAGCTTTGTCAGCAATTGCATCGATTAATTGTGCTTTGTTCATACGACAATTTGTTTAAGGTTAAAAAATATGTGAAATGAAATCTATCCTTATTTTGATTCTAAAGTTAAACAAAAAAAATGGAAACATTAATAAAATCAATGCTTTCAAATGGATAAAATAAATTTGACACTAAATTCCAAAATATGATTCAAATAAACAACCCTTATTACAAGTTTTTTTAAAAATATTTTTACCATAATTCTCAGGAATTGTTATTGCAATTTGAAAAAATGTTCTACTTTTGCCACCGCGTTTGGAGAGATGGCAGAGTGGTCGAACGCGGCGGTCTTGAAAACCGTTGACCGTGTGAGCGGTCCGGGGGTTCGAATCCCTCTCTCTCCGCAGAACTCAAAGACCTGAATTTCAATGAAATTCAGGTCTTTTTTTTATTCATAAAAATTCAATTCCTGCATTATTTTCCGCTCAAATTTTTGGATATTTCACCACTTCATTTCCAAGGCCTGACCTCTTTTTAGGCTGATTTCTCTTTTCTCATTTCCATAATAAAGCGTTGTTTTTCCGTTCACTTTAGCTACGACGCTTAATTTTTTCAGGGTTTTGTTTTCCCAATCCATTGAAATCTCATAACCTCCCCGTGCACAGATTCCCTTTACAGAACCCTGTTCCCATGCATCGGGCAACGCGGGAAGCAAATAAATTTCATTCCCGGTTGACTGAACCAGCATTTCGGCAACTGCTGCTGCCCCACCAAAGTTACCGTCAATCTGGAAAGGTGGATGAGCATCGAACAAATTCGGGTAAGTACCTCCACCTCGTGCATAACTGGTTTTTACGCCGTCAGGTTCCACATATTTTAATAACTCGCGGTACATTTTGTAGGCATGATTTCCATCCAACAGACGAGCCCACAGGTTTATCCGCCAGCCTTTCGACCATCCTGTTGTTTCGTCGCCCTTTATTTCTAGGGTTTTCCGGCAGGCATTGGCCAATTCAGGAGTAGCAACCGGCGTGATCTGACTTCCAGGAAACAATCCAAACAAATGCGACTGATGGCGATGCTGTGGTTCCTGATCGTCCCAATCGAAATACCATTCCTGTAGATTGCCTTTTTTCCCGATCTGGTAAGGGTGCATTTTGGCAAGTGCAGTTTCCAGTTTACTCCGAAACTCAGCATCAGTGTTCAAAACTTTCGATGCCTCAATGGTTTGTAAAAGACATTCACGAATCATTGCCAGATCAGCTGTTCCGCCATACATGGTTGCTCCGACATATCCTTCCGGAGTTTTATACAAATTTTCAGGAGAGGTCGACGGCGAGGTAATCAGTTTTCCGTTTTTATCTTCAACCATCCATTCCAGACAGAATTGTGCTGCCCCTTTCATCAAATCGTAACCTTCGTCTTTCAGAAATTTCAGGTCATGAGTAAACAGGTAATGCTGCCACAAATGAGTGCTCAGCCAAGCCCCACCCATGTTCCAGCAGGCCCAGTTCGGGTCTCCTGAACCAAAATCGCCTACCGGGTTGCTCATTGCCCAGATATCCGAATTGTGACATGCCGCCCATCCGTTTACACCATAAAATGTTTTGGCTGTAATTTTCCCGGTGGTAGCCACATTTTTGATAAAACCTAACATCGGCTGGTGCATTTCAGAAAGATTGGTGTTTTCGGCAAGCCAGTAATTTTCCTCAGCATTGATGTTCGTGGTATAATTGCTGCTCCATGGCGGACGGATATACGGATTCCATATTCCCTGCAAATTGGCAGGAACACCTGGTGTACGCGAACAACTGATCAACAGGTAACGGCCAAACTGAAAATACAAAACTTCGAGATTTTTATCCTCTTTTCCTTCGGCATATCTTCTGAGTCGTTCATCGGTCGGCAAATTTGGCGCTTCTGTTTTTCCCAGATTCAGGCTGACCCGGTTAAAATATTTTTGAAAATCAGCAAGGTGTGATTTCTTCAGTTTCCCGAATGATTTTGAAGTTGCCTTTTGTAGTTGATTGGCAACCAATACTTCGGCATTTCTTCCTTCGGTCGCCGGATTTTTATCGAACCCATTGAAACTGGTGGCCACCGAAACAAAAATCAATGCTTCGGTTGCGCCTGAAAGTCCTATTGATTGGTCGGTTGATGTCAGGCTTCCATCCGTATTTTTGATTTTAATCAGCGCTGCAAAACGGGTTCCTTTATTTTCATTAAAGATAACTGCATTGTCCTTATCGCCACGATAGTTGGGCTCCGCATGAGTAGGCGCAAAACCTTTTGCTTTCAAGGTATTCTCTGCAACTGTAATTGTATTTTTAAGTTGACTTTCAAACCTGATTCCGAAATTCAAAGCACCTTTCTGACTGCTGGTCAACTTGATCACCATCATCTGATCGGGATAGGAAATGAAATATTCGCGGGTGAATTTCACCCCATTTATCTCATAGCTCACTTTCGAAACTGCTTCGGAAATATTCAGCTCGCGGTAGTAATTCTGCGCTTCACCTTCCTGTTTAAAATCCAGATAAAGAGTTCCCAGAGGTGCGTACGATTCGGAAAATTTGCCTTGGATTTTCTTATTGAGCTGATCGGCCAGTTTGTAATCTTCCTTTTTCAGGGCTTCTCGAACAGCTGCCAGATTTTTGTAGGCTTCCGGATTCATATTCGGATTAACCGGCTCGCCCGACCAAAGTGTGGCATCATTCAAGTAAATCTGATCAGATTTCACCCCACCGAAAACAGACGCACCCATTTTGCCATTCCCGAGCACCAGGCTTTCTTCGAAATAGTTGGCGGGTTGCTTATACCACAAGGTGTTGGCTGATTGCGAAAAACAAAATTCACTTCCAAAAAGCAGAAGCATAAAAAACAGACTGAATGCTAAATTTTTCATATAATTGGGTTTAGTTTTTAGGTTCGCGAAACAAGATTTCAAATGCCAGTTAAGGTCAGTTTTTGATCAGCCGCAGCGTTGAAATTTTCCCATTTCTCTCCTGAAGAGAAACGAGATAAACCCCTCTGCCTAACCTGCTGATATCAATTCCTTCATATAGAACTGGATTCCTGGACTGAATGACGGTCTGACCTGAAATGTTGCTGATTACAATATTTGCAACATCTTCGGAAACATCAGACACAAAGAACCTATCTACGGCCGGATTTGGATAAAGAACCGGCACTTTTTCTGCTTTCAGATTTTTAACCTGAGTGACATTCATGAATTGTGCCGTATCCATCACCTGATACAAAAAGTTGATTCCCTGCGGAAGACTGGTTGCCAAACTGTTCACATGATCACCTAATGGATCTTGATAGTAGGTATGTGGCAACTTATATTTGGCAAGCGTATCCGAAAACATTTGGTTTGGCTTTACCAGTTTAAATTCGTCCAGTTCGCCACAATAGGTATGAATTGCCATCGCAGGATTTCCTTTCCATTTCCGGATTAAATTGATTGGATTATTTGCTTCCCATTTCTCTTTTACTACCGGATTTATGGTGCCGTCCTGATTCACCGGAAACTGGACTGGAGGCGCGGCAGCCGGATCAGGCGAGAAAGCGCCCGCCATCGTATACATCAATTGGGTCACATCGCCTGAATAGGTAAAGTCGTACGGAGCTGCAGAACCATGTTCAGAAAGCAGTATCGGAAGCAATTCGTCAAAGTAGGTAATGTTCAAAGGTCCACTCAATGCCGAAACACCGATAAATTTTTCCGGATTTTTCAGGGCAATTTTCATGGCGCCATATCCTCCCATCGAATGCCCCAAAATACTCCACTTGTCCCGGCTCTTGAAAGTATGAAATTTACTCCTGATCTCAGCCATTATATCGCTGGCGATAAAATCTTCATAATTCCCATACAGCGCAGAATTGGTATAGAAGCTACCCTTAAAAGGTTCGCACGATCCGTCAGGAATGACAAAAATGACCTTGAAAAGCTTATCGAAAAACAGTCTGCTAAATGGGTTATCGAGGATCGGTTCGATCGAGTTCACAATATCAGTGGCAGTTACCGAAGCTCCGTGAAGAAAAATAATGACCTTATATCTGGTCAGTGTATCCGACTCGTTGTAACCCGTTGGTAAGCCAACATAATAGGTTTTATCCTGCTGAAGCGCTTTGCTGAAAATGGTTTTTTGCTGAAACCATTTGGCTGAGGCTTCGAGGTTTATCAATCCAACCATCAGAAGCAGCAGTATAGAAATCTTTCTCATATAGCAATTATTAAAATTCATCTAAAATATTTTTTGCATAGAACCTATCCCAATTCCAGGCTGATCGATTAATGTGACTTTTCCATCAACAATCTTCATTCCGGAATACGGATCGTTTGAAATCAGTAAATTACCATCCAGATCAGCCCAATCAGCTTTCGGTGAAAGCTGTGCAGCAGCCGAAACGGCGCACGAAGTTTCGGTCATACAGCCAATCATCACCTTCAAATCCAGCGACTTGGCTAGAACAAGCATTTCGTGAGCCTCGCGCATTCCGGTACATTTCATCAATTTGATGTTGATGCCTGAATAAACCCCTTTTGCCTTGATCACATCCGGAAGCCGCTGGACGGATTCGTCGCCCATGGTAGGCAGCGGACTGTTTTCGGTGAGCCAGGCCATATCGTCGATGGCAGTTTTTGGCATCGGCTGTTCCACGAAAACCACGCCTTTCTCCTTCAGCCAGTGTATCATATCCAGCGCCATCTGCTTGTCGGTCCAGCCCTGGTTGACATCCACACAAATCGGCACATTGGTCACTGAGCGGATCGTTTCGATCATTTCACGGTCAGTTTTCTGTCCAAGTTTTACTTTCAGCATTTTGTAAGGAGCAGCTTCGGTCACTTTTTGTTTCACCACTTCCGGATTGTCGATACCGATCGTAAACGAAGTATTGGGTGCATCGTCCGGATCGAAACCCCATATTTTATACCAGGGCTGTCCCATGATTTTACCCACCAGATCGTGCAAGGCAATATCGACTGCAGCTTTTGCGGCACAGTTACCAGGCATAACCGAATCGGCATAACGAAGAATGTCTTCCATCTGAAATGGATCTTTGAATTGGCCCAAATTAAGTGATGATAGAAATTTCGAGGCAGTTTCAATACTTTCACCAAGATATGGAGGCATCGAAGCCTCGCCATAGCCAGTCATGCCTTCAAATTCGATGCAGGTCAACACATCCGGAGTCGTTTTGCGCGAATTGCTGGCAATTGTAAAGGTATGCCGCAATTGCAATTCGTAGGGAATAAAACGTAACTGGAGTCCTTTTCCTGAAGAATTCTTTCCTTTTTTTGAAGCTGCAAAGACAGTTTCAATCCCTGAAAGGCCAGCAACTCCTACAATTCCGACGGTTCGTATAAAATTGCGTCTACTAAAAGCCTCTCCCCGACCCTCTCCAACTGGAGAGGGAGTATGAAGTGTGCGAAGATTATCTTTCTTATTCAAGTTCATTTGCTACTATCTTTATTTATCAAAAACCAAGTTCAAAACGACTTTTTAAGTCTCCTCTTTTGGAGGGGATTTAGGGGAGGCTATACCATGGATGATCTTTTACCAATACAATTCCGTCAGTATTCAACGAATTCAGGATTCGACTGGCAGCAACCAATTGTTTCTTCTCATTCAAAACATATTGTGGACTTTTTGGATCGATACTATTGATGTGAACCCTTCCAAAAGCGCTCGAAGCATGGATATACCATCCATCCCTGATATAAATTCCGGTGTGGGTAATCCGCTGCGCCGATCGTCCAAAAAAGAGTAAATCGCCGGGCTGCAAATTGGCGATATTGGTAAAATCCGGATGTTGCCCGTATCGGGCTTGTTGCGAAGCATCTCTTGACAAAATTATTCCCTGAGAATAATAAGCGGTTTTTGTAAATCCCGAACAATCAGCCGATTTACACGAAGTTCCGCCCCAGAGGTAGGGAAATCCCATCATTTGTCTGGCAACATTCAGGATTGACTGTGCATCAGGCTTTCTGCCCGACCATTCCTGCCACGAAATACAATCCTTTTTCTTCACATAACCAAGGCGGCCATCTGCGAAACTGATTTTCAAATAGCCCTTTTGCTCGGCCACAACTTCCATTAGGTCACACAAAACCAGGTCAGAAATCAGATTACCTTTCCGGTTGGGCGAATCCACCACATTTCCAAAAATCCGGTTGAAAACGTATCGGTCCGATTTTTTCCAGCGTTCCATTTCCTGACCTGTAAATCGCGCCAATCCTCCGGCATCCATCCAACCAATATATTGATCCGGAGTTTGAACCCTGTACCAGC
This sequence comes from Prolixibacteraceae bacterium, assembly GCA_025355875.1. Lineage (GTDB taxonomy): Bacteria > Bacteroidota > Bacteroidia > Bacteroidales > Prolixibacteraceae > Aquipluma. The sequence continues at coordinate 13,334 of JANXYV010000172.1, read as the reverse complement.
CGTCGAGGTAATCCAGAATTTTTAGCGGAGTCCCCATTAAAGCCTGGGAAACAAGTTCCGATTCATGATCAGGTTTTGCCCGAAGATTGGATACCGAAAGTGTGGCTCGGCCCCAGATTTTTTCGCCCAGGGAAGTCGCCGGCAACAACCTGATTGAATCGACAAACTGAATTCCCATGGAAGATAAAAGCTTCAAGATTTCACTTTTCCCTTCCGGAAGGTTTGTTTCACCTTTGACTGTTATTACCGGATGAATCGTGTCGGACCAGAAAATATCCAGTATCGCAATGCGTTTATCCGGAATCAGCCGTTTTTGTATGGATTGAATTCCAAGGGTTACCGATTTGAAGTTTGATTTTTGAGCCTGAGCAGATTCTCCGGCTAAAATTACCGGAAGAACAAAAAACCATATCTTGAACTTTAAACGCATATCCGAATCCTAATTTCAATTTAAATTTCCTTCAGGCAAAGCTTTGTTTTTTTGTTTCGACAAGTATCATTTTTTGCTGAAAGGCCTGAAGACACAAAGAAACGCCAAGAAATTCACTATTGAAACAATTAGAATGGAATATTTCCAATTTCAGGGATACAATAAATACTTTGCCCTCATTTTTTTGAATTCCGACAACCCCGGTTCCCAGGAAGCCCGAATCTCCTGTTCTGATTTTCCGGCAATAATCTGTTGTTTTAACTGAGGAGTTCCAGCGAGCTGATCGAAATTCCCAATCTGATTGCTTTGTTTCGAATCAAAAAACTTCTCCTTTTCAGGATATGCCCGATACAGTTCAATCAGCCATTTCAGGTTAATTTGTCCGGTTTTCCGGAGTTCGCTGGTATCGAATTCCTGTAGATCCATACCGTAACAGGTTTTGTTTTGGTGAAGAGGGGTTTCGCTCATTCCTTTGATGCTAACCGGTGTAAACGAAAACTGATATTTGCCTTTCAATTCAGGATTTCCAAGAACCGTAAAGGGGAAATGAGTTCCGCGGCCCTGACTGAAGATCGTTCCCTCGAACAGACAAAGCGAAGGATACAAGAGGATTGCCTGTTGGGTATTCAGATTGGGTGATGGCGGAACCGGCAAAATGTATTCAGAATCGTGCCGGTAACCCGAAACTGGGATCACGGTGAAATTACATTTTACCCGGTTGGCCAGCCAGCCTTCGCCATTGTACATTCGTGCCAGTTCTCCGATAGTCATTCCATGGGTAATTGGGATTGGAAACATTCCGATGCCTGATTTCAGTTTGAGGTCCAGAATGGGTCCGTCAACGCTGAATCCATTCGGGTTTGGACGGTCGAGAATGAGGAGTTCCTTTCCATTTTCAGCGCAGGATTCCATCACTTTGGCCAACAGATTAATATAGGTATAAAACCGGGCGCCAACATCCTGAATATCGAAAACAACCCAGTCAACATCAGCCAGGTCGGCTTTCGAAGGTTTGTTTTTTTTGCCGTAAAGCGATATTTCCCGAATTCCGGTTTTCCGGTCAATGCTGTCGGCGACCAGCGCTCCTGCACTGGCAGTTCCACGAAATCCATGCTCCGGACCGAAGATCTTTACAACGTTTATCCCGAGCGATTTCAGGCTGTCGACCAGCGAAACCTTTCCAATGACCGAGGTCTGATTGGCCACGACCCCAATCCGTTTTCCTTTCAGCAATGAAAGATATTTTTCGGTTTTTTCGGCCCCGGTTTTGATTTCTTCGGCAGCAAGCAAACGGCAACTAAAAATTACCAGTAGAAATACAATTTGTAGCTTCATCAGCTCATTCTTCTTAGGTTTAACAAGTCACTAAGATGAAACAATTCATCGTTTGCCAATTCCAGGCTCATTTTTTTATTCAGGGTCAGCAACTTTTTTCTGTTCGAATTAAGAAGGACAACCAGAAAATCATTTTCAGGAATAGTAACTCGTCTGTTTGATAGGCTTAAAATTCGCCATACTTTTTCCCATTTTATTACACCAATAGTCATGTCTGGCTTTATGTTTATCCATCGTCCTGTTCTGAATATTCCGAAAAGAACATCTCCACTACGAACCCGGTGTTTTTCAATGTCGATTGTGGTGCAGAAATAGGTGAATCCGAAGAATGCCCCTCCTAAAATGAGCAAAATTGCTTTGAGTGAAAACCAGACTACGGCACACCCAGAAATAAAAACTAGTTTGGCCGCAAAGCTTTCAAAAAGTCCAAATGAACTATAAATTTTATTTTTTATTAGCATTGGCCTATTTTAAACAAATCTACTCAGATCATTCCGTATTTTTTCAGTTAATTCCAGAAATGTATCCTGATTTACACAAACCTGATCCAAAATATCGACGACATCTGCCTGGGTCATCTTATCAAAATCCTCCCGACGAGGCGTAATAAACAGTCCTGCAAAATCGACCGAACCAGGACTGATCAGAATCTGTTCCTTTCCTGATGCAAAATAATAAGAAGGCCGGTGCGCCTTTCGCGGGAAAAGATGAATCACCCATTTCCCGTTTTTCCATGAACAAAGTGCATTCATCATCGGTTCAACTTTTTCGGGCTGCATGGCCTGAAAATGACGATAGAAAGTGTAAATCAATTCAAGTCCTTCTTCCATCGATGAGGTTTCGAACGAAATCATTTTCCGGAGATAGTTTTCAAAAACATAAACCGTCGTATTATCTCCTGAAAAGAGTTTTCGGTTTCCACGTTTCAATCGTTCAAATTCTTCACTGATCGGCAACAGATTGCTTTCTCCGGCCTGAAAATGAAAATGATCGGGAGCCGAAGCGCCGCATTCCGGTCCGTTATATAATACTGTGAATCCTTCCATGGCCTGGGTCAGCTCCAGAAATGCCTGCACGTTGGGTAAAAATCGTTGCTCAACATGATTGGTTGAAGCAATGGTAAAATGCAGTTTAAAAATCGGAAAAGGGTTCACCAGAATCTCCAACTGCTTTCCAAATCCAATGGCTACCTGCTCCGGAGGTCGGTTTTTGCTACAGAGAAAACAAGGACGAGCCGCAATCGATTCTTTATCAGTTTTCGATGAAGTAGATAGCATTCGCTCAGGATTAAACTGAACTTTGATCTGAAACCCATCGAACTGAAAATGCTTGACTTCCACGTTTTCCAATCCAGCGAAATTGGCGGCAACCAGCGGCCAGTTTTGTTTCTGTGATTCCACAAAAACCTGAAGAATCTGAATTGCACTTTTATTGGTATCTCTAATTAATTCGAGCAATTGAGCCATTATTGTCATCTTTATTCAATCCAATACTCAAGATCATCAATCCCACAAACATAATCAATCCATTTAGGAGCAACAATTCAAATCCAAATTTATAGCCGCCCAGCCATGCTTCTGAGTTGACATTGATAATATAGGTGAGCACTGGCGAAAGTATTCCAAGAATCGGAACAAACCGGTCTATCAATTGTTTTTTGGTCAAGATTCCAAAGGCAAAAAGCCCAAGCAGCGGCCCATAGGTATATCCGGCCACCCGAAAAACCGCAGTCACTACACTTTCATTGTTGATCAGTCTGAAAAGCACAATCACCAAAAACATCAGGAATGAAAATCCAATGTGAACTTTCATTCGTCTGGATTTGCTTTCCGAATTTTTCGGATCCAGATTCAGGAAATCGATGCAAAACGAAGTGGTTAAAGCCGTTAGCGCTGAGTCTGAACTTGAATACGTCGCCGAAACAATCCCCAGCAAAAACAAGACTCCGGCGATAGTTCCAAATTGATTTAAAGCCAGAAACGGGAAAAAGTCATCCGATTTTGCTGGTACCGGTATTCCTTTGACCTGCGCAAAAATGTAAAGCATTACGCCCAGACTAAGGAATAACAGGTTGGTGAAAATAAATGCCAGGCTAAACCAAAAGATATTCTTCTGGGCATCTTTCCGGTTTTTACAGGTCAAACTCTTCTGCATCATATCCTGATCGAGTCCGTTCATCACGATGACAATCCCAAGTCCGGCCACAAATTGCTTGAAAAAATTGGTTTTCGAACGCCAGTCCCAGTCAAATATTTTGCTGTATGGATGTGAATCAATGGCTTTGATCATCTGACAAACATTCATGTTCAGTTGCGTGGTGATGATGATGATGGTTAAAACCACCGAAGCCAGCAGAAAGGTGGTTTGAAGCGAATCGGTCCAGATTACGGTTTTGATCCCTGCCCGAAAAGTATAAGCCCAAATCATGAAAATGGCAATGGCAACCGTAACCACAAACGGGATTCCAAGCGCATCAAAAAAAGCAAGTTGCAGCACCCCGGCCACCAGGTACATCCGGAACGATGCACCAATGGTGCGCGAAACCAGGAAAAAGAACGATCCGGTTTTGTACGAACTGACTCCAAACCGCTGTTCGAGGAAGGTATAAATCGAAACCAGGTTCAACTTATAATACAGCGGAATCAGAACCAGCGCGACCGCCCAGTAGCCCACAAAATTACCCAGCAAAAACTGAAGGTAAGTCCAACCCGAATGCCCTACCTCGCCCGGAACCGATATAAAAGTCACTCCGGAAATGGTGGTTCCGATCATCGCAAAAGCAACCATATACCAGCGCGACTGGCGGTTTCCGGTAAAGAATGTTTCGCTGTTCGCGTTTCTGGAAGTAAAATGAGAAATACCCAGAAGCATTCCGAAGAAACAGACCAGAACAAGAAACAAAATGGTTGTGCTCATGAAGAAAAATTGAATTACTGAAGGACTGAATTACTGAAGTATTGAATTACGAAACAATCAGATACTGCAGGCAAACCAGAACTCAGGATAAAAATAGTTTATAAAATAACCGGTACAATAAAATGGATTACTTATTTCGGGGAATTACTTCCATTTCAAAATATGTATCTTTACAACAAACAGAAAAGCTACCTAACTAAAATACCATGATACTCGTTGCTGACAGCGGATCGACCAAGACAAACTGGAAATTAATTTCTGAAACCGGTGCTGGTAAAACCATCAAGACCAAAGGAATAAACCCATTTTTCAGGACTGAGGAAGATATATTCCAGGAACTTTCAACCTCGTTTTTACCTGAAACCGGAACCGACATTCAGGAGATTTTCTTTTATGGAGCCGGAATTATTAATGAAGAAAAGGGTGAAGTCATCAGAAAGGCATTGGTAAGAATCTATGCTCAGGCCAAAGTCGAAGCAAACTGCGACATGCTTGGTGCAGCGAGGTCATTGTTCGGAAACCGACCCGGAATCGCCTGTATTTTGGGGACTGGCTCAAATACTTGTCTGTACGACGGCAATAAAATTACCTCCGGAATCTCTCCTCTGGGTTTTATTCTGGGCGACGAAGGCAGCGGAGCGGTGATGGGACGAAAATTGCTGTGCGATTATTTTAAAGAAGTGATGCCAGCCTATTTGCGACTGGCCTTTTCTGAAAAATACAAAATCACCCGCGAAGAAGCTTTGAACCAGGTTTACCGATCGGAAAAGCCCAATCAGTTTCTGGCTCAGTTTACACCGTTCTTGTCCGATTACAGTCATTCGGCTTATTGCCAGGAATTTGTACAGCAGAATTTCATGGAATTCTTTGAACGGAACATCATCAAACTTCCCGATTATCGTAAATTTCAAATTGGATTTGCAGGTTCGGTAGCCTATTTTTTTAGCCAGATTCTGATCAATGTGGCAAGCTACTATGGCTTCACTCATCCCGAAATTTTGAAAGACCCGATTGACGGACTGGCGAAATTTCATAGTTCAAGGATCAATTAAAAAAGAACCATCCATGACAAAATTTTGATAAACACAAGGATATTTACAAAACCAAAAATGATGACATTGTATTAATTAAACCTCAACCCTTGGGGGAGGTTTGGGGGGCTTAAATATAAACTACTGAAATGAACACAGATACCACTACTGAAGCCGATTCGCTTCACAATGATCTTGAAAAGAAATCGGTCGGGGAAATCCTGATGGGCATTCATAATGAAGATCGGAAAGTGCTACCGTCGGTAGAAAAAGCAATTCCTCAGATAGAAAAACTGGTAGAGCAAATCTGTTTACGAATGAAAAAAGGCGGACGGCTCTTTTACATTGGCGCCGGAACCAGCGGAAGGCTTGGAATTCTGGATGCTTCGGAAATACCGCCTACATTTGGCGTCGGGCCGGATTTGGTGATCGGACTGATTGCCGGTGGTGATAAAGCAATCCGGAAATCAGTAGAAATGGCTGAAGACGATGTGGACCAAGGCTGGAAAGATCTCGGAAAATACGACGTAAATCTCCAAGATATAGTTGTTGGGATTGCCGCCTCGGGCAAAACTCCCTATGTGGTTGGAGCAGTAAAAAAAGCCAGGAATGAAGGACTTTTAACCGCATGCATTGTAAACAACACCAACAGCGAACTGGCTCAAAACGTGGATATTGCTATTGAAGCGATTGTCGGTCCGGAATTTTTAACCGGCAGTACCCGTATGAAATCGGGCACCTCGCAAAAGCTGATCCTGAATATGATTACCACCTCGCTGATGATCAAACTGGGCCGGGTAAAAGGCAATAAAATGGTCAACATGCAACTCACCAACCAAAAACTGATCCACCGCGGAATGCGCATGATAATGGCCGAACTGGGTTACGACGAGGCAAAAGCCAAGCGACTGCTGCTACTGCACGGATCGGTGAATGCGGTTTTGGAGGCAGAAAATGAAGAAAACAAATAACTGCTTCATAAATTAATCCATTTCTGTTTCTTCCATCGTATATGAAGGAGAATTATTTTCAGTGATTTCCCTGTTTCTATATTTTAGGTGGTAATTTACGGATAATACTGAAAATAAATGAACAAAATAGCTTTGATATCAGTTTCGATGCTGTGGCAGAAACTCTTAGGAGTAATTTGATATTGAATGTTTAGCCAGCCTATTGGATATTTTAGGAATTATCACCAGGAATCCCGATGAACAAAGAGTTTATCAAACGGCTTACCGAAATCGTTGAAGCAAATCTGGCAAACGAGGCATTTGGCCCTGATGAATTGGTCAGAGAAGCAGGCATGAGCCATTCTAACCTGAACCGGAAACTAAAGACCATCTCCAATCAAAATACCAGCCAGTTTATCCGTGAGATCCGGCTAAAAAAGGCCAAAGAGTTGCTGCTGAATGAAGATTTAACCGTAGCCGAAATCTCGTACAGGGTCGGATTTGGAAGTCCTACTTATTTCAACAAATGCTTCCGCGAATATTTTGGAGTTGCACCCGGGGAATTGAGAAAACACGACCCGGAACACCGTGCACAAGAAATCCTTACCAAAATCCGTCAAATAAAATCAAATAAAACAAAAATTCTGGTTGGCCTGGTTATCCTTTTAATCGTTTTGATTCCAATTTCGGTTTTCATTACCAATAAAATATCGGTATCAAAAGAGACTATAAAGGAGAAATCTATTGCTTTACTTCCTTTTAAATACCTTAGTCTTGAGTCTGAGAAACAATACCTGGCTGATGGTACGATGGATGCCATTTTGGTTCATTTGTCTAAAATTAAAGATTTGCGCGTTGTATCGCGTACCTCCGTTGAGCAATACCGGAAAACAGATAAAACATCAAAAACAATTGGTCGGGAACTTGATGTTGAGTATGTGTTGGAAGGCAGCTTTGAGATGACAGGAGACCAGGTCCGGCTAATATTACAATTGATTAAAACCAGCGATGACAGCCATGTTTGGTCAGACATATACGACCGTGACTGGAAAGATATATTTTCAATACAAAGCGAAGTAGCTGAAGCGGTTGCAAGTCGATTGAAAGCGCTAATCACACCTGAAGAACAGCAACTCATCCGGAAAACACCAACTTCTAATCTTACAGCCTACGATTATTTCATAAAGGGGAAAAATGAATTAGAGAGAAATGAATTTAGTATAAAAGGGGATACAATTGCATTAAAAAACGCAAAACTTCATTTTCAAAAGGCCTTGGAATTGGATTCCACTTTTGCATTGGCTTATACCGGATTGGCTGCGGTTTATTACAGGAAGTATCATTGGAAAGCTTTTCTCTCTGAGAATTTCATGGACTCTGTTTTAATTCTTGCAAATAAGGCACTTACCTATGACCCACAATGTGCTGAGGCCTATTATTTCAGGGCTCAAATATTTTCTGAAACTTCAAAATCATCCGAAGCTTTAAAAGAAATTGACAAAGCCATTCAATTTAATCCAAACGATTGGAAGGCATATTATCTTCGAAGTTCTATTTTCGAGATGTTTCAAGATAATGTTGGGGCTATCAGCAACCTGCATGAAGCAGTGCTTCGCAATCGTGGGACCGGACTGCCATATTTTTTAGCAGAATTTAGCTATAAACTTTCAAACTTCGGGTTCCCTGATTTAGGGAAAAAATATAGTCAGCAAGTATTGGAATTGGATGGTGATTCAGCGCGAAATCTGGATCGTATAGCATGGGCTGAATATTCTGTCGGAAACTTTGAAAAAGCATATCATTTGGCAAAAATTAGTTATAAAAGAGATTCAATAATGGACAGTCCGTTGTCTCTTTATTGCGCTATGACAGGTCGGTGTGAAGAAGCATATACATTGCAAAAGATGCATTTTGAACGCTTAAAAAAGTCAGGGGAAATTGATCTGTTTGCACCACTGGATATTGGTTATTGTCTATGGCAAACAGGAAGAGCCAAAGAAGCAGAGTTTTATATTAACGAGCAAATTAAATATGAACTGGGAAGTATAAAACTTGGCAGGTTGAATTCCATTCAAAGGTATTCTCATTTTGATCTGGCAGGGATGTATGTTCTTTTGGGAAACAAGGAAAAAGCATATTCTTATTTGGATGAAGTAATTAAAAATAAAGCCTTTCCCTTATGGTGGATAATCTTATTCAAATACGACCCTCGGTTTAATCTTATCCGGCAGGAACACCGGTTTCAAATGATACTTAAAAATGTGGATGCCAAATACCAGGCAGAACGTGTCCTAGTCGGGAAGTGGCTGGCAGAGCAAGGAATGCTTTAGTATCAGTATCACCTAAATTCCATACGTCATTTATCACAAAACTTCATTTTGCGCAATAATTTCAATCAATGCGCAATAATTTCAATTAATCAATTAAGAGTTTAAATGTATTGCCTGCCACTTTGATCTAATTTTGAATAAAAGATTATAACATGCTTTATTCTTTCTTAAATTACAAAAGTTTACTTTATTAGTTCTTGCCTTTACTGGGTCGCCCTGAATGAACAAACCGGCTGCTAATTTGACCGGGGCGTTATTTATAAATTTTGATTATAAAACCGGGTAGTGAAGTTGTCGCTTCAACCCCCGCTACTCATTTTAAAATTTAAGTTATGAAATACAAATTTACATTTTTAGTCCTAATGCTTTTAGTAAGCATTTTCAGTATTGATCCTGCCAATGCGCAATCCTTTACAAATTATACAGTGGCATCAACCAGTACTACATTGCCCAGTAATGACATTAATGCAATAGCTATTGATGCCCAAGGCAATAAGTGGTTTGAAACCGCCCATGGAGTATCCAAATTTGATGGAACTATCTGGAAAACCTATACTACTGCAGATGGTCTTGCTAGTAATTATATCAGTTCTATCGCAATTGATGCCCAAGGCAATAAATGGTTTGGAACTTCCAATGGAGTATCAAAATTTGATGGAACCAAATGGACAAACTATACTACCTCAGACGGTCTTGCAGGTAATAATGTGTACGCAATAGCAATTGATGCACAAGGAAATAAATGGTTTGCAACAAGGAACGGGGATTATGGAGGTGGTTTATCAAAATTTGATGGGACAAATTGGACTACATATACCAATCCTGATTTTCCAGCAACTCATTGGGTTACTGATTGGGTTTATGCAATTGCTATAGATGCACAAGGTAATAAATGGACTATAAATGTTGATATAAAATCAAGAGGTCACTTATCGAAATTTGATGGTACTAATTGGATAACATATGCTGGGACTGATGGTCCTGCAAGTAATTCTGTTAATGCTATTGCAATTGATGCTCAGGGTAATAAATGGTTTGGAACTGATAATGGAGTTTCAAAATTTGATGGTAATACATGGACTGCCTACACCAATCCAGACAGCCTTGCTGGATCAGTGAACTCAATTATAATTGATAATCAGGGTAATAAATGGTTAGGGACGACGAATGGAGTTGCAAAATTTGATGGCACTGTATGGACATCTTATACCACTAAAAATGGATTAGCAGGCAATGTAGTTGAATCAATTGCAATTGATGCTCAAGGTAATGAATGGGTCGGAACTGTTGATGGGTATTATGGAGATGGGGTATCAAAATTTGATGGTACAAATTGGACAAACTATACTGTTAATGGTCTTGGAGGCAATTATGTGAATTCAATTGCAATTGGTGCTGATGGGAATAAATGGTTAGGCACTGAAGGTGGAATTTCAAAATTTGATGGTACCACTTGGACAACTTATACCACTGCAAATGGCCTTTTGTATAATTATGTTTCAGAAATTTCAATTGATAAGCATGGCGATCTATGGGTTGGAACTCATAATTGGAATAATGAAGCCGGAGTTTCAAAATTTGACGGAACGAATTGGACAAGTTATACCAATATCGATGGTCAAGTGAATTTCCGGATTACAGCAATTGCTATTGATGATCAGGACAATAAATGGTTTGGAGAAAATAATAGAGTTACAAAATTTGATGGAATTACCTGGACTTCCTATAAGGTTGAAGATGGCCTTTCAGATAATTGGGTTACCGCAATTGCTATTGATGATCAAGGTAATAAATGGATTGGAACTGCAGATTTTAAAGGAGACAAAAGATTGTCGGAATTTGATGGAACTTCTTGGACTACCTATACCATTTCGGATGGCCTTGCAGATAATCAGATTGATGCAATTGCAATTGATGCTCAGGGCAATAAATGGATTGGAACTTATGGAGGAGGAGTTTCAAAATTTGATGGCACAAAATGGACGAGGTATTCCACCATTGATGGCCTTGCTGGTAATTTCATTAATTCTATTACTATTGATGTTCAGGGTAATAAATGGTTTGGAACTAATATGGGAGTTTCAAAATTTGATGGAATTAATTGGAAAACCTATACCACAAAAGATGGTCTTTTAGATAATTATGTCACAGCAATTGCCATAGATCCGAAAGGCAATAAATGGGTTGGAGCAAATAATGGAGCTTCAGAATTAGCTGCCGAAACTACAACTGGAGAACAACCTGTTATCAATGAAAATCAGTTAACTCTTTATCCCAATCCTGTTCAGGATATACTGCATATCGATATCTCCGGAAAAAATGGACCGTTTGAAGTATTTGATATTACAGGGAAATCGGTACTCCAAAAACAAATCCTTGAAAGCAATACTTCAATCGATGTTTCCGATTTAGAGAATGGAATCTATCTGGTGAAGGTAATAGCAGTGAACCAATTATTTACTGGGAAATTTATAAAGAAATAGAAATTGTATGTAAATATCTATTTAAAACAATGCTATAATGAAACGTATAAAATTATTAATCAACTCTTTACTGCTTTTGTGTTATATTGGATTACATGCGCAAGATTCTCACACTGCTATCAGCAGAGAATTAATTTCAGGCCGTGATACCATCTATTTTGAAAATTTTGATCATGACGCCCCAGGCTGGACTTTCCAGGATTTATGGAGTGAGTCTTTCTGGCATACAAGCACTACCGGAGCTTATTCGGGGCATTCATACTGGTGTGGAATTGAAGAACTTGGTGGATATGATAATCTGTGGGAACAGCCTCTCACCTCGCCTCCTATCAGTTTAACAGGCACCATAGCACCGGTTTTGACCTTCATGCATAATTTCAGGATTAAGTCCTCCGGTGACTACAATCCTCCCGGATTCGATTCCTGGGATGCCGTAACTGTAAGGATTTCGACAGATGGGATTAACTTCACCGTAATTAAGCCCACTTCAGGAAAACTTTATGGGTCACAAAGTAGCAGGGGTTTTTATTATCGTTATGGCATAGGCTTGTCCGGTTGGGCTGGTAACTCTGGAGGGTGGGTCTCTTCCGGGTTCAATCTTGCGGCTTATGCAGGTCAAACGGTTTGGATTCAATTCCTCTTTGGGTCAGATGACACTTATTCAACCCAGGATGAGTCTGCTCTTTTTGGATGGCGAATTGATAATATCAGTATAAGAGATGGAACGGCAACGATTTTCGAAGACGATGCCGGTGACACTGGAGCAGCGAAATTTATTTCAGATAACCCGGCAGGACCAAATCCATGGCATTTCACTACCTCTGCATATGCCAGCCCTTCCAAGAGTATCGGGTGTTTCGATCCTGTTTCAGGGAATTATTTTTCAGGGATGAAGTCTGCCCTGGTATCCCCGTCCATCTCAATCCAGAATTTAAAGTCGGGCACAAGAAAACTTACTGCTGATTTCAAATACAAAGGAGTCTTGGATCATACAAAAGATGCTTCCGGAATTAATGACCATCTTTATTCTGAAGTGCGAAAGCATAGCGGCGGCGTTTGGAACTATTGGCATTTTCTAAGTTCGGATGATTTCGTTCCGGAGTCGTTCAGTCATTATAATGAAAATAATTTTTTTAAGTTGGACGACAATGATCTTATCGGAGTCGATTCAGTCCAGTTCAGGTGTGTTGTTATTACTCAGGCTGATCATGAAGTCATCCCTCCGGCTAAGCTGTTTGTTGACGATTTTGTACTTTATTCTACATCCGGGTTTGAAGGACCCCGATTTGGAGCATTTTACAACCGGATCATGTCGGTTCCAGAGCAGGAAAGGACAGCGATTGCTGATAGTTTCATGCTTACCATTCCTTCCTTCCCTTTTGTGGAAGAAAAATCGATCGCCACTTTCCTTTATCGGGGTAATGCGACCGCCATCACAGTACCTGGTGATGCAAACTTTTGGGATTCAAATGGTTCTCCGATGACCCATATTGCAGGAACAAACCTGTGGTTCGCGCAGTCAGTCTTCGCCCCTGATGCCCGACTGGAATATAAATTTATAATTAACAATGGACAATGGATATTTGATCCGCTCAATCTCCGCCAACTAAACGGAAATTCTGAAATTGCAATGCAGGATTATATCCCTCCGCCGGAAATTGAGTACCTGCCTGGTATTCCGCATGGTACTTACAAAGACTCCTTGTTTCATAGTATAGTTTGGCTTTAGTTTAATTTTGCGTTGCAATTAACATTTGATACCTGGTATTAATTTGGCGATACCTCGATAAGGTCAACATATCCTCAGTTGAACAGTCGATCATGTCTTGTTCGGCGCAAATTGACTTTCTGAATGCCTG